>JBLHWG010000337.1:0-5607 GCA_047629055.1 Halioglobus sp.
ATTTGAGTCCGCGAGCCAGCGGTGGCCGCCGTACTGGCCGCCTGCAGCTATATTAAAATACTGCAGGTAACGCGGTGCGACCAGTACTGATGCAGATAGATACCACAGCAACAGCGCCGAAAATATGCCAGTCACAAGGCCTGGCCGAATTGCGCGTACGGGCTTATTGATAAAGCTGACAACACCATGCGCCACCCACATAAATAGCAATGGGTAGGCGGGTAGCATATGTCTCTCGCCAATCTGCAGCGAGTTAAGCATGATATTGGCAGCTAAGATCAACCCGATCGGTATCGTCAGACAATACAGCATGGGTGTCCTGTTGCCGTCTCTATGACCAAAAACTCGCAGGTTAAGTGTCGCTAAGGCTAGTAATATGAGAAATGCGACAGGGGTTTTCAGAAAGAATGTCGTCAAATGATAATACCAGTGAGGTTCCGCCGATATGTTTCCTGCCAGATAAGTAAAGCCGCCTTTACCATTGTGCAAAATGCCATCGATACCCAGCAGCAGCGTTTCTGGCAAAGGCAGTCGAAGGCCCGGAAACTGTTGTGCTATGGCGCCGAAGGTTGGGCTGTCGCTGAGCAGTGATTCACTCAGTCGAATGCCTGTACCATCAAAGAGATAACCTGCGTTAATCACCAGTAGTCCGGTCAGTGCAAATAGCCCGCTGCAGGCGAGCACTAAACGTAGGCTGATGGAATTTTGTTTTATCGGTGAGCGCAGATACAAGATACTACAAGCGGCAATACCAAGCAGAGCCATCACGCTGGATAGCTTTAGCAATACGGCTAAACCAAAGCTAGCGCCCAATACAACTGCCCGCAAGAGCGTAGGGCTACGCAGCAACCACCATGTAGCCCACGCAGTGAGCGTAAAACCCAGTGCGCCGAGTAGATCAACGGTGGCGAGATGGCCGTGGGCCAGTATTGCTGGGGAAAAAAGCAGGAAAAAGATCGCCAGCATGGCGCTGTTGAGACCAAGCCATGCCCATGACCAGGCGAACACCAACGCAGCTAGCGCCAGAGTTGCTGCGACGATCGCTAACCGGGGCAGAATAAACTGACGTTGATAGTCGGTGGCATGTATTCGCATAAACTGGTAACCCAGTTGCCAAATGCGTAATGTTGGGCCGGGGTCAAGTCCCGTGGCGTCTGCAGTTGAAAACCAAGCGAGTAACAATCGACTTAGTGGTGGGTTGCCTGTGTCAACGGCAAAAATGTGACTGCTATCCATAAACAATCCCACGGGTAGGTGGGCAAACTCGTCAATCGTCACCGAGTCTCGTATCACTGCAGGCACGATCAACATCACGAAACCCAGTACCATAACGAACACTAGTGCTAACGCACGGCGTTGACTTAGCATTGCTGGGCGGTCTTCGCGTGTATCCACCTGTGGTGCTCCTGCATGGTGACTCAAGAATATCATGCGCCGTTAGCTCAAACGATTGACTCAGAATCCGTTTAAGCGCGTGGTCAGATAGTCATCATAGTCGCGAATATAATCTGCCTCATCGTAGGCGTGTGAGGCCAAGATTAAACAAACGGTTCCAGCATCAAACTCAATCTCAGAGGCCCAGATCATTGGTGGGACAAGAAGGCCTTGCCAAGGGCGATTCAACCGAATGACTTGTTGCTCCTTTCCGTCATCGATCGCTACACCAAAACTGCCTGACAAGCAGATCAGGAATTCAGACAGTTCACGGTGTGCGTGAGCGCCTCTACTTTCGGCTGTAGGAACATCATATACATAGAAAACACGTTTGATATCGAAGGGGATATGATTTTCCCCTTCAACAAACGTTAGATTCCCGCGGGGATCGCTCACCTTGGGTAAGTCGATCATTCGACAATCGCTAATCATATTTGGCACAGTTCAGCGTTCTCCGTAGGCGTAATAATATTTTGCAAACTGCGAGTTCTATCAATCGAGATACTCATCAACGACATACAGACTGCGGGGTCTCACTTCATCGAGCACACGCCAAACGTATTCGCCTAGCACGCCTATCATCACCATGATGATGCCTAATAGAAACGAAATCACGACCATCAACGACGCCCATCCCGGTTGCTCGGTCGTCCCATCAATGAGTATGTTTATCAGCACAAACAAGCCATAGATGATCGATAGTGCAGATACAAGAAACCCCACCGCGGTCATGAAGCGAATTGGCACATAGGAGTATGAGACAAATGAGTCGATGAAGTGTTTCACTTTCTTTGAGAAGGTCCAGCTAGATTTGCCCACTTTACGCTTCTGTCGGTCATAGTAGACTTTTTTATGGTTAAAGCCTAAGAGAAAGACGGCGTTTTGAATATGGCAGTTTTTCTCCTGTGTCTTTAGCAATTCCACCATGACCTGCCTGTCAATCAAGAACACATCGAAACCTGTTTCCGGATAGTCTGGGATCGCAATCAAACGCAACAGATAGTAGTAGATCCCGGAAAATATTTTTGTTGGTAGCGAGTCTTCCCTTGACCGTCTGATCGCATATACGGCTTTGTAACCTTCGATCCAGTATTGAACCATCGACGTAATGAGTTCCGGTGGATCTTGCATGTCAGAGGGTAGAACGGTGACACAATCACCTGTGGCTTTCGCCAACCCGGCCAGAAAGGCATTCACTGCACCATAATTTCGCGTGAAACTAATGATCTTAATAAAGGGATAGTCTTTTTTGTAGGATTTCAGCAAATCAAGACTGCCATCAGGAGATCCGTCCACGACAAAAATGAACTCCAAGTTCATATGAGGAACACGATCGCGAAGCTCTATTATCCTGAAAAAGCTCTCCTTTAGGCTCTCCTCACTTTTAAAGACAGTAACGACAATACTGAGTGTTTTCTTTGCCATGCTCACTTTGTAAACCCTCTACGCAAAACGAATCACCATGCCGATATTGGCAAGCAATTCTGGCGGTAATTTAGTGGAGATACTGTTCATTGCCCGTAACAAATCCTGACTATATTCAAGCATCATAGCGTTGGGTAAAGATTTTAAGAAAAAGCCTGTCTCTTCTACCACGATGGCACCCGCAGCCTCAACATCTGATCGCAGTGTACTATGGCTATAAACCCTTTGATGCCCAACAACCAGATCTCTGGCGCTTAAGTCATCCAGTTGCTCCTGCAGCCCCATCTCAACGGCCAACTGTCGGTGAAGTGAGCACATGTTAGGCGCAATCAATATTATATCCCCGCCCGGAGTGACCCAATCCCGCATTTTCGATAACAGTGATATTGGATCATCGACATGTTCAAGCACGTGCATCGCTAAGACACAATCGTACGCGGCCTCTGGCTGGTAGTTCTCGAACAGGGATTCTTCAATATCGATGTCAGGAAACTCTTGTTTTGCTCGCTGTATGACCTGCGGAGAGCCTTCAATGACGTTAACTTGCAGGCCGGCGCCCTGAATTCCCTTGTTAATAACGCCGTCACCGTAACCAAGTTCTAGAATTCGCTGCTTTGACGCAAGTTTTGGCAGCAGCCATTGTAGTGTATATTCTTGAGCGAGTTCCTCAATAAACATATCCGGCATATCAGCACTATGATAAGTGCTTTCAATAACATTCAGTTTGTTCACGTATTCATTGGTATTCATTCGGACCTCAGGTCACTTTTTTTTGGCAGCATCGACGTATTTAAGCGCCTGAATCAGTTGGTCATTGAGAGACGTTCCGGTCATGCCGAGTGATGCTCCCATCAACGCAATATTTGTCGTGGCAAGAAACCGCTGAGTTTGTTCAGAGATGTGAATGTTATGCTCTGTCGGAAACGTCAACTTGTTGATCAAGGTGTCTACCGAAAAACCAATAATGTCAAACCCGTTAACCGGTAGATATTTGTTAATAAAGCCGCGTATATCGTTTAGGAACGCCTCGCCTTCAACAAAACTTGGTTCGTCGGTCATGACGTAGTCTAGATTGTACTCCACAACTAAATGGCTAAACCCATCTGCGATTCCCTTTAACCTCGTTTGATTAGTTAACCGGAATAACTTGTAGTCTGGATCATTATTAAAAACCACCTCGCAATTTAAGTCACCCCTTATGCGAAGGAAGACCAGCATATAGCTCGACTTCTTTGGGCTATCTGTCTGCAAGCTAAGATGGTTTGCTAAGTCGCTGTGTGCCAACGTGCTGGAAAGGTTGTTTGTATTCGCCCACTCGTTTATCACCCAACCCTGCGCCGTCGTACTCATAGAATTCAGTGAGTCAATGACCACAACCTGCCCGGTGTCTATATAGGACAGGATTTGTTGAAACAGCATCTGCGCGAAGCTCCCTATTGTTGTTTCAAAGGGGTAGTGAAACTGGGTGGGTTTAAGTTGGCAGCCGCCTAAAAAAACGTCTAAAAGGGTTTCTGGATAGTACAAAGGTGCCCAGACTAAGCGATGATGACGCGCCATAATCTCACGCGAATCCATGTTGGACGCGCGCCGCACGAGAGGATTAAAAAGATGGTGATGCAGTGTATAACCATGATTGCTTAGCGAAGCTTCGTTATAATGCAACTTGCTAAAAGTGTTGCCGGCCGATTTGTTTCTTGGATGGTACTTGCTGGACGCAACACAAACTTGCAGTTCCGCAATAATAGTTGCTCTTTGTTCGGCATTGAACAACATAGGCAACCCTTGTAGATCATTGGCGATGAAATAGTCCGGTATTATACTGCCCGACACGGCTGTTTCTATTTTCTCAACTCGCCTGAATTTGAAATAGGGAGCGAGATACGCCTCAACAACATCGGCATAGGCACCTGCGCTTGAAGCGTTGCTGGCGTTGTATGATTCTAGATCGGATGACTGTGGATAATACGAATCAAACTCGAGCAGTACCATACCTCTGTCCCAGCGCTCATCAAGCGTGACTTTTTCAGAGAAGTGACCTCCGATCGAAGGTGGTGGTGCCACTAATGCAACGGTGGCTCCCAGCTTTAGCAACTCAATCGTTGTGACTAGCGATGCGACGCCTCCGCCCAAGGCAATATGATCAAAGTGTCGATTCAATCTGATTTCCTTTGCGTATATTCAGCATTATTTCGGCGCCTAAACCGGGTAGGTCATTACAAACAGCATAGAGGCCCTCGAGAACGTCAGTGCTGATAAGTCCAGCATCAAGCATTGATTGCATTTGACCATGAGTAAACGGCTTCAAGAAAAAAGTTTCTGCTTCAATAACGTTAAAACCGCAAGTTTTGACAAGCGCCTGAATACTATCTAGATCGTATGTGTGATGTTGCTGGAACCTAATCTGTCTGGGAGACTTTTCTGTCAGTTCGCTAATCATTCCCATATTTAGAGCAATCTGCCGATGCAGGGAGCGGGCATTGGGCACGTTGATATGCACAACGGTTTCATTGTCTGCGAGGGACCACACATCAGCGAGCATTTCATCAGGCTTCTCAAGTTCATGTAGCAGGCTACTGATGACGATGAGATCATAGCGCGCCGAAAGACGGGGCAACATAGGCGCGGTGAAGTAGTCGTTTACAATTTCAACATTTGCTGGCGCTCGCTGGCTTGCCTGCTCACAAAAAGTGCTCGATGGTTCAACGATGGTCAACTTATCAAAGTCTGCGTAGTAGTCGTAAATGGGTC
>JBLHWG010000338.1:0-5605 GCA_047629055.1 Halioglobus sp.
CTCTAGAACGGCCCCTTTTCTTAAAGACATGTTCAGGCAGTAACACCCATGAAAAGTAGCTTTTTCACAAGTGATGATAACGAATGGTTTCAACCGACCTCTCATACCCGAGGGCCGTGGGATGAACATGCCTGCCATGCAGGGCCGCCTACGGCATTGCTGGCTCGTGCCGCGGAACTGCTACTGCCAGAACAGAGACTCACCCGTCTAAGTGTGAATTTACTCAGGCCAATCCCGTTTCAAAAACTGCGCATCAAAGCCACCGTGCAACGCCTGGGACGCACGGTGAGTACTACAGAGGCCTTTCTCATAGATGAAGAAGGGAAATGCATCGTATCTGCCCATGGTATGCATTTGACACCCACACCGCATCAGAATCTGACAACTCAAGTCCAACACATTGGAGATCCAGAAACCGCACTGCCTGGTGTTTTTCCTATTACTCAAACACTACATGGCAAACCCGCCTTCAATGGAGATGGAGTATCTGTTCGCTACCCTGCAGGACAGGACCATCTACCAGGCCCAACAACAGCTTGGTTAAAAACTGTCCCACTACTCGACTATGAACCACCCAGCCCATTTCAAAAAATTTGCCCACTGGCAGACTGTGGCAACGCGTTCGGACGCAATTCAGAACCCAGCGATGTAACGTTCATGAACACAGATCTGACCGTGGTGCTTCATCGCGATCCTGACGGAGATTGGCTAGGATCCCAAAGCCAGGGATATTGGGAACCCAACGGAATTGGGCTCGCTGATGCAATGCTGTTCGACAAGCATGGCTGCGTTGGTCGTGCCATGCAAACTCTGGTTCTTAGAGCTCGATAAAATCAATCCTAGTGGATCAGGCAGGTAACCTATGGCACGTTATGTGATTAGACTAAAGCTGGCAATGACATTTCGTACTTGGTTGCAATGGACCTAAAATTAATTGGCTTTAGCTGTTTAACACTGGCATCTTTTTCTTTTCTGGTTTTTGACTACCTGACTTATAAGCCTGCTCCACAAACGTCAAACGGACTAATCCATCCATTTGAGGGTGAGATTACGAACGCGCCGGTTGTGCCGCATCCACCCCCCAGTCTGGCAACGCAGATACCGGCTGCCGCCGATGCACAAGTAACAGCTAAGCAACGAGCAACTAACGAAATACCAACACCTAATTTAAGTCATTTTGCGCACCCGACTGTCACCGGCTTCCTAAGCCCAGACGGATTTACCCGACCTAGCTGGAAACCACAAACCAGCGGCCTTGAGATATCAGCAACACCGTTAGAAACCCAACGCTTTGTTGTCATGCTCGACCCTGGTCACGGTGGCACTGATCCAGGGGCAATGTCACACAATGGATTAGTGGAGAAGCATCTGACATTGGACATTGCGCAACGTACGCGACTTTACCTGTCTAAATACCCCAATATCGACGTTGTCTTCACTCGAGAAACAGACAAAGGCCTATCACGGGATTCGCGAGTACAAAAGATTAAAAAAAGTAGCGCCGACCTGCTGATATCTCTTCACTTTAACCACCTACCTCAAACAAATATCGCCGTAGTAGAAACCTATTACGCTGATCGCCACAATATTAAGGAAAGTTTAGCGAAGCAACGCGAAGACGGCAAAGTACCGACCCATAACTTTAGGGCAGACCAGCAGCATCATTCAAGCAAACTATCGTTTACTCAATCATCACAAAAGCTAGCATCAATACTTCAGCAACATATGTTCACAGAAGTGAGATCAGCTAATTCAAACGCTGAGAACGCAGGTGTTAAAAAAGATACGCTGTTTGTATTAACCCGAAGCTACATGCCTTCCGCACTGATTGAAATAACGTGCCTAAGTAATCCGACAGAAGCGATAGGGCTTATGACAAACGAATATCGCAACCGGCTTTCAAGTGCATTAGCTAACGGCATTCTTGAATACCGTCAAACAACCATAAACACCGGGTTGATTGATCCTGGAAAAAATGACAGATCTCCCGACCGGATTCGACTCTCACCCACGACCAATGACACAGAAAAGAACACTTGACACGCAGTTCAAGGATGCGCGGCAGTAGAAAGTAGACGTAGTTCCTTCAAAGCCTTCATAAGCTGCCACTACTGACTAGGTGGAAGGCAGACTTTGAATGCAAGTACCGGTTCAGCCCGCAGAGATGCGAATCTAGAACAATTTTCTACGGGCCTGCATTTCCCTCTCTGCGCCATCAGAGTTGCCCCTAAGCCTGCAAATCTGTTAAAGCTGTTGCTGGCACGCTATAACCGCTCAATTCATTGAATAACTCCACTACTATTACGTCGTTAGACGCACTGGCATCGCGATACCCTGCGCCAAGAACGTCATCACACAAAAAAGTTCACCGCTTTTTAACCGACCCAATGAAGAATTGGTTGCAGCATTCTCCATTCTTTATTCTGTCCAGCGTCACAGCCTCAGGAATTGACTGTTCACCACGAGGTGATAGGCCAGGAGAGGCGTTTCGAGTCCTGGACAACCAGACTATCGCCATTCCAGACAGACGCGGGAACAACCGCATAGACACGCTAAAGAACATACTTGCCGACCCGAGAATAGGGCTTGTCTTCCTGATTCCAGGCGTAGCCGAAGCATTGAGAATCAAAGGTGTTGCCAGCATTTCAATAAATCCTGAGCTTCTTGACACTTTCAGACTCGATGGGGATCCACCTGCAACCGTCATCCTAGTCTCAGTTGAGCACGCCTATGTTCAGAACGCTCGAGCTACCAGAGCAGCTGACCTGTGGAATGCAGAATCCTACTTACAATCATCGCAAGTGCCGAACGCTACGGAGTTATATGACTCCTAACGCAAAAAGTAATGCTATCAGTACCTCCACCTTTATTCCGGGCACATCGAACGCCCACCGGAGTCCTCCATGCTAAAAGAATCAGTTATTCAAATTCACCGCGATATACACCAACCCATTGCCGCAGCAATTGGCCTACCCAACGAACTGTATACCAGTAGCATTGCCTTCTTGGAGGACAGAAACAAGGTCATGGCACCCTCGTGGGCCTGCATCGGATTCATTGAAGACCTGCCTGAGTTCAACTTTGTTTTTCCTGTCGATTTCATGGGTTTACCGCTTCTGATAACGCGCGACAATGAAGATGAGATTCGCGTGTTTCATAACGTTTGCAGTCATCGTGGGATGCACCTGGCCGACGAACCTTGCCGTACAAACGGCCTAGTACGCTGCCCTTATCACAGCTGGACATATCAACTAGACGGCAAGCTTCGGGGCACTCCACATATTGGAGGATTTGGTATCCATGAGCATGAAGAGTTCGATAAGGCTGCCAGTAATCTGCGAGCTATTCGATCGACAACCTGGCTCGGTTGTATTTTTGTAAACCTATCAGGCACAGCCGTTGATTTTAAAACTTACGTCGAACCGCTGACTAGACAGTTCGATGAGCTCTGCAGCATAGATCAACGGGAACGGTTTACGTCAAGTAATGACAGCTGCCGTACACAGCTCACGGTAAAATCCAATTGGAAACTAGCAGTAGAAAACTATCTGGAGTCCTATCATCTACCAACGGTACACCCCGAGCTTAATCGGATATCCCCCTTGCACGAACATTTCTGCCTTGAATACTTTGACCAGGGTGCTGGTCAGGGTAGCCTGAACTACCAGCGTCTATCTCTCGACGACCAGGAATTGCCAACGCTGAATGGCTGGCCTGAAGATCAGCAAAAAAAGGCCCTGTATCCGACCCTCTATCCAAATACACTCATCGGCTTGCACGCAGATCATCTATTTATCCTGATGCTGCAACCTACCGCCAAAAATGAAACCGTAGAGCATGTAAGGATCAGCTATGTGGGATCAGCTGCACTAGATCAAAGGTTCGCCAACCATCATCAGCAAATGCTGGATAACTGGAGCGAGGTCTTTGGCGAAGATATTTTTGCTGTGGAGCGAATGCAGAAAGGTCGTTCTTCACCTGGATACGCTGGCGGAAAATTTTCGCCTGCTATGGACGAACCCACGGTTCATTTCCACAGATGGATAGCACAGTGTCTTTTGAATGGCACAGAGAGCAACAAAATTTAGATCACGTGTTAACTGGACTCATCGCCAAAAGAAGTGCGAAGCTATTCTCGGACTGGCTTCGCATTTTCTAACAAAGGACTGGAACGTTTTAAAGCTCTGCGCTTTGCACGTTCTGTTTCGGCTTCAGGAACCGTTTTACCCACTCCCCACGTGACAGGCACACCCTGAGAATCGTCGAAAATCTCGCTAACCAGCTGCGTGGTTTCCATTTGCTTGGCGTGGTATTGAACTCTGAGCAAACCTGCAATCAGAGTGTCATAACACTGGTGCCCAACTGTAAACCGATATCGGTGTTTGTGAACTCTGAGAGAGCCAAACTCTTTGTTGAGTAACTGACGCAGCTGACCGTTGAGATTCGCGACCTCTCCTTTCGGCAGATCAAGCAACGTTCTTTCAATATCATCAATGCCGACAGTAGCCTGATGCATCAAATTTTGACGTATCGATAGCAAAGTGGCACCGTCACGAATCTCAGACGTAAACACCCTTTTACGACGACCCGCCTTTCTGAACAAGGCGACCATGTCGACTATTTCAGCAGAAGTATCTATGTCGTTTTGGCTGCTCAAGAATGGAGTCCAGACTAGTCCTATTTAATCGAAAGATGACCTGTTTAAGTTGTCAAAAGACAACTCTAATTACGCCAGAGCCTAATAGTTTACCCTGATAATTTTACTCACTGCAAGCTATTGAATTATTTCGAGGCATAGTCATTTTTTTGTCGCCTCGCAAATGGATTACGTCATATATTTGTCGAGTATGGCGCTTAATTCAGGCCTGTTTTTACGCACTTCTTCGCGTGTCAGCCCTTCCAGTGAATGTGGAAACTTTAACCACTGATCTGTTTCGTGTAAGTAGTAATCCGGCGCCTTACCCGTAAGATTTCGCTTAGGTTTGTAATACGGCACAGCAACACGAATATCGTGAGGGCAGTTGCGTCTAGTTTTTTCTTTTAGAGTATCGATAATGGCCTGAACACTTCTTCCAGTGTCGTACACATCATCAACAATAAGTAATCGATCTTCGGCACTAATTTTTCTCACCAAATAATTCATGCTATAGACCTGCACATGGCTGGCTTGTTGATCAATGTCATGGTACGAAGAAGTGCGAACAGTGATGTGATCCGAATCAATTCCTCTGTAGGCCAATAGTTCTTGTACAGCAATACCCATGGGCGCTCCACCGCGCCAAACAGCGACGATAAAGCTTGGGCGAAAACCACTTCGATACACAGCTGCCGCCAGTCGAAATGAATCTTCCAGCAGCTGCTGAGCATCTAAATACAGTTTTTCACTCATACTATAGGTACCTACTTATTAGCGAATCGAATCATTCAACTAGTTTATAGCACCAACAACAAGACGAGATTTCCCATATCGGCTATTGAATAACCAAGATTAAAAGTTCACCAAGTTGCCTTGGTATCCAGCACACGAGTAAACTCACTTACAAACTCACAACTCACATCACACTTATAAAAACAGTGAATACTCTACAACAAAAAAGATTTGTTA
>JBLHWG010000339.1:0-5595 GCA_047629055.1 Halioglobus sp.
GCTCGCGGCAGAAAAACGGCCTTTTAAATCTAAGTGATAATCAATCCCATTTAGATTGGCGTGGCTGAAGTCAGATAACACGTGAAACGACATAATGACGGGCCATACGGGCATTTGGCCAGCTTGCTAAACGCAGGCAGGTGATTTAATCTTGCCGTTCTATTTTGGAGTGCTAGAAGACCGGTAAGCTGTGATCGAAAAACAGGACCAATCTTGTAGTCATGCAAATTTTTTTCCTATTAACGGAGGCGAGTGATCCCGTGAATTCAAAACTTTCCCGTAGACGCTTTATCAAAGGGGTGATTGCCTCTGGCGCAGCGGCCACCTCGACAGGCTTGTGGTATTCCGCCAATGGCCAAACCCGTCCAGCTGGTGCTGTGGAGCGCATGATTCGAATTAATGTCAATGGTCAAATGCGCAACGTAGACGTTGCACCGCAAGAGACCCTGGCCTCGACGCTCCGTTATAAGCTAGGCCTGACAGGCACAAAGCTGGGTTGTAACCGCGGTGAATGCGGTGCATGCACAGTGTTGGTAGATGACATACCGACTTATGCCTGCTCAGTGCTGACACATTCAATGAAATCCAAGGCGATAGAGACGGTCGAAGGGCTGGAAGCACCGAATGGTGATCTTCATCCTGTGCAGCAAGCATTCGTTGAAGAGCTTTCTCCTCAGTGCGGTTATTGCACGCCGGGGCAAATAATGGCAGCTGTTGGTCTGCTTCGCACAAACTCTAACCCTACTCGAGAAGAAGCGCGTCAAGGCTTGGCAGGTAATCTCTGCCGCTGCGGTTCTTATGACTCTTATCTAGACGGCGTAATGCGCGCCGCACAAATAGGATAAAAATCATGGCATATATGCATATTGGTAAAGATTTCGTTCCACCAGATGTGCCTGGTAAGGTCACTGGAAAAATTAAGTACGCAGAAGACTACACCCGCGAAGGTATGGTCTATGCTCGGCTGCTAACCAGCCCCTTGCCACATGCTCGCGTTGTAAACATCGACGCCACTGAGGCTTTAGCAATGGAAGGTGTGTTCGGCATTCTAACTGCCGATGACGTTTATCCCGATGGCGAGAGCAACAGCACTGGCCTGAAAATTCTGACCAATCAGCCTACTATTGTGGGTGAGCCTATTTTGGCTTTGGCAGCGATAGACGAGAAAACTGCTGAAACAGCTATCGGAAAAATATCAGTAACTTTCGAGCGCCTACCTTTTGTTTTGGATCCGCTAGACAGTTTAGCTGAAGGCGGCTCTGACGCTTACGATGGCGGTAATACTTTTGTATTTCGCGAAGGCTTTAAATCAGAAAAATGGACACAAGATCAGGTGGCAAGTTTCCGTGCAGGCAACGAACCCACCGCTGAGCCTCAGCAAACGGTTGCCTATGGCGATCTTGAAGCTGCTTTTGGTGAATCTGCTTATATATATGAAAGCACATTTACAACAGCCGGCTACCCCCATCAATCCATGGAGCCTCGCAGCGCTATGGCCTACTGGGAAGATGGCAAACTCTACCTCCACGGCACATCACAAAGTTTGACCGGCCTTGCCAATGATATGGCGGGTATTGTGGGTGTTCCTAAAGAAGACTTTGTTTTTATCAACGTGGCGACTGGCGGTGGTTTTGGTCAGCGCGCCCGAGCCAACAGCATTCCAAGCATGGCAATTCCAGCGAAATTATCTCAGAAGATAAATCGACCTGTGATGATGCGTATTACTCGTGAAGAAGAATTCACAATCGGCGGCGCGCGCCAGGGCTTCCAAGGCTGGGTTAAAGTAGGATTCAAAGCTGACGGAACAATGGCGGGTTGCGATTTATACATCGTTTCCGATAACGGCGGTAAAGGCGGTGGTGCAGATGCTTACTCAGCAGCGGACTGTATCAGTGTCCTCTATCAAACCGACGCAGTAAGATTCCGTGGTACTTCTATTGGCAGTAACACCGGACACCGTGGCGCTCAGCGTGGGCCAGGACAAAATCAGATCGCTCCGATCATCTCGCCAATTTTAGATAAGGCAGCAGATGAGCTGGGCATAGATCGGTTAGAATTACGTAAATTGAACGCAGCACAAACCGGTGATGTTGGCGGCCCTCGTCGCATACCATTTACCAGTGCCTATATGCCAGAAGCATTAACTATGGCCGCTGATCGTTTTAACTGGGCAGATCGTCAATCACGTCGTCGCCAGCGCAATGGCAGCAAAGTGATCGGACTTGGCATTGGCCAGGGCTATCACAATGCCGGACGAAGTGGCATGGACGGCATCGTAATGATGGGCGTTGACGGTAGACTGAGAATTCACAACGGTGTTGGTAACCTAGGTACATATTCTTATGCATCTACGTCACGAGCGGCAGCCGAAGCGCTTAAAATGCCTTGGGAAAGCTGTGATGTGATCAATGGTCGCACCGACAACAATCTTCCAATTACTTCACCGCAAGATGGCAGTAACTCTACGTTTACGAATACTCGTACAATGTGGGGTGCCGCTCAAGATATGCTGGCGAAGATGAAAGAAATCGCAGCCACTGATTTAGGTGGTGATGCCGCAGATTATGATGTGTCCGATGAGCGGGTGCATCAGATTGCAGACGCCACTGTAGGCATGACCTATGCGCAGGTTGCTCAACGAGCAATGGAGCTAGGCGGCAAATACACTGGTGAGGCAGAGCTTCCAGAAGAGCTGCATGAGTTTACAGCTATATCCGTTTCCCGCTTAGCAGGAACCGGGTTTATGGGTGTTTTCCATGACAGTAATCATGAAGGTAATCCTCCAGGATTTACGGTTACTTGTACTGAAATTGAACTCGATACAGAAACTGGCAAGTACGAAATTCTCGATATGATCAGTATCGGTGAGTGTGGCACGGTTCTTCATCCCCAAGGATTGAAAAACCAATTAGTTGGTGGCGCAGTTTGGGGTATCGGTTTGTCTGGTTATGAAAGACATTTATACGATCCGCAAAATGGCCTACCAGCGAGCACAGGCTATTGGCAGAGTAAGGTCCCTACTTACTTAGATACACCTTCTAAGATTCAAACCGGTTGGGTAGATTTGCCTGATCCAGAGAACCCAGTAGGCGTACGTGGAATCGGCGAGCCTGCAATGGGCGCAGTTTCTGCAGCTCTTACAGCCGCTATTTCCGATGCTTTAGATGGTCACATCTTTAATGCCGCGCCAATTACTGCGGACATGATCATAAACCACGTTGCCGGTGTTGACTCAGAAGCAGTCCCACTCGCACAAAACAATTTCAGAGGTTGATATGGTAGCTACTTCATATGACGTAATGCCCGATATTGAGCTTTATCAGCCAACTGATGAAGACAACGCTCTCGCATTAGCAAGTTCGCTTGGCAAAGATGGTTGGTTGCTTGGTGGTGGTCAGGATACTTATGGCTGGTTAAAAGACCGCAATAAGACTCCGACAGCCATGATCGAGTTAACTCAGATCGATGCATGGAAAGGAATTAAAGAAATTTCGACGGGTGTGGAAATTGGTGCAGTTACCACGTTAACTGATATTGCCAATAACCCACTCATTCAGTCTCGTTATGGACTTTTGGCAAAAGCTGCCAGCATTGTTGCTAGCCCGCAAATCCGAAACGTTGGCACAATCGCTGGCAACTTAGCGCAAGACGCTCGTTGCTGGTATTACCGCCGCGGTTTAGATTGCTACCGTGCTGGTGGCAACATTTGTTACGCCGATTCGCCTGAAGGCCTCAACCGCGAACACGCTATTTTTGGTGCAAGTCGTTGTGTAGCAGTTAGTCCTTCGGACACAGCTCCTGCGTTAGTTGCTTTGAATGCCACAATGGTCATTTCAAGCGAAAGTGGTCAGCGTTTGGTTGATGCAGAGGACTTCTTTGTAGGTCCTGATCGCGACATCGTCAACATGACTGTTTTGAACGAAGGTGAGATTCTCACTGCTATCCGATTACCTTCGGAATGGGCTAATGCCGAGTATTATTGGGAAAAAGTTGCTGACAGAAATGTTTGGGACTTCGCCTTGGTAAGTGTTGCGGCAGCTATGAAGGTATCAGGTGACACCATTCAAGAAGCTCGCATTGCATGCGGTGCCGTTGAATGTGTTCCTCGTCGATTAAACGACGTTGAAAATGCACTTCGTGGCCAACAGCGTTCGGAAGCATTGGCCGAGCAAGTTGCTGCCATGGCAACTGAAGGTGCTCGACCATTGAACTACAATCATTTTAAAGTGCCACTTATGGCTAATCTTGTTAAAAGAGCAGTCCGAGGATAATCCTCGGGCTTGCCCGCTGCAAGTTAGCTTAATAATAAGAATAGTAGTTATAAAACAATAATTGAGAGGGCAGTAAAGTGGGAGAAATAGTCCGCTATAAACGCGATGTTTGGGGTGAGGAAGTTATCCTTGGTGTGTCTTGGGATCTGCTTTGGGTTGTTGCAGTAGCTGTTCTTGTTTTATTAGCAGCTCACGCAATCATTATGGCCGCTTTGGCCAACAAAAAAATTGAAAAAGCTTCCACAGGTGGACGTCGTGTTGTTCGTCATGAATCTATCGACAGATTGTTCCACTGGGTTATGGCTCTTAGTATTTTCGCACTGATTATTACTGGCATTGCGCCAATACTCGGTCTTCGAATTGCTTGGTTGAATATCCACTGGATTGCTGGATTGTTGCTTACCTTTATCACCATTTTTCATATTATCCGGTCGATGTTCTGGCAGGATTTTAAGTCAATGATTCTTGGGCCTAAAGATTTTGGCGAGCCATTTAACGCAGCACAAATGCCAGGTAAATATTCTTTTGAGCAGAAAGGTATGCACTGGGCTGTTACTGTTGTTGTTTTAGCCGTTATCGTCACTGGTATGTTGATGTTCTTGCAAATCGACAGCCCTTTTTGGGATCGCACAAACAGCATGCCTGAAGACCAACTGGGTCTAGTGTTTTTGCTACACGGATTATCGACTTTGGCTTTAGTAGCGCTTGCAGCGACTCATATTTATTTCGCCCTGAGACCTGAGAAGCTTTTCTATACTCGCTCTATG
This sequence comes from Halioglobus sp., assembly GCA_047629055.1. GTDB lineage: Bacteria > Pseudomonadota > Gammaproteobacteria > Granulosicoccales > Granulosicoccaceae > Granulosicoccus. The sequence goes on from JBLHWG010000339.1 coordinate 5,039, forward strand.
GTATCCGGCTGGATGTCAGAAGATGAGATGAAAGCAAACCACGACCCTGAACTCTGGTCACCCAGAGAAGCTGATTAACTAATTGAGTGGTAAGTAGTGATTGAAAAAAATATTGAAGTAATTGAATCCGGTTATGAGTTTTTGCTGGCATTTGCAGCACAAGGTCGGCCCGCTCAAACTGAATCTGGGCCGGGCCCACATGCCCGACCCACCATTTCTGGTATGGCTGAAGCTATGAATAGCTTGGCCGAGTCTTTTAACGACAGTCAGGTTAGTTTTGAGAAGGTTATCGCTAATGACTGTCGAAATGCTGGTGCTGCACTGGAATTCATTTTGGCTCAAGAAAAAATTGGATCAGAGATGGTCGACAACCTAAACGCGTCGATCCACGTTCGAGCAGTACTTACTGATCTGTTTTTGTATAGTGAGGCCCTTGCCCCGCTAGATATTACTGAGCCGGCATCACAAGCTTACGACGCGACCAAAACCTAAGGTTTAAACGACGTTATACAGAGGTAAGCTAACGAGTTTATCTTGGTCCAAGGCCTTAAATAGTC
>JBLHWG010000340.1:0-5593 GCA_047629055.1 Halioglobus sp.
GATCATAAGGGTGTGCAAAGTGCAGTAGAACGTCTTTTTCCATTGGGCGCGAGTCTGTCAAATAACACCAAGCAACATGTTGTGGAGGTTTGCTACGAGGAAGCAGTCGGTCCTGATCTGAATGGCGTGGCAAATGCCTGTGACATGAGTATCGAAGCTGTCATTAACGCGCATGTCAGCACCCGTTACAGAGTCTGCATGTATGGATTTGCACCGGGTTACGCTTACTTGTCCGGTGTCCCTGATGCTATACAAGTGCCTCGCAAGGCTATGGCGGTCCGAGACATCCCATCGGGTAGTGTCATTATTGCAGGGGCACAGTGCCTGTGCACTACGTTGATAATGCCAACCGGTTGGTCAATAATTGGTCGTACTGCTGCACAAATCATCACCGGTAACGCTGATCATCCGTTTCTTTTCGATGTGGGAGACTCTGTTTCTTTTCGCCGAATCGGCAGCAGTGAATTGAAAGACGCAGCGGTATGCTAAGCGCCAAATTCAAAGTGATCTTTGCGGGACCGTTGGTGACGTTTCAGGATAGTGGACGCCCCGGGAATATGCGCTACGGCGTTCCTTCGTCAGGACCAATGGATCATCTCGCTCACGCCTCAGCCAATCTCGCAGTGGGACGCTCAAAAAGCTCTACAGCGATAGAAGTTTCCATGGGCGGCATAGTACTCGAATGCATGACTGGCACCGCAACCATCGCTGTCGTCGGTGGTGGGTTTCAGGTGGAATGTGGGCATTTAAAAACCGATTCAAGCAAGGTTCTTACGATCTCAGCCGGGCAGAGACTGTCCATTCGAGCGGGTCAGTGGGGAAGCTGGTGCTATCTGTCATTTGCAGGTTTTGCATCAGTTGAGCAATGGCTTGGTAAAACGGCAACCCACTCCCAGTCCGGTTTTGGTGGCGGACTCTTGAAAGCAGGGCAGGAGTTTGAGGTAGAAGACGCCGAGGTGGCGGAAAGTCGGGAAGGTGAAGTTCCACCTTTTAGTTCGAAGACAAGCATTAAGCACGTGCGTGTTGTCCGAGGTCCGCAAGACCATCATTTTTCTTCCGAAGCTATAAAGACATTATTCAATTCAGAATTTTTACTAACAGGTGCCTATGATCGTATGGGCGTTCGCCTCGATGGACCGGCCTTGCATATGGACAGCTCGCTATCGATTCCATCAGAACCGATATTGAAAGGATCAATCCAGGTCGCTGGAGATGGCGTGCCAACGGTACTCCTGGCTGATCATCAGACAACGGGGGGGTATCCAAAAATCGCGACTATGATTTCGACGGATATGGATGATTTTGTTCAGTTGCGTAGCGGAGACAAGATTCGCTTTAAGGAAATCGAGGTTGATGAGGCAATTAGTTTAGCCCGTAATAAAGCGAAAGAACTGGACACCTATTTTGAATCGATAGCAAAGCCAAAAGAGACTTTGGCGCAACGTCTGTTGCAGCATAGTCTTATCAGTGGCGCTGTTACTGGAGCTGAAGACGAATCATGACGTCGTAGGGCTATTAGTTTTGGTTGTTTACTTAGCTTGACTAGAATCAAACAGTTAAGCACTAAAGTACAATGCGGGGTCTATTTGTATACAATAAAGTATGCAATTCTGAAGGCATTAGTGTAAATTACGATTTGCAAACACCACTGGAGCGAAACATGGCACACCCCAAAGGCGAAATGACGCCTGCACAAATGCGCGATCCAAATTACTTCCCTGGAATGATCAAGGGCACGCCACTAGGCATTCAGCATGTACTGGCGATGTTCGTCAGTAACGTAACACCGGCAATTATTGTCTCTGGCGCTGCAGGCTTTGGTTTCGGCTCTGGCGATATTTCCAACATGATCTACATGATCCAGATGTCGATGGTATTCGCTGGTATCGCGACACTTATTCAGACGATTGGTATTGGTCCTATGGGTGCACGATTGCCTGTAGTTCAAGGCACTAGCTTTGCGTTCATCCCTATCATGATCCCAATTGTGATTCAGTTTGGCATGCCTGCTCTCATGGGGGGCATTGTCGCAGGGGGCATATTTCACTTCTTTCTAGGTACGTTCATTGGCAAAATACGGCATTGGTTGCCGCCATTGGTTACCGGCCTGATTGTGCTGATGATTGGTCTGGCCTTGGTCAAAGTGGGAATTCAATACGCAGCAGGTGGTGTACCGCTTATGGGTAAGCCAGAGTACGGTACCTTCGCGCATTGGGGACTTGCATTAGTAGTTATTGTGGTCACACTGGGGCTGAAATTCTTTACCCGCGGCATGCTCTCCGTATCCGCTGTTCTGCTGGGGCTGCTCGCAGGCTACGCCGTTGCCTTTATGTTGGGTATGGTCAGCTTTGTCAACGTCGGCCGTGCGGCTTGGTTCGCGCCGCCTAATCCTCTGCACTTCGGAATTGAATTTAACGCAGCTGCGGTTATCGGTATGTGTCTGATGGGTGTGATCTCTGCCATTGAAACGGTTGGCGATATTTCGGGTATCACTAAGGGTGGAGCAGGGCGCGAAGCCACGGACAAAGAGATTACCGGTGGAACGCTTGCCGATGGTTTTGGTACAGCACTCTCGGGGATTTTCGGCGCACTGCCTAACACCTCATTTAGCCAAAATGTTGGATTGATTTCGATGACAGGTGTTATGAGTCGACACGTCGTCACCATAGGCGCTGTTTTTCTGATTGTATGCGGACTTGTGCCGAAGTTTGGCGCGGTGATCTCCAGCATGCCTATCGCAGTCCTGGGCGGTGGTGTAATCGTAATGTTTGGTATGGTTGCAGCGGCTGGCGCAAGCATGTTGTCTGATGTTGTATGGAATCGGCGCAATATGATGATCTTCGCGATTGCACTGTCAGTAGGCCTCGGTTTGCAACTTGAGCCAGGTGCCTTGCAACATCTACCTTCAACATTGAAAGTTCTGATGTCCTCAGGCCTGTTGCCTGCCGCAGTAATAGCCATTGTTCTTAATTTGGTCATTCCTCACGAGGAAGGTGAAGTTGAAAATACAGCCGATACTGATATAGCAACTCCTGCGTCGACTATGAGCAATAGAAACAAGTAATACAATGAAGTCATCTTTTCGATAATGATGAAATAGACTTACTTTTTCGACAGATAAGTCAGATGAAAAAAGCGGGTAGACGACTGGTTTGATGTCGTGTACACGCTTTTTTTATTTCATCCGTGATAAGTCATGCATTGTTTTTTAACACAGCTCTATTATTGATCTGCTGGTTTGCGTGAATGATAAGCCACGCGCATGATGTCAAGTGGGTGGGTTTGCAAGCTTACACTGAGCTATCCAGTTACAACGATCTGCAGCGAGCAGCACACGAAGGCGATATTGATGCGCTTGCTACTTGCGCATGCATTTCTGAGGGGTTATGAGCAGATGGTGCAGCTGCTCACAAATAACCAATAAGGCCTATTTAAGCAGGATGCTGCAATTGCCAATGCTTTGCAATATCGATACGTCGGGCTACCCAGACTTGTTCAAATCCATCGATATAATCGAGGAATCGCACTAGCGCTGCGATACGACCAGGTCTGCCAATTAGTCGGCAGTGCAAGCCCACAGATAGCATGCGAGGAGTGTGCTCACCTTCGGCGTACAAAGTATCAAAGCTATCCTTCAAGTAGTTGAAAAACTGGTCCCCTGCGTTGAATCCTTGTGGGGAGGCAAAGCGCATGTCGTTAGCGTCCAGAGTGTAAGGCACAATTAGTTGAGGTTGATCACCATGCTGGGGGTCCCAGTACGGCAAATCATCTGCATAGCTGTCGGCGTTGTAGATAAAGCCACCTTCTTCTGCAATCATGCGATGCGTGTTGGGGCTACAGCGGCCCAAGTACCAACCTAAAGGTCGTTCCCCTGTGACGCGCGTATGAGCCTCGATAGCAAGTTGCATATGCATGCGTTCAAGAGATTCGTCCATGTACTGGTAGTCGATCCAGCGATATCCATGACTGGCTATTTCCCAATCAGCGGCTTGCATTGCTGCGACGGCTTCAGGATTACTTTCTAACGCTAACGCCACACCAAATACAGTCACTGGCAACTTGCGCTCTGCAAACAAGCGATGCAGGCGCCAGAATCCAACGCGTGATCCATATTCGTAGATCGATTCCATATTCATGTGTCGAACGCCAGCGAGTGCTTGAGCGCCGACTATTTCGGATAAAAAAGCTTCAGAGGCTGGATCGCCGTGCAGCACACAGTTCTCAGCACCCTCTTCATAATTGATAACGAATTGCACTGCAATGCGTGCCTTGTTTGGCCATTGTGCATTCGGTGGGCTATTTGCATAACCAACGAGGTCTCGTGCGTGCTCCGATTCGGCAAGCGTTTGCAGACGCAGCAGGGCTATACGGTTTATCTCAGCTAAGGCACGCTGGAGCTCAACGCCACGTTCGTTGGGTAATCGCTCCTCAAATCCTTCGAGAATTTGATGGCGATTGCTGCCCCGCACTGCCATGATAAATGGTATTTCGAATTTCTCTTTGTACGCATCATTCATGGTCTGGAAGTGTGCCAATTCCCCCTCAGTGCACTGATCAAGTCCTGCGCTGGACTGCTCATCAGTTGACTCATTGGTTAATTCACCAGACTTAGCTGCTTTTCCAGCTAAGTCTGGATGCGCTCTGATCAGCTGCAGTTTCTCATCGTCATGGGCTTTGTCCAGGATCTCAGCCATCGCGGTGGCAAATGTTGCGATAACGCTATGACGAGCTTCGATACCCGCCTGCCATGTTCGCTCAGCCACCCAAGGAGAATGCTCGTACACACCGCCAAAGTGTTCAACAAAGGCTTCTCGAGTCAGCGCCGCTGGGGCTACGCGAAAACGTGAGACTGAGTGGCTATTGGTCATATCAATGGGCGCTTCTAGCAAAGTGGGAGGGTCGAGCTCAGATTACGGGGTCGGATAGTATTGCTGGATAGTACTATTCCAACGAATTTGGTAGTTTATAGTATTACTGATTTGTATACAAATATAAATACAATAATAAGTACATATTTGTTGACATGCCGAGTGCTATTACCTATGGTTCGTAGATTATTCAACATTGATCCGCTGGATCATGATTCGAGTGCAACATTATGGGCAGCTTGACAACACACGTACCGGATACGACCCGCGGGCAGCCAGGGAGCCATATTAGTGTGACGCTGTATCAGCTTGAAGGCGAGCGGCGACAGAGTATTAAAACCGTTGTGACTAACGATGACGGTCGTTGCGACGAACCGTTACTGGAAAATGATCAGTTTGTCGTTGGTATTTACGAGCTAGTATTTTCAGTAGGGCCATACTTCACGGCACAAGAGTGCACAGCGCCAGATCAGCCCGACGTTGCTCAACCTCGTTCTCTGGACGACGTAGTGATTCGTTTTGGTGTGTCCGCAAGTGAGCAGAACTATCACGTCCCTTTGCTGATTACGCCTAATAGCTACTCAACGTATAGAGGCAGTTGAGTACGCGTCACCCATTAACCGTTTGATTCGAGGTAGTTAAGATGGAAGGATACATACTGGAATGGCTCAGTCTGCTGGGTCGATGGGCTCATCTGGTCACAGCTATTGCGTGGATAGGGGCCT
>JBLHWG010000341.1:0-5512 GCA_047629055.1 Halioglobus sp.
GCGAGGCTGACCACAGACTTTCTGACGAACGCTCGCTAGCGTGCATAGAACACGAGCTGCTGATGTTAGCGATTGAGGTAGGCAACCGCGGATAACTGACACTCCAAAGGCGATGAATCGACAAGAGGCCATAGCGCATTCAGAAGACTGGTTTGCCGTCAATCAATGGACTGTCTTTGACTTCCAGCGCGAAGCCTGGAATGCTTGGCACCGTGGAGAATCCGGGCTGATTCACTCACCCACGGGAAGTGGAAAAACACTTGCCGCTTGGTTGGGGCCTGTTCAATCAGCGCTTCAGCAACCGCACAACAACGATACGCTTCGAGTGCTCTGGGTGACACCGCTCAGAGCTCTTGCGAACGACACCCGACAACATCTAGAGGATGCGTGCACAGCACTCGGGGCCGATATCAGAGTCGATGTCCGCACAGGCGACACCAGCACAGCAAATCGCACACGTCAGCGTGACAATCCCCCTTATGCCCTGGTAACAACCCCAGAGAGCCTCTCTATCATGCTCAGCTATCCAGGTGCTGAGATTGGTCTATCGGGCATTCATACAGTCATAGTGGATGAATGGCATGAGCTCATGGGCAGCAAGCGTGGTGTGCAACTACAGCTATGCATCGCCAGGCTCAGGCGTATGTGCAAACCACTTCGCATCTGGGGCGTATCCGCGACACTTGCTAACCTTGATGAAGCAGTGACGACCTTATTGGGTCCGAATCAATCAGGTTTGTTAATACGCGGAGTTGTACCTAAAGCCATTCAGGTGGAGAGCATTCTTCCACTTGATTCTTCCACTTTTAAATGGTCAGGGCATGTGGGCCTGCAGTTGTTAGAACCTGTCATCAATGCTATCAAAACCGCAGGCACGACTCTGCTATTTACCAACACGCGCTCTCAGGCAGAAATCTGGTTTCAAGCACTATTACAAGCCGAACCTGATTGGGTACATACACTCGCGCTACACCATGGATCACTGGACAGAGATCTGCGTCGGGCCATAGAAGAGCGCCTCAAGACCGGCCAGTTATTGTGTGTCGTGTGTACATCGTCTCTAGATTTGGGTGTTGACTTCAGCCCGGTTGACCAGGTGCTACAAATCGGCAGTCCAAAAGGTGTCGCTCGAACGATTCAGCGAGCAGGAAGAAGTGGACATCAACCCGGAAGTGTTTCTCGGATATTGTGCGTACCCACCAATGCCCTAGAAATCATTGAAATTGATGCTGTCCGCCGCGCCCTAATAAAAGGCAGGATTGAAGGACGTCATGCAACCAAACGCTCGCTTGATGTTTTAAGTCAACACCTGGTCACTATTGCATCGGGAAGCGGCTTTGAGAAATGTGCCATGCTTGCAGAAATACGAAGCACAGATTGTTTTAGTGAAATCAGTGATAGTGAGTGGCAGTGGGTTTTGGACTTCATTTGTCGTGGTGGCCAGGCGCTGCAAGGGTACCCCCAATACCGAAAAGTGCTTAACGTTGCCGGAACTCACCGCGTCATGAACAAGGAAGTTCAACAACGACATCGGTTGAGCATAGGAACAATTTCCAGTAACACACAAATGAGTGTTGCCTTCAGAGGCGGCAAAAGGCTCGGCTCTACCGAGGAGAGTTTTATTGCAAGGCTAAAACCTGGAGATACTTTTCAGTTTTCTGGACGTCAACTAGAGTTATTGACGATCAAGGAAATGACCGCCTACGTGAGAAAAAGTACGAAGCGCAGTAAAGTCGTGCCACGTTGGGGCGGGGCACAATTACCATTGACGAGCGAACTTGCAGATAGCGTGCAGGAAACACTGGCGCTATGGAAAAAAGGGGACGTCACATCGCCTGAACTAGAGTGCATGGACACGGTTTTACAGTTGCAACAACACTGGTCCTTCCTACCGGGGCCCAACGATTTCCTTATTGAACACATCAAAACTCACGAAGGACATAGTTTATTCTTTTTTCCGTTTGCGGGACGTTTAGCTCACGAAGGTTTATCCATGGTGATAGCGCAACGATTGTCTGCAGACACGCCTATGACTTTTACGCTACAGATCAATGACTACGGATTCGAGCTACAAAGCCCCACAAAAATCGACATCGATATTGAAGCGCTAAAAAAGGTCTTCACTATCGATAACTTGCTGGACGACATCCTCACTTCAATAAATTCCGGTGAAATCGCCAAAAGACGCTTCCGCGATATTGCCAGAATCGCAGGCCTCGTGTTTGACGGCTATCCCGGACGTTCGAAATCTGCTAGGCAAGTTCAGGCATCCAGTGGATTAATATTCGATGTACTTCGCAACTACGACGCCGACAATCTGTTACTCGAGCAGGCCCATCGAGAAGTGCTCGATCAGCAACTCGAATACACTAGATTGGCAGAAACATTAATCGGCTTAACGAAGAAGAAGTGGCGTCTGGAAAAACCTGCACAGCTGACGCCGTTATCTTTTCCGCTCTGGGCCGACAGCCTGAATAGCCAGACGTTAAGCTCTATGTCTTTTCAGCAAAGGATTGAAAGTATGCTGAAAAGCCTTGAAGATGCAGCAGCAACGACGCTGGATAACTAGACTATGCCCTCATTTTCAAACGAATCTATGGAAATAGAGTGTCAAGGAGAAACCCTCCTGCTGCACCCTCAGCGAGCCCTATATTGGCCGGCTCAAAAAATTCTATTTGTGGCCGACGTTCATGTCGGAAAAGAGCATCGCTTTGGTCGTTCTGGCATCGCGATTCCCGGAGGAATTAGTGATGATGTATTAGCCAAGCTTTTCGCTCTATGTGAAAAAGCAGCAGCCCAACGCCTTATAGTGCTCGGTGATTTTATGCACTCGACACCTGTAGCGGGCGAATCGTGGTTGGCGACATTGAGCCACTTGTTAGACAAACACCCACATTTATCGATGGATATTGTTGCTGGAAACCACGATAGGCTGGCTGGACAAGTTCGCATTGACTCACGTGTTAATTGGCATGCGGAAGAATTGCATTTATCACCGTTCGTACTTAAACATGAGCCTGACGAGCACAGCGAAGGTTTCGTTTTAGCCGGTCACTTACACCCGGCCTGGAGGCTTTCTCAATCGAGGCGATCAGCGATAAAAGCCCCTGCTTTCTGGTTCCGTAAGCACAGTGCAGTACTTCCAGCATTTGGTGACTTTACCGGTGGCGTCACTGTTAACGTCAATCCATCCACCGATAGAATCTATCTGGTTGGCCCTAGCTGTGTTGTTAATGTTCCGCTGCGCCCTAAAAACCACAATCGAAAAGATGCTGCTGCATCCTGAAGCTATCGGCTGATATTCCTGGCACCCTGGCGCAGACGTGATTGGCGGCGATAATCTCTGGGCGTATTCTCTCTCAACTCTCGAAAACGCCGATTAAAATTTGCGATGTTATTGAAACCAGTCTCATAGCAGATCGTTGTGATAGGAGTTTCTGTCTCAGATAATAATTCGCAAGCCTTACTGATCCTTACGCGATTAACAAAGCGATTAAAGCTATTACCCGTAGCTTTTGCAAAAAAACGAGAGAAGGCGCTGTCATTCATGCCAACCATCTGCGCCATGTCACCTAGCGTTATTTCACGAGAAAAATTCTCACTGATATACTGGGTCACTTGCTCGACTTTATCCTGAGATGCTTGATCAGCTCGCGAACGTATCGCCAAGGTTGATAACAATGCGTAGTTATTTTCTTCAGACAGATGATGAAGTAACTCGACGAGCCTTGCAATTCGCGGTGGGCCAGACAAGTCTCTTATAGATTGAAAGATGGATTGGGCCCAATCCGTATCCACGGAAAAAAACTCAATGCCATGCCTGGCGCGCTCAAGCAGTGGCAGAATAGACACAAGCTCAGGTGCCAGCCTTGCCATTTTGGGTAGTAAGTCCATGCGAAATTGAATGACCAGATCACGCAATTCAATTTCTTCACCAGGCTCAGTTTGGCTAATCCAATTGTGCGGCAGCCTCGGCCCCGTTAATACGAGATGACCCGGCGCAAAACTTCCAACATGATCACCTACGAATACTTTGCCGGTACTTGCAACAATAAGGTGCAATTCGTAGTCATCATGATAATGCCAGCGCACCAGGTGGTTCGGAAATCCATGCTCCAGATAATGAACTGACCGTTCAGTCCCATCAGTAAATTCAAATTCCGGAGCGCTACCGGAGTTAGGGCGTAATGCTACCGACATTCTAAAGTACCCTGAGAACCATGCCGCATACGTGACTGTCTTCTGTACTCACGTGGCGTACTACCTTTCAGTTCTCGAAAACGCCTGTTGAAATTTGCAATATTGTTGAAACCCGTTTCATAGCAAATCGCGGTGATGGCCGTTTCAGTATCAAGTAACAATTCGCACGCCTTGCTTATCCGCACTCGGTTCACAAACCGATTGAAACTATTGCCTGTGGCCTTGGCGAAAAAACGAGAGAACGCACTGTCGTTCATACCGACCTTGTTCGCCATTTCAGCAAGGGTAATGTCCTGAGAAAAGTTTTCGCTAATATATTGTGTCACTAAGTCGATTTTATCTTGAGAGGCTTGGTTGGCTTCGGAGCGCATGGCCAGAGTGGACAAAAGCGAATAGTCACTTTCTCGCGAAAGTTGATCTAGAAATTCAAGGAGCTTTGCAATACGTGATGGGCCAGACTGATCTCGAACCGATTCAAATAGGCCACGAGCCCGTTCGATATCGATCGATAAAAACTCCACACCGTGTCTTGCCCTTTCCAACAGTGGAATAATTGACATGAGTTCAGGCGCGAGCTTCGCCATGTCGGGAACGAGGTCCTTGCGAAATTGAACCACTAAATCACGCAGCTCGATAATTTCTCCCGGCGCACTCTGACTGATCCAATTGTGGGGTAGCCGTGGTCCCGTAAGCACCAAATTCCCCGGTGCAAATGTACCGACATGATCCCCGACAAACATTTTTCCAGTACTTTCAACGACTAGATGGAGTTCATAATTATCATGATAGTGCCAGCGCACCAGAGGATTGGGGAAACCATGCTCCAAGTAATGAACCGATCGCTGGGCCCCATCGGTAAATTCAAATTCCGGTGGTCTTGCCGAGCTTGAAGGTTGCGCAACCGACATCTCTACTGCACTCTGACTGGGATACAGTTAAAAACGTTTATCACGAGACCGCACCACAATAGGTTTGGATCATTGACGCCACTCCCTCCTCTCGAACACCCGTTATCGCTGCCAGAAAACTTTGTCGAAACTGGGCGTTATTCCCAAGACTGCCATAAACATTCGACATCGACAACCACTTAAGGGGGTCATCTCTTGAGGCTATCGCCGTAGCTTGCAGAAGATCCCAGGAAGGATCATTAGGTGGCAGCTCGTTGCCGGCTTCATTAGTACCTTCACAGTACCGACACCAGAAGGCCGAGGCCAGTGCCAACCCATCAATACTTGCCCCAGCGTAGAGTCTATCGAAGATGGTAGGCACAATAAACTTAGGTTGGCGGTTTGAACCATCAAAGCACAGACGG
>JBLHWG010000342.1:0-5506 GCA_047629055.1 Halioglobus sp.
TTCTATCCACCGCTCTTACTCGCTTCAGCGTTCCTCACACCTAACGTAAATGCACAAACGTGTGATGCAACTGGTGACAACCTGAACCTTGCCAAAGAAACCTACTCTCAAGTGTGTCCTGAGATTCCCCGAGCTGATTGTGATCCGATAGGTGGTGGTCAATGGACCTGCTCCAGTGAAAAAATGGGTAATAACTCTCCAGGCGGTGTCCTAGAAAATATCTTCAGCGAACCCGTGATAGTGCCGGTTGCTGATCCGGCACCAGAGATTGAATTACCTGAAACAACATCCAGTGAATGTGTCGCTATTGGTTCAAATCTGCCGTTGGCGATTACCGCATACGAGGCTTCCTGTATGGCTCCTCGAGTTGACTGCGACCCTGTTGACGGAGGTTGGTCTTGTTCGAGTGGCGTTATTGGTCGCTCAGCTCCAAGTCAAATCACGCTGGCAATGCCTACGGTTGCTGCACCTGTAGTCGAAACTCCTGTCCGCGTAGTTGTTCCAGCTATTGACCCTGTGGACCCTGTTACTGCTCAATATACTGGCCCGGCTCCACAGGCAAATTGGCACGACAGCTACTCAGTCAATGGCGTGTGCTACATCGACGGCGGCACCGATCACAACGCACTCAGCATGCTCTGGACTATCAACGGAGTCACCCGTTCTGTAGGAGCCTGGATTCCATTTTTAAAAACTGGACCTGGACGTGGCAACAACCATACCTATAACGACGTTCAATGCGGTCATGGTCCAGCGAATGATGCAGGGGATGAGGACGCCTATCCTCAAGGTTGCCCTGGACTGATCATTATTGGTAGTCGTGAAGGCTGCAACGTGAAAGGCCCTACTTGGCAACTTAAGTAAGCATTTAGCTTACAAACGTAATAGGACGGACCCCTTTCGTGGGGTCTTCTTGAATGGCGGAGAGAGAGGGATTCGAACCCTCGATACAAGTTACCCTGTATACCAACTTTCCAGGCTGGCGCCTTCAGCCACTCGGCCACCTCTCCGTACTTCAAATTGGACGTACTTACTTAAGGGCTGGCTGGCCCCAAGCCGCATAGTTTAGCCTGTTTATGACTCTGATGGGCGCCCTGGGGTATAGATTGGTGAAGGAAATTGCGTCACATTACTGCCAAGCTCGACAATTTTAGGCGTTCCGCGCTTTTCAACCTCATCAATACGAATAATAGAATGCATTGGAATGATGGTTTGCGTCACTCCTTCGAATTCTGCTTTTAATTTTTCCTCGCCAGGGTCTACCAGCAAGGTAGTGTTGTTGTCGAAGACCAGCTCCTCTACAACCACGAATCCATATAAATCGCCTTGATACACTTCACGGGCGTAGATTTCGTACACTTTATCTTGGCTTATAAAACGTACCCGGTAAAGAACCTTAGCTTCTGTCATTTCCGGCGTCGCTGCTGAGCGGCTCGTCGATGACGTGGATGAACCGGAATAATTCTAAGCTTGGCACCGATTTTAGGTGCAAGCTTCGCAGCCGTTGCAATACCCTCGATTTCACCCGGAGTGAGCTCATGGACTTTGCCGCGAGCCAACCAGCGTGGCAAGTTAACAGGACCAAAGCGAGTTCTGATTAAGCGACTGACTTGATAATCTTGCGACTCCCAGAGACGTCTAACCATGCGGTTCCGCCCTTCTTTGAGAGAGACTCGAAACCATTGATTAGCGTGATCGGAATCAGCATCTGCGACAATTTTCTCAAACTTTGCAGGACCATCATCCAGCTCAACGCCAGTAGCCAGACGTTTTATAGCTTCAGGGCTGACTCGACCATTCACGCGAACAGCATACTGTCGCTCAAGTTCAGATGACGGGTGCATCAAGCCGTTGGCCAGCTCGCCATCGTTGGTCAGTAACAATAAGCCAAGGGTATTAATATCCAGACGTCCTACCGCAATCCAGCGCCCGTGATGCAGCCGCGGCAGCTTGTCGAACACGGTTCGCCGTTTCTCAGGATCATCACGAGTCGTCACTTCACCAAGAGGCTTGTGATACATGATGACGCGTCTGAGATCCTGATCGTCAGACACCACTTTATAGAACCTGCCTTTAACAACGAGGTCGTCGTTAAGGTCGGCTCTATCACCCAGCTTTGCGAGCTTTCCGTTGAGCTTTACTTCTCCAGCTGAAATCCAGGTTTCGAGCTCTCTGCGAGAACCTAAACCGGTGTTCGCCAGTATTTTTTGCAATCTTTCAGCCATGCGCGAAAGTCTACCCTAGCCTTGCTCTAACAGGCGAACTATTGGCTGCTTTAGAGCCACAATACAAGGTTCCATTGGTTCATTAATCGGTTTTCTGCGTATACACTGCAGGTATGAACCCAATGGACGTGCTACTGACATGACTGAGGCAAATTTCAAAGCGCTCAATATCGCTGTTTTAACGATCTCGGACACCCGTGGTGAAGACGAAGATGTCTCCGGTAAAAAGCTGGTTGCAGCATTAATCAATGCCGGCCACGAGAATGCCGAAAAGGCGATTGTCAGGGATGATAAGTACGCCATCAGAGCTGTTATATCTCGCTGGATCGCCGATCCCCAGATTGACGTTGTTCTAACCACTGGCGGCACAGGAATAACCGGACGTGACGGAACACCAGAAGCCATAAAGCCACTTTTGGATAAAGAAATTGAAGGCTTTGGCGAGATGTTTCGGGTTCTGTCCTACGACGACATCAAGACATCCACCTTGCAATCAAGGACTCTGGCTGGGGTGGCGAACGCAACCTATCTGTTCGTATTGCCAGGCTCTAGCAGCGCCTGCACAACGGCATGGGATAAATTGATTTCCCATCAACTAGACGCTCGAACTCGTCCCTGCAATCTGGTGCAGCTAATGCCCAGACTGAACGAAGTCTAATCAGTATTTACTCACCAGTGCATGCCCACTCGCACTTGGCTTACCAACCATTGGCGTCCTTGATGAGCTCATAGGCTTTTTGAATGTGCTGAGTCTTGTTGGTGGCAAGCTTCATCATTTCATCAGGAAGTCCCTTAGATACCAATTTGTCCGGGTGGTGTTGGCTCATCAACCGGCGGTAGGCACGTTTAACCGTAGCCTTATCGTCTGATGACTCAACGCCCAACACCTTGTAAGCGTCTTTCTTGGACAGGTGGCCAGAATCCATAGAAGATGACTGGCCTGTCCCGCGCTGTCGGCGACCTGTCGAACCTGTACCTGCGTCAGCTTGGTCAACACCCATGCTGTAACGCACCAGCATTTCAAGCTGTCTATACGATAATTCCGAAAAACCTAAAACGGCGGCCACCTTCAACAGAGCCACTTCTTCGTCTTTGCAGATTTCACCATCAGCCAACGCCGCCTGAATGAGGATCTCCAAAAACATGCGATAAAGATTGGTCCGGCGCTGACATTCCTTTCGGAACTGCAGCACTAATGCTTCGGCATCAAAACTGTCTTGTTTGCCCTCGTTAAATAATTTGATGGCAGCGGTGCGCAATTCAGCGTCGAGATTCATGCTCGACATCAATGCCTCAGCCAATGCGATCTCGGATTTATCGACATGACCATCAGCTTTGGCAATATGGCCCATGACGGAAAATGTGGCGGTAAAAAACGCCATCTTGATGCGGGTTGCATCCCCAGGCGGCAAATCGTCTTCAGACTCACCGTGTGGAAGCTGTGCTTGAATCCCTTTATCAACGGTGTGGCCCAACGCCGCTCCGAGGACAGCACCTATAGGCCCTCCAACCATAAAGCCGAAAGCGCCACCGAGCAATTTTCCCCAAATCATGTGTTTACTCTTTAATTATTTTAACGAATTACTTAAACGGGTCGTCTTTCTGGCTCTTTACACACACCCAACTGACTTAGCAATGTGGTGGCAAATAGGCCTGGAGACAAGTGAAAACTGAGTTGGAGCGTGGAATTATCCAACCATTGATGTGTCAGGTCGCGAGCCATTGCTCTGATAGCTCTGCGTTCCTGAGATAGACCCGCTTTTTCCAGGCCTGCGCAAATATCGGTAAATTCGCTGAGAATTTGATCTTCAAACGTGGCACATTCACCGTTTGTGGGCGTTCGCCCTCGCCCCCACCAAGGAGCACTCGGATGAATATCAAACGCCTTTAGCCGAACATCAAGCTCTTCAGCCGAGCCGGCGCCCGTTTCGAAAAAACTACGCGTTCCGTCAAGAATGGCGGGCTCGCCGGTCAACAGAGACTGCCAATTGCCAGCTTCAACACGTTTGGCGCACACCGCATTAAATACCGCACTGCGGGCTGCAGATAGCCACAAGCTACGCTGCTGCCGGGATGTGCGTTTTTTTGGATGTTTGAACCATTGCCGGGCTCGTACCAGATTTTGCCCACCAAAACCAAATCGCTGCGGGCCAATATAATTAGGAAATCCGAACTGAGCGATGGACTCGATTCGCATCGTCAGCGATTGAACTAACTGCTCGTAAGAATCAGAATCTGCCGGGGTCACATCTCGCAACGTAATTACGAATCGGTTTCCTTTGTGCGCCCCATGGCGTAATTTGCGCGAATGCCGGACCGACTTCAGCATGACCACCTCTTTATCAGGCGTATTGAAGTCTGCCAGCAAAGCCTCAAGCAGCTCAGGGCCTTCAGGGATGGTTACACTGAACCACTGCGATGTAATCGCATGCCGATCCTTCATCCCGGCCAGCCCAACGTCTTTAGAACCCACGCTGTAGGCTTTTTCCAACAACTGGGCCAATTCATCCGTATTCATGCCGGATTTCTGGAGGTGCAAGTACAAATGCTCGCCCTCACCCTCCATGTCAATATCCAGCACCTCGTCCACGATGAAGTCACTGCGCTGACTCTTCAAGCTCGCATGAAACAAAGGCGAGCCCCATGCAGCTGGGGTATCTATGGCTGAGACAGACATACTTTAATGGGTTGTCGAAGGAAAAGTGAGGCTGAGTCTAACGGTTAAGCTCTGGCGTCAGAATAATTTCACGGGATTTAATCCAAAAAAGCTGAAAAAGACTCGCAGCGAAAGAAGCCATCACACAGTACAATTGCCGGTTCTACTACCCAGACTACCTATTGGCTATGCCGCATTACGCTCGCCTGTCCTCTATTGATGCCTATCAAATGATCATTAATCGCCAGGTTAATATCATTGATATACGCGATGAAGATAGCTTTAAGCTCAATCACATTACTGAGGCTACACACATGGACAACGCGGGTGTGCAGTCGTTTATAGACCAAACAGATGTCAACCTACCACTCATTGTCTGCTGCTATCACGGCAATATGAGTCAAAGTGCGGGGGCGTATCTGGCCGAAAAGGGATTTGCAGAAGTCTATAGCCTGGATGGAGGATTTGCCGAGTGGCAAGCCAAGTATCCAGATGATTGCGAACCGGACTGAACAAAACTTGTTATGAATATGAAAAACAAACGCGTCATGGTCATTTGCGGCACCCGACCGGAGGCGATCAAAATGGCGCCCTTGGTCAAGCGCTTGCATGAAACACCGAGCCT
>JBLHWG010000343.1:0-5485 GCA_047629055.1 Halioglobus sp.
CAAACAGAATTCGAAATTCTCTACGGTGAAGGTGTATCCAGAGAAGGTGAGCTTATCGATTTAGGTGTGCAAAACGGGCTCGTCGATAAGGCCGGTGCTTGGTACAGCTACAACGGCGACAGAATTGGTCAAGGCAAAGAGAATGTTCGGCAGCACATGCTCAAATTCCCCGAAATGGCTAACGAAATCGACGTTAAGTTACGTGAAATGCTCTTGACTAAGCCAGCCGATAAAGAAGAAGAAAAAAAGCCGAAAGTGAAAGCAGAGGCATAGAAGCCTGTTTTCGCACCCGTAAATGGCTGAAAAAGTAGCGTCGCCAGAGGAGTTAGCTCGCCTGGCGTATGCTGCGTCTATCCGTCTACTAGCCAAGCGTGATCACTCTGTCCACGAGTTGACACGAAAGCTCCAGCAGAGGGAGCACTTGCAAGAATCTATCGACAGTGCTGTTGTGGAGTTGCTTGACCTAAACTACCTTAACGAAACCCGCTATGCTGAACTCTATTCCGAGCAGCGAATGAATAAGGGTTTTGGTCCTTTATCAATCCAAGCAAAACTGCGAGAGCGAGGTATTTCTTCTCACTTAATTCAATGGGGTCTGAAGCAACTGTCTGTTGATTGGTCTGATCAGGCTGAGCGTGTCATTCATAAGCGTTTCAACGTTGAGGAAATAAGCAATCCCGAGCAAAAGGTAGTGGCAAAGATCGCGCGATTCTTACAGAGTAGAGGATATGCACCTGGCGATGCTATTCGAGGTCTGAAAAAAGCTCGATGCAATATCGAGAAATAGTTGACTTAATTAGAATAAAGATCAAGTAGATTTAGGCTGCCTCTACCCGTAACGCTACGGTCCGGCTACACTACTGCTCCTTAATGATTGCTCGTGGCCCGTTATGCCAGCTACCAACCTTAAATCGACCTCCGATATTCGCGATCAATTTCTACAATTTTTCGCAGATCGAAACCATGAAATTGTTGCGTCTGGCTCTCTAGTGCCTGGAACCGACAAAACCCTGCTATTCACCAATGCAGGCATGGTTCAGTTCAAAGATGTTTTTACAGGCGATGAAGTAAGGGACTACCAGCGAGCGACAACCTCTCAACGTTGTGTACGAGCCGGTGGAAAGCATAACGATCTCGACAATGTTGGATACACGGCTCGTCATCACACGTTTTTCGAAATGCTGGGTAATTTCAGTTTCGGCGATTATTTCAAAACGGACGCTATAAAATATGCTTGGCTGTTCCTCACAGAAGAATTGGGCCTGCCCGCTGAAAAGCTGTGGATTACCGTTTTCGAAGAGGACGACGAAGCAGAAGCGATCTGGATAAACGAGATGGGTGTTCCGGCCGAGCGAGTCATTCGAATCGGTGCGAAAGACAATTTCTGGATGATGGGTGACACAGGGCCTTGTGGACCGTGTTCCGAAATATTTTATGATCACGGTCCTGATGTATGGGGAGGTCCTCCAGGATCGCCAGAAGAGGACGGTGACCGATACATCGAAATCTGGAACCTGGTTTTTATGCAGTATGATAAATCTGCAGATGGCACGATGACGCCATTACCCAAGCCCTGTGTCGATACGGGAATGGGATTGGAACGAATTGCCGCGGTCATGCAGCATGTCCACAGCAACTACGAAATTGATTTGTTTGACAGGCTGATTAAGGACACAGCTCAGCTGTTGGGCTGCAATGATCTGGATAATCCTTCGCTAAGGGTTGTCACTGATCATTTGCGCTCCTGTGCTTTTTTGATAGTAGATGGTGTGTTGCCTAGTAATGAAGGTCGCGGCTACGTTCTGCGACGCATTATTCGACGAGCTGCTCGGCATGGCAACAAATTGGGTGCGACTGATACGTTCTTCCACAAGTTAGTGAAGTCTCTCGTTCGTGAAATGGGGCTGGCTTATCCTGAGCTTGCGGCTATGCAAGCAGAAGTCGAAAAGCAGCTGCATAAAGAGGAGCAGCGATTTGCCATGACCTTATCTGCAGGATTAACTATTCTCGACGAGGAAGTGTCCCGTTTGCAGAGCAAGACAATACCGGGTGAGGTAATTTTTAAGCTTTACGATACTTATGGATTTCCGGCTGACTTGACTGGGGATATTGCTCGAGAGCGACAGCTCGATGTCGACATGGACGGCTTCGAAGTCTGCATGTCTGCACAGCGAGAGCGTGCACGTGCAGCGAGTAAATTTGCCATTCAAGGGTTGGATTTTCAGAGTCAGACTAGTACTGAATTTCTGGGCTATGCCCAACACCAAGCTACTGCCACCGTAAAGGAAATATTTGTAGATGGCGAATCAGTATCAGAGCTGACAGCAGGGCAGGCTGCGTGGGTTGTACTGGGTCGCACACCTTTTTACGGGGAGTCGGGTGGTCAAGTGGGTGATACAGGCTTTCTCACGAGCGACAAAGGCGCAGTTTTTGAGGTGATGGATACTCAAAAGCAGCGTCAGGCATTCGCTCATGCTGGTTCGTTGAGCGGTGAGGCTCTGTGTGTGGGAGATACTGTCAACGCCGCTATCAATGTTGAACGTCGACTCATTATTCGTCAGCATCACTCAGCAACTCATCTTTTGCACGGTGCGTTGCGTTCAGTGCTCGGCAGTCATGTAGAGCAGAAAGGGTCTCTAGTAAATGATTCCAATCTGCGATTTGATTTTTCCCATGGTGAGCCCATAACAACTGAACAAATTGTCAAGATCGAGCGCTGGATTGATGATGAAGTTCGAGCAAACAGTCCATGCATAACGACAGAAATGTCGATGGATGAGGCGATTGCCGCTGGGGCCATGGCCCTGTTTGGCGAAAAATACGGTGAGGTTGTCAGAGTTGTGCGTCTTGGCGATCAATCCATAGAGCTCTGCGGCGGTGTCCATGTGGCAGCCACCGGTGAGTTGGGTAGCGTCAAAGTGGTCAGTGAGGGGGGAGTCGCAGCTGGTGTAAGACGTATTGAAGCTGTCAGTGGCCATAAGGCTTTACAACATTCCCAAGACATTGAAAAACAACTCAATGACGTCGCCACTAGCTTAAAAGCGCCAAAAACCGACGTTTTGCCAAAACTGAAACAGCTGCAAGCTCGTAACAAGGAGCTGATTAAACAGGTTGAGCAGTTACAGAATAAACTGGCTTCCAGTGCGGGAAAAGATATTGCGGGCAGTGCGACAAAAATAGGTTCAGCCCAGGTGCTATTTCAGGTTATCGATGACGCCGATGCAAAATCCCTGCGCTCGATGATGGATCAACTTCGGCAGCAATTGGATGACAGTGCCATTGTCTTGGCCAGCGAAAACGCCGGTAAAGTATCTCTGATTGCAACCGTAGCTGATTCATTGCACGCATCTGTCAAGGCGTCGGATCTGCTCAAGCAAGTGACTGTTGTGCTCGGTGGGCGTGGCGGCGGCCGTGCTGATATGGCTCAGGGCGGCGCTGACAGTTTGCAAAATATTGATCAGGCATTCGATGCTGCACGAGCATGGATCACGTCCCAATTGTCGTGATGTGATTTAGCAATTTTTAGTTTTTGAATACAGGTTTATTCATACCAGCATGGCTTTTCTAGTTAAAAAATATGGCGGTACCTCAGTCGGAACTGTTGAGCGAATTCAGCATGTAGCCTTGAGTATCCAACAGGCTCGTGAACAGGGTGACGACGTCGTTGTTGTGGTTTCTGCCATGTCAGGGGAGACTAATCGATTAGTCGCTATGGCTCGCGAAGTTATGCCTGTTACTGTGGATGTGCGCGAGCTGGATGTTCTTCTATCTACAGGGGAGCAAGTCACCATCGCATTACTCGCAATGGCACTCAAAGAACTTGGCGTTGACGCTCGTTCCTACACGGGGGCTCAAGTGCGTATGCTGACAGATAGTAGTCATAGCAAGGCGCGCATCCTGAATATTGATACCGACAAAATTATGTCCGATATCAAGGCGGGCCGTGTGGTGGTCGTGGCTGGTTTTCAAGGAGTCGATGAAGACGGTGATATCACGACGCTGGGTCGCGGCGGATCTGATACTTCTGCTGTCGCACTGGCGGCCGCTTTGAAGTGCGATGAGTGTCAAATATTTACCGATGTAGATGGTGTGTATACCACCGACCCCAGAGTTGAGAGTCGCGCGAGACGACTGGATAGAATCACCTTTGAGGAAATGCTTGAGATGGCAAGCCTTGGGTCGAAAGTGTTACAGATTCGAGCTGTCGAGTTTGCTGGCAAATACAATGTGCCACTGCGTGTGCTTTCCAGCTTCAAACCTGGAGAGGGCACCTTAATAACGTACGACGACGAGGAAACAACTATGGAACAAGCGCTAGTGTCTGGTATAGCGTTCAATAGAGACGAGGCGCAGATAACGGTCACAGGTGTGGCGGATCAGCCTGGAACGGCTTATGCGATCCTCGGACCGATATCAGATCTGAATATTGAAGTGGACATGATTATTCAGAACATTGGAGCTGATGACACAACCGATTTTACGTTTACTGTCCATCGCGATGAATATCAGCGAGTCCTTGAATTTCTGCGGGCATCAAATGACAAGCTTCAAGCGAAAACTATTTCAGGCGATGATCGCATTGCAAAGCTCTCCATTGTGGGTGTGGGCATGCGTTCCCATGCGGGAATTGCCAGTCGTATGTTCAAAAGCTTGGCTGATGCGGGTATCAACATTCGTTTAATTACGACGTCTGAAATCAAAATTAGTGTCGTTATTGATGAAAAATATCTTGAGCTTGGCGTACGCGCCTTGCACGAAGAGTTTGAGTTGGCTGAGCCTCGATAAAGGCGCCGAAGTCGATTTTGGTGGTTGCTCTGGTGTTAGTAACGGTGCTTAATAAGCTACATCAAGCATGTAAGACAGGCCTTTTGGATTGCCTGAACTCGCATCAGTTAGCCGTTCTGCTACGATAACTGTTAAAACTAATCATTTACTCTGAATCTACCTTAAATTTGGTGCTCAGAGCTGACATAATCTGGTATGCACGACTGAAGTGAGGCCCTTTAGCGCGAATCGAGTGGGTCTAGAGCCACGCAATTTCGAGCTGACCTCCTATAGTTAGCTGCATGGAAAGATATAAGGAGCAAGTTGTATGTTGATTTTAACGCGTAGAGTAGGTGAGACGCTGATGATAGGTGACGAAGTCACCGTGACAGTCTTAGGCGTCAAGGGGAGCCAGGTACGCATTGGGGTAAACGCACCCAAGGAAGTTGCTGTTCACCGTGAAGAGATCTACGACCGCATCAGAAAAGAGCAGGAAGTGGATGTGGAATTGTCATCTTCTAGTGAAGAAAGGGATACTGCGGCTCAGGAGCTAGCTGTTGAGAATTAGAATCAATAAATAAGAGTGCCTCGTGGGTTGACGTGTAGAGTTTCTACCACCATACTTCGCAGGTCGCAAAAACATGCGCCCGTAGCTCAGATGGATAGAGTACCTGGCTACGAACCAGGTGGTCGGAGGTTCGAATCCTTCCGGGCGCACCAG
>JBLHWG010000344.1:0-5468 GCA_047629055.1 Halioglobus sp.
TGCTACTCGCCTTTCTCACCGATCAACTACAAAACCATGCCTGCCAGCTGTTTAAAGCTGCTCGCTGTGCTCAGCTGATTACCACAAAATTGCGGAAACAAGTTCACTTGCCGGGAACTGCTGATAGAACCTACAGTGTCGGGGACTACATCCGCGCTCGCAACTGCACCTGCTTCGGATTGAGCAAACACCAATTCCGCTGTACCCAACGAACTAAGAACCAAAGCGACTGCGATTGCAATATCTTTGCGTACAAATCGAATTTCAGACCGTGTGTTCATCATGTTCATGGCAAAATATTAATCTGTAGACGCGTCCAACTATCCGACTCTTCGACTTGCTCGGTTTCAACGACCGTCAACTTAATATTAGCCCTATCTACATCGCTACCATGCAGAGAATTCCGGACATTCAACATACGTGCAACTGCAAGACGTTTCTCACGACTTTGTGTTGCCGCATTCGCAGTCTTAGGTGACGTAAGTACTATTTCCAAATTTTCGTAACCGTGCTTTTTCGACATCTGATCAATAAACTCAGCGATTTGAGTTTTACTGGCCTCATCTACGGTAATTGCTCCTGTGTCGTGAAACAAAACAATGGAGCTATCGTCGTCTGATTTTAGAATCGTTTGCTCGGTGGCTTGCATTCCAAACGACTGTGCTGCTTCCGTCTCTTTGATAGTTTTAACTTCAGACTTTCCACCGCCTTGACTTATTTTAGTTTCCTTTGTTTTCAACTCATTTCTGAGTTCCTTGTTTTCCCGCTTTAACTCTGTAAGCTCGAGAATCTCGGCCTCAACAAAAGTTCGGCTAATTTCGGATGTTAGTTTCCCCTCAATTTTTACCTTATAGGTTATTGTATAAAAGTACAAAACTGCAGCAATAATAAGAACAAAAAATACGAACATGATTACAACAGCCGACAATATGTCTACGAATCCAGGCCAGGCATTCGCCGCCATATCTGTATCATCACTCATTGCCCGCCTCCATGCCACTCAGCAAGCTTAGAACCTCCAAACGTTACCGGTCTCATGCGACATCTCGATCAGGGTCTTGCCTATCGTCCTTTCGACGGCTGTATTCTTTATCGATTAATTTGGCAATTTTCTGCAGCTCTCGCTGCTCTTTGGCAATAAATGGGATGATGTCTTTATTAACTGAGGTTAAGATATTGTCGCCAATGGTTTTCTTCAGCATGTCAGACTCGCGACGGAATTGGCTCTGTAGATCGTTATGCGCTCGCTGCCCGCGCTGCGCACTGCGCTTCTCAGAGTTCACAACAAGTTTTTCTATCCGCTTTATCTGATCGCTAGGCTCTTCCACGTGATCAACATCCTGACGAGACAAGCGAGCCACTGTGTCGTTCATTCGCCCCAGTGCCTTGGTCAATCGATCGGATGTCTGTAATACATGACGTGGAATTTCATCTCTAAGTGCTTGAGATAAACCATCAAGACTGGTAACCACTTGTGTATGCGAACGAGTAAAAGTTCCAAAGTAGTTATCAATGTTGCCCATGTGGTCAGTAATCGCTTTCTGACTACTGATCAAAGAACCTGCAAATTCGGTAGTCAGTACAGAGTCCAGTCGTTGCTGATGCACAATCATCGACTCCACGCCTGAATTTAAACTTGTCACGGAATGAACAAGACTCCCCTGCTCGTCAAGAACATTCTCTGTATTCTCGATAGCCCGCCATGACGCATCGGCAGACACAAGAATGGCATTCACTACATCCACTAGCTCCCTTTGAGAGTTTTGGGATGTTTGAATAAACCCGACGATCCAGGCTTTTAGCTCTGCATCTTCAACTGGTGGACTATTAGCCTTTCGGCCAGACGCTTTTCGCGCCTGATTCATATCAGGTTTTTGCTCGTCCAACCAACGGCTAAAATTCTCGATAAAGGCATCTTGGGCACCTGAAGAGAAATACTGAATTGTACCCACTAACAGCGAGCCGGATAATCCAAATAAAGAGGAGCTAAAGGCTAGTCCCATACCCTGAAGCGGTGCGGCAAGATCAGATATAAAACCAGACATCCCATCCGTGCTACCCATGTCAATATTCGCCATTCCAGCCATGGCAATACCTACAGAATCAATAGTTGAGAGTAAACCTAGGAACGTTCCTAACAATCCCAACATAACCAGAAGACCACCGAGGAACGAAACTTTTCCGCGACCACGGCCGATACGTGCGCCCAACTTGGATTTGATCATCCGGGCATCTCTATCAGTGACGTTCAACGAGCCCGTATTCTGAAGGTTATCGAGAAGATTCTGAAAGTTCTTACAATCGAGAATTACCGCTTTCTTCTTCAAACCTGCCTGGATCGCATCTATTTCCGAATCTCGAATTCTGAACTGTAGTGAAATAGACTCCAGACGATGGAGAAAAAGCCCAACTGACCACAATCGAAGATTTGCTGCTATTGACATACCAACACCAATACTCATGATGGTGATGATTAATCCATTCAAAGGCACATTAGTTTGAAACGCCGGAGACAGTGTTCCGAAACCAATGACTACCAACAGGAAAACTGCAAACAAACTTAACAGTGTCGAGTAAGGGGTGAATTTCAGAAAAGATACTGGTAGTAATGGATGGTCATCGTTCAAATGCAACCAATCCACAAGCCGTGACTTGAGGGTGATTTTCACCTCTAAGTCAATGTCGTTTTCTTCAACTACTGGATTATTCATTATATTAGCTTCACTAAGTTTATCCTTCTCTCAATGAGGTGCCGCGTAAACGCGTCAACGGCTTCAGTAGCGCGCCCAGGACAGATATTCTGTCTGTCAATATATTTATTTCCGCTGTCATGCCAGGTCGAACAACTCGTTCATCATCAAATCTGTCTGATGTTAATGCCACGCGAATTTTATAATATTCGCTGGAATCTGCATTGGAAAACGTATCCGGGCTGATATAGGAGAGCTTTTCTTCCAGCCCACCAAACAAGGCGTGATCGTATGCACTGATATGAGTAATAGTTTTCAACTCAGGCCAGACTTTTCCACGATCGGCCGTAGACATATCGCCCTCAACGACCAATGCCTCACGTGCCGGCGTGATTTCGGCCAAAGGTGCACCTGGCTGAGAAACCCCGCCCACTATATTTACATACAGTTGATTAACTCGTCCATCAATGGGCGACACAATTTCAGAGCGCTCGACCTGATCTGACAATGCCGAAAGTCGCTCTTTTATGCTATTGAGGTTTACTTCGACTTCGTTTAATTCTGCTTTTGCACTCGATGCATACCGGGTCTCTGCTTCTGAGACTTCACTGATTGCTTCATCCATTTCAGACGTCACAATAGGAAGCTGCATCTGTGCATTCTTCCGACTGGCCTGCAACTTGACGAGCAGACCTTTAACTTGCAAATAGGCAGCTTCTGAAACAATGCCAGAATCAAATAGACCACGCTTTATCTGAGCCTGGCGCGACAGAACATTGATCTCATCCACCATATTTTTGACTCGCGAGTTAAGCGCGTCAATCTCCAGTTGTTTTTTTTGCCGCCTTGTTTGTAATCCTGTGAGACGCTCCAATTGCGCTTTACGACGTAGAGAAAACAGTTCTCGCTCTGCTGCGACAAACTTCGGACGGCTCTTCTCTAGCTCTTGGGAGAAGCTTACGCTCCAGTCTGCACTCACCTCAGCCAATAGTCGCCCACGCCTCACCATGAGAGACAGCTGTTGTATATCACTTTCGTACAATGTGGTTCGAATACCAGTGTTGGCTATCCGAAAAAGTGGGTCTCCAGCGCTGACTTCGTCTCCCTCAGACACTAGAATCTCCATTATGATTCCACCTTCCAGGTGTTGAACTGTTCGTGCATTCCCTGCAGGTACAACACGCCCTGTGGCTCTTACGTGTTGGTCAATTCCGGAAAACCCAGCCCACAGTAAAGCACTAACTATAAGGAGCACAGTTGATAAAAGTGCTAGGTGGCGTCTAAAGGAATTAACGGGCGCGCAAACAGCCGACTCATCAAGACCCGAGGAGTAGACGTTTCGCTTTGTGCCGACTAAATCTGCGCCATCTCGATCTCGCAAATTACTAAGTACATTGGTGAAAAAATTCATTAAGCAGAGAACCTTTTCATAACGATACCTGCCTTGTCATCTGCAACCACTGCGCCTTTGTCCATGACCACAACTCGGTCAACTAACGACACTAATGACATGCGATGCGTAACCATAATCAAAGTTCGATCCCTCGAAAATTCCTTCATAGTCTTCATGAAGTGACTTTCAAGTGCAGAATCCAGACCATTGGTTGGTTCATCAAACACCAATATTCGTGTATCGCGTAGGATTGCCCTTGCAATTGACACGGCCTGTTTTTGTCCACCAGAGAGGTTTCTTCCGTTTTCACCGACCTCCGTATCCAACCCGGCGCCAGAATTTGATAAGACCAGATCAACACCTGCCAATTTTGTAGCATTTGCGATATTCGCATCAGTACAATGCTTGATACCCAGCAACAAGTTATCTCTGACTGTCCCTGCGACAAAAAACGGATGTTGAGGAATAAACGCAATGTTTGCGCGTAACCTTGCTGACGTCATGCCCTGATAGTCATAACCATCAATGCTAAGTTGTCCCTCAGTAGGCGTTAGAGCTCCTGCGATTGCCCTGGCTAAGGTGCTCTTACCAGCACCTGATGGGCCTATGAGACACAGATTTTCACCTGCTTTTATAGATAGATTTACCGATTTAACAGCAGCGCTGGATTGATCTGGGTAGTTATAGGAAAAATCGCGGATCTGAATGGCCCCCCGTAATAATTCTCCCGGAGTTACCTTGCTATCAATGTGATCGACATCACAGGTGAACAATTCATCTATCGTTTTCAAACAGTCGCGTGATTGCGTCCAACGAGCAATGACGCTGTGAAGATTCATGACGGGTGCAATGGTTCGGCTAGCGAGGATGGTCGCAGCAACCAATCCACCGACAGTAAGCGAACCGGCCTGAATCTGATAAACACCCACCATTACAATAAGAACGTGGTTTGCCTGCATAAGCCCCATTGAGCCATGCTGACCAAATGACAACCAACGCTGACCTATTCGCGCTGCCTCGGCAGCTTGTTCGGACGTAATGTTCCAACGGTTAAGGCTGGTTCCTGACGCATTCAACTGTTTTATGGCAATGCTACCGGTGAGCATCTCGACCATCATTGATGACTTGTCCTGCATGGAAGAAAACAATGCTTTCGCCGATCGTTTAACTGGTATCTGCACTACTATATTCAACAAGAGAATGGCGGCTGCAACTCCAACTGGCACCAGCATTAAAACTGGGGATATCAGGTAGATAACAAATATGAAAAACAGAAAAAACGGAAAATCCACTAGTGCCGGCACTAACTTTGTGGCATAAAAATCACGTAAACCCTGTAACTCTCTAAAGAGGTTGCAACGCTCTCCTACAGATAGCTGCATCTC
>JBLHWG010000345.1:0-5423 GCA_047629055.1 Halioglobus sp.
CTGAGAGGCCGGTTGCCACGTCTACAATTAGGGTATCGGCAGGGGTGGGTAGATCACTGAAGAGCCCAATGAGGCTTGCTTGTTCAATCTGTGACATACGCGCCATTTCCATTCTGCCACTGGCACTTGGAATAACAGATACACCACGAGGCCCTTGCAATATCAATTCTTCGAGCCGACGAGACCCACCAATAACGTCTTGCAATCCATGCCTAGGACGAAGGTTTAAGAGTCGATCGATATTACCTAGATCAAAATCACCATCGACAAGTAACACATCATGATTTGAATTCCCCAAGGCAGTTGCAAGGTTAACTGCAACTATGGATTTGCCAATGCCACCTTTGCCACCAGCAACCGCTATGGTCTGAACTGGATCGAGAGGTTCGCTAAGATAGCTTGAGGCAGGCAAGTTCACCGGTATATAGCCCCGGCAGCGTATTGCTTGCGTGTATAAAAGACAGATATCAAAAGACTCGTTCCTCGAAGGACCGTCACACCACTGCTTTCCCTATTGAAAAGCTGTGTAAAGTGCAACGGTTACGGGAGATGTACGGAGCAAGTCTCGAACCACAGATCGATGAATAACGTTTCTTAAGAAACGTGAAATACTGTCAATCACTCGTTTTGGGATATAAGCCGCAATTTAGCTGAAACTGTGGCGCAATTCAAAGAAAGTGCGGTAGCTGTTAGATGGCTACCGCATTCGCATCAAGAAACTTCTTCTGGCCTTTGTATGCTGTATTTGCGCATCTTCTCTACTAATGTAGTGCGGCGTATCTTGAGTCTATTGGCAGCATGAGCAACAACACCTGAACATTCATCTAATGCTTGTTCAATCAAACTGATTTCTATGTCAGTCAGATGTTGCTTCAGATCAATACCATCTCTGGGCAAACGCGGCTTATTGTTTAAGGCAACCTGCGGCATACCGGAAACCATTGGCATGGCAGCGCTAGAATTGTTTTCTGCCTCTTCACGTCTATTGCTGAACGCCCTGCCATGTGGTGCCATCTTTGGCGGTAGATCAGCAGCATCAACAACACCATATGGATGAAGTATGGTGAGTCTCTCCATCAAATTGGCTAGCTCACGCACGTTACCTGGCCATTCGTAATTACATAACGCCATCATAGCCGCAGGAGTCAAACGTACAGAAGACTTCTTTTCATGCTCCAGACGAGTTATGAGCTCGTTCACGAGTAACGGCAGATCTTCAACTCTGCTATTCAGCGGTGGCATCTCGATTGGGAACACGTTGAGTCGGTAGTAAAGATCTTCGCGGAATCGCCCATCCTCGATCAGTACTTCCAATTCCCTGTGCGTGGCGGCAATAATTCTGACATCACTCTTTATGCTTTTATTACTACCGACACGTTCGAATGATCGCTCCTGAATAACACGCAGCAACTTCACTTGCATGTTCAAGGGCATATCACCGATTTCGTCCAGAAAAATCGTTCCACCTTCTGCCAATTCGAACCGCCCGTGACGTGTGCCTACGGCCCCTGTGAAGGACCCCTTCTCATGCCCGAACAGCTCGCTTTCAAGCAGCTCACTAGGGATCGCGCCACAATTGATTGGCACAAAAGGTTTGTTTCGACGATTCGAGTAGTAATGAATGTTACGGGCTACAACTTCTTTACCTGTTCCGGACTCGCCAAGAATCAGAACAGTAGCCTCTGTTGGAGAGACTTGATCTACCAACTTTCGCACACGCTGCACCGAGCGACTATTCCCTACTAGAGATCTAAACAACTCAGGGTTCTGTGTTCCTTCCTTGCTAGGCGTTGTATTAGCAGTACCACGCACCTTGGACTTGTGTAACAGGTCAGACAGCGAGGCGTAACGGATGTCCGATTTCAAACAGCCCACAAAATTCTGATCTATTTCCTGTTGGGATATATCCGCTGGTTGGTTACCTAACAAAAGAACCAATGGTGGACAGTCTTCATGTTTTGCCCGCAACCTTTCTGCCCACGCCACAATGCCATGGAAATTGGCAATGAGGATACTGCTGTATATAGATAAACCACCAAGACTATCCAAAAGCTCGGGAGAGCTGAGTGTTTTTGTCTCGTAGTCGATAAACTGTAACTGGTGAGACAGGCGCTGAGAACTATCAGCATCCTGGTCAACAATTAGAACTTTTCGGACTTCTTTTTTCACGCTCATATAGACGCTCTCCGCTATGCGGCCTTGTCGAAAGATAAAAGGACTTCCAAAAGGATAGAAGACAGTTTCAAGAAGACAAATATTTGACGAATAAATCTTTAAACTTCTCCTTTCAACCCCACCAGCATTGACTTGTATCGATATTATTGCGGCAGTTTTCTGACGGAACCACTTGTGGAATGAATTATCGGCTCATGCCAGGCGTGAATCAAGCCCAAATGCTTTGTGACCTGTCCGTAGCTACCACCATTTAACGTTACATTTAGTTGGAATTACGCCGATCCCAATCAGTATCTGCTTAAGCGTGAGTTGACGGACTGCATCTTCGGATGCGCACAAGGTCCAAAATTATCATGATTCAGGCAGACCGAAGTAAAACATAAAAACGAGAATAATCCGGTACTTACAATTTTGTAGTTACCAAAGGATTACGATGGGGATATATACAATGGCTCTACCTGAGAGCAGCACGACGGACAGCAATGTCCTAAAGCTTGAAGATATTCGCGACAAGCATAAAAAATCTACACGCACGGCTAAAAATTCTGCTCGTTCCCGAAAAGTGAATGGGAAGCACATCTTGTCAGCTGAGTTTGAGACAGACACCCGTACGCCAGGCAAGGTTGCACAGATAGAAGGGGTTCCAAAATCCGATTTCATCGAAAAGCAGATGAATACGGAAGTAATCAAAACGCCAGCGAAACGTTCGCTCGTCAGCAATCGACGCTTTGACAAGGCGAAGGTTGCGCGCATAAAAGCTGAGTTAGCCGAAGACTCGTACGAAATTGACTATTTGCGACTAGCCGACAAATTCATCGAACACGAACGATTCGGCTAAAATAGTATCCTCGTTACTGCAACTAATTGGGGGCGTGCTAGTCTATCGGCGTATCTTTAGCTGATAAATTAGTGTCATGAAATATTTACGCCCCCTAGTCTCCTGGGTATCTGTTATCTGGATGTGCTACATCTTTTTGGGTTCACTTCCCTATAAGTTCACTAAGCACCCTGATACCCAGCACATCTTCGGCACCATTGGAGATTGGTTAGGAACTTTCGTCGGAAAGACTATTGGCGGTTTATTCACTAATTTTGGTGGTTTTGTGATTGGCGGCTTCGAATTGCTCACCGCTATTGTGTTGTTGTTGCCGGCCCTGTTATGGGTTATCTCGAAGCTCAGTGGCTCGTATTTCGGTGTTACTCGAAGGCGCTTCCACATGTTGGGTGGACTGATGGCTTCGGCAGTTATGGCTGGCGCGGTGTTTTTTCATCTGGTATCACCGTTGGGCATTGAGGTGTTACACGGAGGCCAAAGTGATAACGGCACGCTTTTCTATTCAGCTGCTTCCATTCTCGTCCTTGGCATTGTACTTTTTCTGATTAATCGTGGCTGGACAGATAGGGACAAGTACGAGTACATCTAAATTTCTACTGGTTGTAACTCACGTAGTACCCAATGAGTCACTAGTGCTCCACCAAGGGGTTCCGAAAGGAGCCCTTTTTCATTTCAGCAGGCCAGACTAAAGCATAGCCTTATCGCTTTCGTGACTGACGCCGTCTGGAAGCCGGTTCGATTTCATTGCCTCCTGCAGCAACGCCACGCACTAGATTGTTTTGAGCCGATACATCTACAGAGCTCATTGCGCTGTGCGAAGCAAGAGGGTTAGCTCCAGCATCAACCACCTCTGCGACAATTTTTAAGCGCACATGACGCTGACCGATTCGACGTATACCTATGATGTACTCACTTTTTATGTTGCCCTGCCGTATAACCTCGAACAGCTGAGGAATGCGTGAGGCAAGTTTCTCCAAAAAAGCCTGTTGCTCATTATTCATGGTGTTAACACTGATTATTTATACAGTTATCATCAGACTACCGTAAGACAGCATGAAGTGGGGGAATTTGGGCAAAAAAAAACGGCGCCATATAGACGCCGTTTTCCAATCAGAGTGTCAGCGGAAGTTAAACCTCAACCGTACTCTCTAGAACTGTCGTCGAACTACCGACTGGAATTTTTCTGGGCTTCATGGCCTCGGGAATTTCCTTGACCAGCGACACCTTTAGCAATCCATTATCCATCTGCGCATTCACCACTTGAACGTGATCTGCCAGGTTAAATTTACGCTCGAATGAGCGTGTAGCAATACCCCGGTGTAGATAACGGGAATCTTTTTGAGACTCTTCTTTTTTACCACTAATGGTAAGCACACCTTTCTCAACTTGGACATCTACCTCGTTTTCCGCAAAGCCTGCGACAGCCAATGTAATTGCGTATTTGTTTTCACCCACCAATTCAATATCATAAGGTGGATAACCCGCCGACTGCCGTTCACTGCTTAGTGCAGCGTCCAATAGGGATCCGAATCGATCAAAACCTACCGTGTTGGCATAGAGCGGAGTTAAATCAATTTTCATTACAGTATTCTCCAAAAGAAGCAATAAGTTAATGCGACCGACTCTGCTAGAGACCTCAATCGCTAGATTAAACTAAGGTTTCGATGGAAAATTTCAAGGGGTATTTCTGCATTTCCAACACATCAAACAATCACTGAGACTGCCGCCACAAAAACCAACCCAAGCCTGGATTATTAATGAAGCGCGGAAGGCCGCGCCTACCAGATTCTTCAGCAGGGCTGCCCCTTCCGCTTTTGATTATAGACTCAACGCTTTATTCACTAATGCTTGCTTACCGTCGTATAACGTAATATCAATACCGCGAGCTTCAAACTCATCTTTCAAGTCATCTTCAGCTAAAGCCTCTATGTCATCAGAAGTTAGGTTTAAAAAATTGATTCTTCTCTTCAGGGCAGGATTTGTTTCTCCGAAGGCTGAGTAATTATCGAACTTGAAATCGATCGCGTACTTACCCATAAAATAATTCAGAAAACTATTTATCGCAGGCCTGACTCGCACATCATCAGTAAAGTCTATGCCGGGTTCGTTTAACGTTTTTGCCATTAGCTCAACCCAGCGCTTCGCTCCACGCTCATTCATTAATTCGAACGCATTGTGTGTATGGTGAAAGTTCAATCGGTACTCACCGCCATGATACTGATGCCCTCCTCCCATGACATCTATCCACATTGAAGCTTGAGTTAACGCATGTCGCTCTTCACTCGAAATACGTGAAAACACTGATGCAAACCAATGCTCATCGGCAAACACATGTTGATAGAATCGGCGAACGATGGCCTGAATTCTTTTAGATCCCAGAACCGAATATAACTGCCAAAATTGTATAGGCTTA
>JBLHWG010000346.1:0-5404 GCA_047629055.1 Halioglobus sp.
TGGCAGACAAGGATAATGAAAAAACTCTGTGCCACGCTGCTTTGGACGCAACCGTATCCGAAGTACAACGTCTGTGCCAAGGGTACGGATGGACCGATGATGACAATGGTAAGGGTGAGAACGATGAGGCCCTACAGCGATGGGACTCTCGTTCATTGACATGGAGTGAGGCCAGCAACGGCAGCACCCGCATCCAGTTGATCCTGCCACCTGAAATTGCACAGGCGTATCTGATCAGCATTGCATGTGGCCCGGTTGCTCGCACGCACGCCACCTTCATATTCACCATATCAAGCACTGGGCCGATGGTGGCACAACGTCTTTGCAGAATGGCGCATGCCTGTGCTCGTTGCACCACACCCTGGTACATGAAGGAGGCTACACCATTGAGCGCGTGGAAAATAACGACCAGCGATTGAATGAGCAATTCATGCAACAGCAACGCAGCCATGACATAAGTATGTTTGATTTTGAAAAAGAGTTGCGCAACGATAAGGCGTCATTCAACACAGTGCGCAAGCTATCACCCACTTGTTATCGATTCCGAGTCGTTGATACTCAAGGGCAGGACATCCGTAACCAATCAAATGCCAGCTTCAGTGAAGGCGAAACACAGTCGACCTATCAGGCCGACGACTATACACGTGTATATTGTGCCGAACCTCGCCCAGACTGTTATCACCGCACGAACAGCGACAGATATGTTCCATCATTCACATATGAAGTCGCGGAGCACTATACGATAAATGCCAGCATGTGAACTTGCTGTGTGTCATTGACGATTGCAGCAAACTCAGTGCACCCTATAATTACCGATACTGCATTGCAGAATGGCACTATGTGATTTTTCGCGAATAGCCACCCAACTTCCTTGCTAATTCTAACCTCACTGACAACATCATGGCCGAGGACGGACCAGTTGGCTAGCCCTACAACGCGTGACGGTTGCAAAAGCCCAATTCGGGCCATTGCCTTACAGCGGCTTCACTGGGCGCGTCCTGCCAATCGAGAAGATGAATCGAAACGTCACGCTCTGGCATTAGCCAGTTGATGTGTGGCGTCAGCACTGAAAGCGGAATATTGGTGCTGCCAAACCAGTGATCATTAACGTGTATGCGTCGTTCGCGCTCGCCAGTATCCGGCGGGATCAGCGCTTCAATTTTTGTTGCGTCGGCAAGGACCCACACAGTAAGGCGGCTGCGTTGCAGGCGCCTTAAACCGCCATTGCGGTGGTGGATAGTGTCTCGTGTTGACATCCAATTGCAGTTTAAATGGGCTAAAATCGTCTGCTTCCAATATGCAAAACTTGATCAACCCTCATGATCACACTCAGCACCAAAATCGAACAAGGTGAATTTGCTATCACCGCAGAAATCGTACCTCCCCTTTCCGCTACTAAAACCATGTTGTTGCAGGAGGCAGAAGTGCTACGCGGTGTAGTCGATGCAATCAACGTCACTGACGGCGCTGGTGCCGCCACAACTATGAGCAGCTTTTCCGCGGCAGCACTACTTGCCGCGGCAGGGCATGAACCGGTTTTGCAGATAACTTGCCGTGATCGTAATCGTATTGCGCTCACCGCAGATTTATTGGGTGCCGCCGCCCAGGGGTGTTACAACCTACTTGTATTGATGGGGGATGACCCGGCCAAAGGTGATCAGCCGCAGGCCAAGGCAGTATTTGACCTCGACTCTCGCGACCTTATGCGCGTAGCCACGGCGCTACGCGTAGATGGCAACATGCCTTCCGGAAAAAAAATCACCGATCGTCCGCCTTTTTATGTGGGTGCCGCCGATATGCCACTCGATCCCGCAGCGGATTGGAAGCCAACCGGATTGCAGGCAAAAATTGATGCAGGTGCGCAGTTTGCGCAAACCCAGTTTTGTTTTGAACCGGAGGTTGCGCAGCGTTACATTGCCAGATTGAGGGACGAAGGCGTTACTGAAAAGCTGGGTATCCTGCTCGGTATAGGGCCGATTCTTTCAGCCAAATCTGCTCGTTGGATGAATGGAAATCTGTATGGTGTGACGATTCCCGAGACTACCATCAAGCGACTTGAACAGGCATCTGATGCCAAACTTGAAGGTAAAATAATCTGTGCGGAACTGATCCAGCAATACCGCGAGATACCTGGTCTTGCAGGTGTGCATATCATGGCTCCGGCGCAAAAATCCGATGCTATCGCGGAATCGATTTCACTGGCCTGAACGGGTAATCGATCAAAAATTAATTAATAATAAACTTGGTGTTTCTATGACCAATCATTCAGGCTGATTCTTTGGCGCTGACTCAGCCGGCTGCGTTTTAGCAAATCGGCTTGGCCTAGCTCAGTAAACGGTCTACCACAACTGATCGGGTGACACCGGTGTATTACTCAGGTTTAACTCCCCTGCTGCCTTCATGCGAAGATAGGCAGCGTCGGCCAGTACTCTGCAATCAGCAAGAGCCTCTGCCAACTTGCGATGACTAAATGTTGTTATTACCTGTGCAGCCAGCTCTGGCTCGTTCGCCTCTAATAATACGGAGGCAATACGCGCAACATCCAGAAGCTCCGCATTTGTATTTGATTCGACATTAGACCAATGCGCTCGCACTTCCTTAAGAATTGTTTCGGGCTTTTGAAAGGCCAAATGCATTAGCCGCTTATAGGCATATACGGCCGAGCCAGCGGTCTCTATACCCTGCGAAACCAGCGACACCGAGTCGGTAGTGGCCATTGCTTTACGGATATCTTGAAAGCGATGGCCTTCCCCGTTAGTCAGATAGCGATGTTGCTGGTATTCGGCAGGCACCGATGTCTGCCCTAAAAATACGGGTAACAAGGGTGACGTGACGGCCCCGACGGGTGCGTACCACATCATCCGCAACGCAGAATGCTTTGGGTGCAGCAGCGGTACCACTTGCCCATAGCCTGCAGTGTCGCCCGTAAGCTTCTGTGTGTTAATCGACCAGAACACGTCTTTTAGTGAGATTTTTTGCGGTTGCTCAGCTCGTTCGCGCATGACCGATTCAATCCATTTCACCCCAGCCCAACGGTGTTTACCATCGCCGTAGATGGCATTGACATTAAAAACGCCATCTGCGGGATCATGCCAGCCATGTTCAGTGGCGGTGTCGAAGAAATGCGCTGGAAAAAGAAAATCATCGTTGGGTTGTGAGGGAATATTCCCGATATAGCCTGGCCGTGATGCACGAATGCTATCCGGACCCAACCTCTCTGCAACCCATAGACCTTTACCGCCCGCGAATTCGATAACCACCCACGCTTCGTCTGGGTCGGCGATGAGGTGCGAGTTGCCGCCATAGCTTGAATAACCATGCTCGGCTATTAGCTGGGCAATCAGGTCAACGCCTTCGCGAGCTGTGTTTGCTCGCTCGATTACAATACGCGCTAAATCTGAATAGTTCGGTCCAGATTGATTCTTCGGCGTCATGTCTATCAATTCAGAACGCGACGTCGACCAGATATCGCGCACCGCTACACCGTGTTCGTTTAGCCCTCCATTAGTCAAAGGAGTGGGAACCCCGAGGTAATAGCTATAACTGACGCGTATGTTTCGAGCGGTTTTTGGCGCCTGCGGAATTGGCGATAAATGCCCCGGCATATCTGCCTGTGGCGTCACGCCCACACTGATCGTCGCGCCACTGGAATATTCCCGTGCCGGATGAATTTCAATCCAGTGGCTGGAAGGCTCGTCGCCATAACCCGCTAAGTACGCCCGGCCATCTGCCGTATGATTGCGCCCGATATAGATGCCGTAGCTCATGCAATGTTCCCTCTTTGAATGCAGCAGCAGCTACAAGTGATGTAGTTGGATCTGAGTAAGGTCTTGTAGTTAAAATCCGTCATGGCTAGCTAAGGAAATTAAACATCGTATCCTGTCAGCCGGCACACAGGATAGGTTGGTCATATCAGCGTACAAAAGGTTGGTAATGACTTTTAACACTTCAGGGCTTAGATGGATGTTTACAGGACTCTTATTGTATTTTTTCACACATCAAGGGCATTGCGAAATTCGATCCATTAATAACGGCTGTTTCATTGTCGATATTTATACCGATCATGAAATTTGAGATTTCATTCGTGTTTGAATTCAAAAGCCTAAGTCCTGAAAAAAACACATGATGGTTATTTCTCATGACAACACCCTTTCCTTCATAGCATGCAGAATATGCACACACAGACATATCGCCGTTCATACCGTTGACTTGTACGCTTAATGGTGTAAATCCATCTGAGGTTTTGCACTCCCCCATTTGGCACTGAATTTCCATGTCAGGGTTACTGCAGCTCCAGAGCGTCGAGTGTGCTGCGTAAGGAATGACTGCTAAGGTAACCATTGTTAGGGCAGCAACAACTCTCATATTCTGATATCCATTATGTTTGCGACAAAGCCAGTTCGTTAGTAGAGCAACCGTCCAGCGATCGACATCAGTACCAGTGCGATGAATCCCCAAGGCTTCGTATTCTTAAACAATATCGTATAACACGACGCTGACCCACTTGGAGGAAATACACGGAGACAGTATACCTATTCGCATCACAGCTTCACTTGTTTAAAAAATCGATAGTATTCAATACTCGATTCCTTGCAATACGACGGGCTATGATTTAATAGGTATACTGTCCCCGAATTTTTTTGACTCCTATGAATCAGCATCCACTTGACCCATTATCTGAACAGGAAATCGAAATCGCGGCTGGTGTTATCCATCAGCAGGCAAATCTCGACGAATCCGCCTGGTTTGAAACCATCACACTGGAGGAACCCGGCAAAGCCGTACTTAAAAATCATGAGAAAGGAAATGCAGCACAGCGACGGGCTTATGTCTGTTGCTATGAACCTTCAAGTAATCGGACGATTCGAGGTATCGTGAATATCGAACAGGCGGAACTTGAGAGCTGGGATCATGTTCCCGGTGCTCAGGCTCGAATCGTTAGCGAAGAATTTGCAGTTGGCGAAAAACTAGTCAAGGCCGATAAGCGATTTCAGGACGCTTGCACACTACGTGGTATTAGAGATCTCGACAAGGTGTTGGTAGAAACGTGGTCCGCAGGAAACTTTGGTGCAGAGAAAGAACAAGGCGAACGCATCGCCTATTGCTACTGCTGGCTGATCAACAACGCCGGTGACAATCGTTACGGCAGGCCTATTGGTAATCTGCATCCTGTCGTTGATTTACGCAGACGTGAAGTTATCCGTATTGATGACTTCGGTGTAATTGCCATTCCCCCTGATACCGCAGCTATTCGCCCATCCGATAATCTGCGCACAGATATTAAGCCCCTGTATATCACTCAACCGGAAGGACCCAGCTTTAAAGTCAATGGTTACCATGTCGACTGGCAGAAGTGGCGCATGCGAGTAGGCTTTAACACGCGGGAAGGACTTGTACTGCATAC
>JBLHWG010000347.1:0-5387 GCA_047629055.1 Halioglobus sp.
GTTGAAATGGTCTAACTAACAATTAATAAGTCTATTTTGTCGCCGAGTTGATTGACGAGGGAATGACCTAGCAGCGATACTCGGGACCACACTTGGAGAGTAAAAAAAATACCATGCATAAGTTCACCCGTACTTTAACTATGGCGGCGGTCACACTAACCCTTGCCAACTCCGCATTTGCAGCCGACAAAGTGTTGACTGTATCTCATTGGGCTGGCCCCAAGCACGCAATGGCTACCATGGTATTCCCATGGATGAATGAGCAATACCAAGCTTGCTCCGGTGGATCATTGAGCTTGAAAGTGGAAAATGGCCTGGCTCCTCCTCCTGCACAATACGACACCGTCCGCGACGGTGTGGCTGATATTGGTTGGATCGTTCATGGATACACACCCGGAAAATTCGCCACAACCAAGATTGCGGAGCTACCAGGCAATGCGGGAAATGCAGAAACCATGTCTATTGCCTTTCAGCGTACTCATGAAAAGTACCTGGCAGCTGCAAAAGAAGCCAAAGGCGTTGAAGTTCTGGCAAACTTTGTACACGGTCCAGGATTGCTAAACACCCTTGAAAAAGTCACATCATACAAAGATGTTAAGGGCCTCAAGATGCGCGTGGGTGGCGGTGTAGCCAATCTAGTCGGCAAAGCACTGGGTGTGGCTGGCGTTAACGTCCCTGCCCCCGCAGTGTATGAAACCATTGCATCTGGCGTTGCCGAAGGTGTGTTCTTTCCTGCAGAGACTCTGTATTCGTTCAAGATCGCTGAACTGATTAAGTACTCATTCAACAACCCAGATGGCATGTACACAACATCCTTCGGCCTCGTTTTAAACAGCGACACGTACAACGATTTATCAGATGAGCACAAAGCGTGTGTTGACGGAATTCGCGGTGAAGCCCTTGCTGGTCAAATTGGTAAATTCTGGGACCAAGCTGACACTGTCGGTATTACAAAAGCCGTCGAAGAGTTTGGTCTTCTCGTTACTGAAGCCAGTGCCGAAGAGCGTGCTTACTTTACTAAACTCACTAGCGGCATCGAAGCAGAAGTACTGCAAGGCGTGACAGATCGTGGTGTCGACGCACAAGCAGCACTTGAGTACTTGCGCTCACAGCAATAAGATTTGGTAATTCTGATTCCTTAATGAAACGTTTACTGGATAAGAGCGAAAGGCTGGCAGATACCGCCAGCCTTTTCGCTGCTAATATTGCTGCTGCAATATTGCTAGCGCTGGTGCTTCTGACTTGCGCCGATGTGATCGGCCGTTACTTTCTGACAATGCCTGTCACAGGCGCTGTAGAACTTGTCAGAATTTGTATGGCCGGAATCATTTTCTTTTCCATGCCCCTCATGTTTTTCCGTAACGATCACATCATCGTTGATTTAATCGGTTTTTTTCGCAACGGTTATATCGGTTGGATCATCGGGTTAATTCTCCTGGTTATCTCATTCTTGATTGCCATCAAATTGGGAGATCGTGTGTATGACTACGCCACACGAGCGCTTGAAGATGGTGATGTTACGGAATATCTAGAGATTCCACGCTATATCGTTGTCGGATTAATTACAGCCTCCATCTTTACGTCGGCGTTTTTATTACTTCTCAGATTTGCCATTACATTGACAAGGCCCGGAACCACAAAAGGCCTAGACGGTAACCCACCACAATGACAGTAGCGTTGATCGGATTTGCCGCGGTTCTGATACTGGCATTTCTTCGCATGCCACTCGGCATGGCTCTTGGATTGGTTGGTGTTATCGGTTTTGGCCAATTGGCAAACTACAAAGCTGCCATGTCCAGCGCCGCAAGATTAGTTATCGACGCGGGTCAAAGTTATGGGCTCTCTGTCGTACCTTTGTTCATTCTTATGGGTTTGATGGTAGAACGAGGTGGTATGGCGAAAGAGCTGTATCGGGCAGCGTTTGTTTTCCTGGGTCATAAAAAAGGTGGTCTTGCCATGTCCACGGTGTGCGCCTGCGGCATGTTTTCGGCTATCTGTGGTTCGTCCCTGGCAACAGCTGCCACTATGGCGAAAGTTTCCATGCCTGAGATGCGACGATACAAATACAGTGACTCACTAGCGACTGCATCTATCGCGGCTGGTGGCACGCTGGGCATATTAATTCCTCCCAGCGTCATCCTGGTCATATACGGACTCATAACCAACGCATCAGTTGGCAAGCTCTTCATTGCCGGTATTTTGCCTGGAATTATGGGTATTTTGTTTTACCTGCTTGCCGTTAAGTATGTCGTTACTAAAGATCCTAAAGCAGGACCTGCAGGAGAAAAAACACCCTGGAAAGAACGCTTAATGGCCTTACGAGATGTCTGGACAACGTTAGGCTTATTTATCTTTGTTATTGGCGGTATCTATGTCGGCGCATTCACCCCGACAGAGGCTGCCGGAATGGGGGCTGCAGGGGCTATCGCAATTGCTTGGGCTCGTGGTGCATTAAGTTGGAAGACGCTATTTGAGGTTTCCAGAGAAACCACGTTAACAACCGCTAAGCTTTTCATGGTTGTTTTTGGCGCAATGATTTTTTCGAACTTTGTAAACCGTGCAGGCCTGCCTGATGGTTTGATTCAGATCGTCAACAGTTTTGATGTATCTCCGTTAGGAGTTATCTTTATCATCCTTGCTATTTACTTGGTCCTAGGCTGTGTTTTCGAATCCTTATCCATGATTCTGCTGACGGTGCCTATATTCGCACCGCTTGTTGAAGCACTTGGGTTCGACCTGATCTGGTTTGGAATATTAGTGGTAGTGGCCACCGAAATCAGCTTAATTACGCCACCTATAGGCTTAAATGTTTTTGTGCTGAAAGGGGTGCTTAAAGACGTGTCAGTCAAAACCATCTTCAAGGGCGTTACTCCTTTCTGGATTGCTGATATTTTCCGTCTACTGTTGTTGACTTTGGTGCCCGTAATTTCGCTATTTCTGCCTTCGCTAATGTAGTTGTCAAGGGTAAAGATAAACTCACAGTGTTAGCCAAGACAAAATCAATGCTCTGCGTGCGGAAGCCATAAGCCCTCGCGGCCTTCTCATTGATGGAAAGGATTCAGGACGCAAGCGATGGAGCCACAATAAATATTGTGTCCCCTTTGGATGGGTGTGTTTTGACCACAGTGGCTGCAGGTACGGCCCTCGATACTAATCATGCTATCGCGCTGCTGCACGTAGAGCTTTTGAAGATGGCCGCTGGCGCGACATGCCTCCGGTACAACGTAAGAACATCATGCTCCAATGGGCGTCTCTGATAGACGCTGAAGCTCTTCAGCTTGCAGTGCTAGGTGTTTGTGACAACGGCACAGAAATCAGCATGGCTTTAGGATCAGCAGCAGCCACCATTCGCTACTGTGCAGAAGCTATTGATAAAATATAAGGGGAAATCGCACCCACTGCACCGGGGGTTTTAGGACTGATTCACAAAGAGCCAGTCAGCGTAGTTGCAGCCATTATTCCGTGGAATTTTCCGCTGATGATAAGTGCCTGGAAATTGGGGCCCGCGCTGGCTGCTGGCTGGTATCTTTTGGAACTCCGGACAAGTCTGTGTTTCAGGTTCAAGGCTACTCGTTGAACGCTCGATTCATGATGGGTTTGTAGCAGAGCTTGCATCGGTTGCGGCCTCTATGAAGGTGGGAGATCCTTTGGATATCACAACACAATCTGGTGCTATTAATAACGCGATGCAATTGCAACAGAATTTACAGTTTGTCGAGACCGCCCAGTCAGAAGGTGAGACATTATATCAAGAAGGCAATCAAATATTACAGAGTACCGGTGGCTACTACATGGAACCCACCATTGTTACAGATGTTGGCAAGGATCATACATTGGTGCAGAAGGAAGCCTTTGGACCGGTACTCGCAGTTACGGCCTTTGATGATGAGCACGAAGCTTTCGCATTAGCGAACAGTACCGAACTGGGCCTGACTTTGGATTAAGTTATAAGTATCTCGCGTAAATAACCGCGATTGGATCCCCACTGAAATCATGCAACTGACATGAAGCCAGTGGGGTCACATCAATTACTTGCTGTTTTTTGCGGCACGTAGGACAGGATAAAACTGCGTAAAAACGAAGTCATCTTTGGCATTTGCGGCATGACAGGCGTTACACGCAGCTTCCGGAAAAGCCATAGCCGTTTTTTCATA
The DNA here is from genome assembly GCA_047629055.1 of Halioglobus sp. Lineage (GTDB taxonomy): Bacteria > Pseudomonadota > Gammaproteobacteria > Granulosicoccales > Granulosicoccaceae > Granulosicoccus. The sequence goes on from JBLHWG010000347.1 coordinate 4,155, forward strand.
CGGTTGTGGTTTATGCCCAAAAGAGAAATAGGCCCACCCACCCGCCATATCAGAAAACCGACTTGAGTCTTTCACAGTAAGCTCCAGCCCTTGGAACTCGCCTTGTTGAAAACCTCGACCAGACACTTCCATAGATGCACCTACTTCATCGTTATTGTTCTCGTAAATCGAGGTTAACTCTTTAACTATTTGCGTTCCTTCCGGCCACTCACCTGTTGTCTCGTAAACATTAAATGCTGACGACTCTACGTAAACGTTATGAAATTCCGGAAACGCTGCATGTCCGCCATTGAGCGCATTTGGCGTCAATGGCGATCCTACAAAAACCCATCGTCGCCAGCCTTCAGGCTGATTAACACTTCCATCACTGTTAAATGAAGCCGCATTTACAGTAGAATCCTGAGCGTGTACGTTGATTACTCCGAGCCATGATGCTCCCAAGGTAGCTACAAGCAACCCGCAAGCCAGAACACTAAGATGTTTTTTCTTTTTCATAGGTTTACTATCCCTTATTGAATTGATATCAACGACATGTTTATCGTCTAAGGAATTTTAGAATGTTGGCCGTCTGACGGTCCAATACTTAAAAGCTATTACTCACCAGTTTAAAACTATTGGCAATGCCAGCCCTATGCAATTCAATCAGATTACCTATTTTCTACGGACTTGTGACACGTTAAATTTTACGCGTGCGGCTGAAGCTTGCCATGTCAGTCAGCCTTCGTTAAGCGCCGCTATTCAGAAGCTTGAAGATGAACTAGGTGGGGAGCTATTTGTACGCCATGGCCACAAAATAAGTCTTACCCCCCTGGGTCTCGCAATGCGCACTCAGCTGAGCAAAATTGAAGAAGCAAAGCAGAGCGCAAGTCGTGTGGCTGCAGAAATTGTGCACGCCGATACAGGCACCATTGATGTTGGCCTCATGTGCACGGTGAGCCCGAAAAATTTATTATCTGCGATAACACTATTCGGAGACGAGTATCCTCAGGTTGAATTATTAGTTCACGATATCTGGGAGACTAAAGCGCAGGAACTTTTACTATCCGGAGCTCTAGATTGCATCGTGATGGCGCACACCGTGGATTTACCTGAGCGTTTCGTAGCTCGTAGATTAACTCAGGAGCCCATGTTGCTTGCTATGGACAAATCACATCACTTGTGCACCCGCGAAAACATCACACTCTCTGATTTACAAGATTTTCATTATGTTGATCGTTTAAGGTGTGAGTTCAG
>JBLHWG010000348.1:0-5384 GCA_047629055.1 Halioglobus sp.
GTTACTGAGGCCGGAAAGCATGAGATGAGCGAAGGACGGTCTGTTGATTTTTCTAAGGGCAGTATCGTGGTGGTGGATCGTGGGTACACTGACTACAAATGGTACAAAACGCTGTCATACAAAGGTATTTACTTTAGTGCACGACTAAAGTCCAACGCCACTACGCGGGTTCTGGAGAGAAGAATCGTTAACCGAAAATCAGGGCTGACTTGCGATCAGACGATAGAATTCACAGGCATGTTGACGGCGAAACGCTGCCCGATACCGTTGCGCAGGGTTGGCTATCGGGATCCGGTCACAGGCAAGCATTACGCGTTACTGACAAATAACGTTGCATTGGCAGCCAGGACGATTGCTGCAATCTATACATCACGCTGGCAGATTGAACTGTTCTTCAAGTGGATAAAACAAAACCTGAAAATCAAGTCATTCGTAGTCACAAGCAAAAACGCGGTGATGACACAGATATGTATCGCACTATGCGCCTACCTGCTTGTTGCCTACTTGAAGTTCCAATCGAAATCGAAGCGATCAATGCAACAGATTGTTAGGTTGTTACAAGCCAATCTATTTGAAAAATGGTCACTTGATGATCTGATTCATGGACGTCCAGCCGAGAAAATTCCTGTCAACAAAAACCAGTTATCCTTCACCATGAAGTTAACGGGACACTGGTGATTGTTCCTAAGACTTTTAGTTAAGTGTTTAGGGGCACAATGGCATTCAACTGGCCTTGCATACGAGCGGCATCAAAACAAAAACTGCTGATCCGTCTTTGCGTGTATCACCGTTTTATGTACTATTAACCCTTTATTATTACCCATTTAAATTCTTTTGGCGGTGCTAAATACACAGCAGGGCGATGCATAGAGCCTCACTCAGAATCCCAATGTACGACTTTTGACCCTACATATACAAAAAATGCATCTAGAGTCGCACCTAACAGACCAAGCTCAATCAAACCGACAAACATCCGGTCAACCATGAAATATTGGCGAGCCTCATCCAGCCTGTAACCAATACCTGCTGAGGCACCGGTAAGTTCTGCCGCAACCAAACTCAGAAATGCCAACGCAGCCCCAAAACGTAGTCCCGCCAAAATATGAGGCGCTGCCGCAGGAACAACAACTTCAAAAAACTCCCTATACCATGGTGCACCGAGGGATCGTGAGGCTCGTATATAAGTTTCCGGTATATGTTCCATTCCGTGGTGAGTCGCAAGCCATACTGCAAGAAAAACGGTATACGCTATTACAAAATACTTCGAATGCTCACCAATCCCAAACCACACAATCGCAATTGGTACCAGCGCGATAGCCGGTATTGGCCTTAGAATGTTGAAGAACGGATATACAGCCAGCCTTATAAACGATACTCGTGCTGTCAACATCCCCATAATAATTCCAAGACTTGCACCGATTCCAAACCCCACTGCTGCACGCGATAGAGACGTCTTGAAGTCCTTTACCAGCACACCGTCCTGATAGAGTTTAGCCGCAGCTTGAGCCACATCGAATGGACCGGGGAACAGATTGCGATTAGTAAATCCAAACGCATGGGCAGCCTGCCACACCGCCAACACAAAAAATATCGATATCAAAGGTTGAGCGAATCTCAGATTTATTTGTGGCATCGTTTCTGTTGATTTAATTGTGAATTTCGAACCAAATAAACGAATTTAAAATCGCTTATTAATTGCGAGTACAGCGTATTAGTCGGCGCTGTTCTAACAGTTAACATCGACACGCTGGGTCCGCTCTTTTTGACACCGAAGCTTATATATTATTCAGGGCATTGATATGCACTTGCAGGACGATCAATAGTTGAACCACTGAAACTATAGTATTTGCATAGAATAGTCTTACTTAATTCAATTTTTTTTGTCCATTAGTTTACATGCCCCTAAAAGTATATTTATTGCACTAGCCCTATGCAAATTAAGCACGTCTATATCAAATCATAGTCATGTACAGTGTTTGCAAATATCACTACCACGACACAACGGTTTGCAACACTCAACTATCAAACTAGCAGCCACATCCACAGCTACTACTGATCGAGGCAACGTTCAAATCAAAGGAGTCTCAGTGGAGTTTGGCAGCGGTGATAACCACACAGTGGCTCTAGAACCTACCGATCTTAATCTGGAAGCAGGAACCTTTACGGCGCTTATTGGACCCTCTGGCTGCGGAAAATCCACATTGCTCAATGCTGTAGCAGGATTCATTCGACCTGTCACTGGAACGATTAACGTTGATGATCGATTAGTAAAAAAACCGGATCCGAGCGTTGGTGTGATATTCCAGAGCTTTGCTCTGTTTCCTTGGTTCACAGCTATAGGCAACATCAAGTTTGCGTTGAAGCGATTGAGACTGACACCGGCCCAGCGTCACGACAGGGCCATGCAGGCACTTGAGGAAGTAGGCCTGGAAAACGATGCACAGAAATATCCAGGTCAACTTTCCGGTGGTATGAAACAGCGCGTCGCTATTGCGCGAACACTCTCTGCAAACCCGGATGTCTTGCTAATGGATGAGCCCTTCGGCGCGCTAGACGCACAAACCCGGTTGCGCATGCATGAATTACTGACAAGCTTATGGGTTCGTCGTCGAACTACCGTGCTGTTTGTCACGCACGATGTCGATGAAGCACTCCGACTTGCCGATAGAGTTTATGTCATGTCCGCAGGCCCTGGTCGTATCGTTGAGAGAGTCAGCGTTGATCTCCCGCGACCGCGCCCTGTTGACAGATTAAACGATGATTTTCTAAACCATCGCGAGCATCTCCTTAATTTGCTGCGCGATCCCGCTAACTGATTTAATTCGAGAATATTTTATGAAGACAACACTCTTGCTGGGCTCAATGGTCTCACTCACCTTAATGTCCATTAACGCCTACTCAGGACAAGTCACCATTGGCACGGCTCCGAATCTACAAACACTACCAATAGTAGTAGCACAATCGCAAGGGTACTTTGCCGATGAGGGAATACAACTTGAATCAGTGAAGTTTACGTCTGGCCGTCGAGCACTTGAGGCACTTATCGGTGGACAGCTTGACGTTGCCTTTATGGCGGAATATCCAGTATCAATTGCTTCTTTGAGAGAACAACCTTTCGGTACATTTACTACGCTATCTCGCTACACTGCAAACCGACTTATTTCAAAAGGTTCAATAGGTTTTGAAAACGTAATGGACCTTGAGGGAAAGAAAATCGGCACCACAAAAGGTTCAAATACAGAATTTTTTACCGAAGCATTACTCGCTACCGCAGGTGTTTCGGCAGAGATTATCAATGTATCACCGCCAGATATCGTACCAGCACTTGCTCGTGGTGATATTGACGCCGGCGTTATGTTTCCTGACTTTTACCCATCTGCCGCAAAAGCACTGGGTGAGGACTATAGAGAATTCCGTAGTGACGCATACATTGCCTGGTTCGTATTATCAGCAACCCCAGACATGCTGGAGAATCGCCCTGATGAACTGGCGGCTATGGTAAGGGCTCTGATTAAAGCAGAGGACTTCATCAACTCAAATCCAGAAGACGCACAAAAAGCTCTCGCTGATGCCACAGAAGGCTTGTTGTCGCTTGATTATATAAAAGCAAAGTTTTCAGAAGCTGAATACGAAATTGGCCTCGCCAATGGTTTGCTAGACATCCTTGAAACACAGGCCCAATGGGTTGTGAGTAAAGGAATGATAGAGACTAAGCCTTCACGGGAATTAATAAAATCGTATCTGGCTACCGGCCCACTAGAGGCAGTTGATCCGAGCCGCATCACTCTTCAATGAAATTGCTTGCACATTCATGACAAGTTTAAGCCACCCATTATCTGAGAACGACACTGCCCGTGACTGATCTTAAATCTCTGTTGTCCCACCAAGACTATGCAATTGCACCTGACGTGATCCTGACACCTGAGGGTGTCAAAACCGGATGGGCTATTCATATTGCCAACGGGAAAATCGTTACCGTCGGACCGGCCAGCTCGCTACCACAGGCCATATCACTGCCAGGGCACGCCATAATTCCGGGCTTTATTGATGCACATACGCACGTCGGACAGATATTCGGTAAAGCCTTAATAGGTGGCGAACCCGCTCAAATTTGGCGCAGAATATGGCACCCGATGGAACGCGACATGGATGAACAACAATGTTACATAACGGCAAAATGGGCGTTCTGGGAAGCGATGCGTGGTGGGTTTACCAAGGTCGTTAACTATGGCTTGAATGATTTAGTTAAAAACGCCGGCGTTCATCGTGCTGCAGTTGAGACAGGCATACGGCTTGTCTCAGCTTGTGGGTTAGATGAATTTGCAGATGAGTCCGGAACTGGCAAAGGCAAAAACAGCCTTAACGCCATTCTGAAGGTTATAGATGAGCACGTCGAAGACTGCGCGCAATATCCACTTATCTCGCCTTCCGTATGTTGCAGCTCTTTTATGGGCAACACTCCAGAAACATTAACAGCCTTGTCTGATGCCTGTGCTGAACGCGGTATCCTTCTGCAAATACATTGCAACGAGCACTTTCCCGAAGTACACGAGTGTGTTGTACGTTTTGGAATGCGGCCAACTGAGTTGTTGTATAAGCACAATGTACTGGGCCCACACGTGTTACTGCATCACACCACACTCGTGTCAGAACCTGAGATAGAACTTATCGTTGAAACTGACACTGCAACTAGTTACAACCCGTTGGCAAGTGTTTGGAAAGGTAACGCCGTAGCACCAGCACTTCGTTTTGCCCAGCGCGGCGTTCGTTTCGGAATAGGCTCTGATACAACCTCCGCTGATGCCTTTAAAAATCTGATGGCAGCTGAAGCATGTCAACGAATTGAACACGCCATGCCGGTCGCTGATTTTTCTTGCGGAGCGGCATGGACTTGGGTGAATGCAGCAACCTCACAGGGGGCCTGCGCAACAGGCGGTGCTCAAACTCATGCTGGTCTTGCCCCTGGTATGGCAGCAGATTTTTTACTACTGGACATGATGTCACCTGAATGTCTGCCGAGCCACGATTTCGAGTGGGAGCTGGTACGGTACTACAATCGCGATCAAGTAGCAGCTGTAGTAATCGAAGGTGAAGCACGTATGGTTGATGGCGCGACCAATAATTGGTCTACAGAGGAATTAAGGGCCCAAGGGTTGGCATTGGCCAAGTCAGTTACCAGCGCAGAAGGTATTGTTCGATGCCATGGACCTTCTGCTCAATATAGACGATGAATAAACAGGGAATATGAATACATATAGAATTTAAACAGATAGAGAGTGACTAAGCATAGAATGTGATTAAACTTAATCAGTCAATTCTTGGCTTATCTATACGGCGATGCGTTTTTTGCAATGACGTTAAGCGAAAATAGCATCTCTTGGGTC
>JBLHWG010000349.1:0-5376 GCA_047629055.1 Halioglobus sp.
GTAAGTCACTGCAATAATATTTTACAGCTTACCTTCGTCTTCGAAGACTTCAGTCCAGTCTTCAACCAGGAGATCAAGCGCTTCCTTGGCGGTACCGTTGCCAGCAACGATATAGTCGTGTAGGCGCTTTTGCATTGCCAGTAGCAGCTCTGCATAAGCAGGCTCTTGCCAGAAATCCTGCACATCATCCATCGCAATTAAAAAGTCACCCGCAAACGGAGCACTGTCTTTGAAGGTATCAGCTTGTAAAACTGAGTTATGCGCTGAGTAGCCACCCATGCTCCACCACTGTGCTTGAACTTCCGGATTAGCAAACCACTTGATGTATTCAAGGGCAGCTGTTTGCTTCTCAGAGTAGGAAATCACTGAGATACCTTGACCACCCAGTGTCGAGCCTGCCTGGTTTTGCGGAGGGTTCACGAAGAAATCAATCTTATCGCCGCCAGTATCTGGATCAGCGTAAAGTCCGGGGAAGAAAGCAAACCAGTTCATTGCCATGGCAACTTGTCCTGATTTAAACGCATCCAAACTCTCGCCCATATAGGAGTTTGTGTACCCTGGAGGGGTCGCAGTTTCGTAGAATTCTTTATAGAACTCTAATGCTTCTACAGCTTCAGGAGAATTTACAGCACCTTCCATATCATACGAACCTGGCGTGTTTTCGTACTTGAACCCCCAAGGGTATAGAGCACTAGTGGCTCCCATGGTGATACCTTCAGAGCCACGCTCTGTGAATATGGCAGCGCCATAAACTTTTATTCCGTCTATTTCACGACCTTGAAAAAACTGCGCAATTTGCAGCATTTCTTTTTGTGTTTTCGGCTCACCAAGCTCATCACCGGTGGCTTCTTTATAAGCAGCTTTGATATCTTCCCGTGCGAACCAATCTTTGCGATAGAACCACCCGTTAGCATCGCCCATTGCAGGTAGTGCGTAATAGTTGGGCGTGCCTTTTGGCCAAGTAGAGTAAGCGTAAACAGTAGCAGGTGCGAAATCATCCATGCTGATGGCTTCAGCATCGAAGAAGTCGTTTAACTTCACGTAGTGGCCGTTCTCAGCACCACCGCCTATCCATTGGCTGTCACCTATGAGCAGATCACACAGCTTGCCGCCTGAATTGAGCTCGTTGAGCATGCGATCAGCAAAATTGGGCCATGGAATAAACTCAAAATTCATTGAGTGCCCACTTTGCTCTTCAAAGCCTTTACTAAGCTCAACAAGCGCATTGGCAGGGTCCCATGCGGCCCAACACAGTGTTAGATCGTCTGCCTGGGCAGCATTAGTCATGGTCGCAGCTACCACGGACAAGGCACCGACAGCTGCCAGTTTCATATGTTTCATTTCCGTATTCCTCCGGTATTTGTAAAAGCACACATGGTGGTGTGAACAGGAAGGACAAGACTTATCCCTGTTGGCACTCAGTCTAAATGAGGAACGCGCCTCAAGTCTACTATTTTTTGAGGTACGTAAATCATTTTTGATTGGGCGAGTTTGCTGAAAGCAGTAACCGGCTATATTAAGAAGTCATAGTACTAATCCATCGTCCCAAGTAAACTGGACGGGAATCTTGAAACACAGACTGATATTTAACTTTCGTTTCCACTACGCACGCAGCCTCTATGCTTACAGATCAAAACATGACGCCCTCACTGCTACCAGAACAATTTTCCGGTCCGTCAGCCTGGCTGAGTAAAGACATGCTGGAGCACCCTGACCAGTGGCTCTACACTCTGAGCAAACGAGATATTCGTGATATTGAATCTGCTGCCGACCATTTCCTGCGCCTGAACAGCGATATCGGGGTTATCACCAAAGAGACATTTCCGCTTAAATCATTCAATAGGCACTTAGAATTATTGCAAAAGAATATTCTCACAGGAGTCGGTGTCGAAGTTATCCGAGGCCTGCCAATTCAAGGATACTCACAAAAGTATGCGGCAACGATCTTCTGCGGTATTGGCGCTCACTTGGGCAAGGCTCGCTCACAGAATGCACAGGGTCATATACTCGGGCATGTAAGAGATTCAGGAGCAAATGCAGCTCATACCAGCACACGCATCTACCAAACTGCCGAGCGTCAGACATTTCACACAGACAGTGCTGATCTAGTAGGTTTGATATGTATAAAAAAATCAATGGAAGGTGGCGAGTCTCTACTGGTCAGCGCAGAGTCGATATATAACCGGATGAAATCAACACGTCCTGATTTACTAGAAAAATTATTTGATCCCATTGCGACAGATCGTCGCGGAGAAATCCCAGAAGGTGAAAAACCGTTTACGGAAATTCCCGTGTTTAATTGGCACCAAGGATTTCTAACTGTTTTTTATCAACGACAATATATTAATAGCGCTCAACGCTTTGACGCTGCGATGCGCCTGACGCCAGAACATACAGAAGCGCTAGATCTATTTGACTCATTGGCCAATGATCCGGACCTTCATTTTTCCATGCAACTGGAACCTGGGGACATGCAGTTTGTGTATAACCATTCCCAGCTACATGATAGAACCGGATTTACCGATTGGCCTGACAAATCCAAACGTCGTCATTTGTTACGACTTTGGCTAACCATAGAAGGTGATCGCCCCTTACCGGATAGCTTCAAACAACGTTACGGATCAATTGAGATTGGAAACCGCGGAGGGATAGTCACATCGGCAACCAAGCTTCATGCACCGCTTGACTAGTTCCCGATGCACAGCCACTCAAAAACCTCAATAAGTTCGTTACTCACGGATTGTCTCTAGAGTCGCCGCTTGCAAATCAGAACGGTTATCTAACGCCCAACGAACAATTTTTCGTCTGCAATAGTGGACCGACACCACAGATTAACAAACAACACTATTCACTTAGAATCTGGGGAGATGGCAATGCCTATAGATAAGGCCATGGATAAAGATACGTTATTGGCTATCACCATGAACGGGAAACCTCTCCCTGCCGATCACGGCTTCCCCATTAGGGTTTTAGTGCCAGGCTGGATTGGGGCTTACAGCGGCAAGTGGCCAGCAGATCAATACGCTCCATCACTAGGCAAACCATTGACCGAGCAGAATATCAAATCTGCCTTGGCACTTCCCTACCCCGCAAAACTTTTAACCGGAACGAGCACGCTACACGGCTATGCGCATTCGCCAGGTAGTCCAATACAACAAAGTTCTATGGGGCGATACAAAGGCAATGACGTGGCATGCAGCTACCTTAAGCAAACAAAACGAACGCTACGGCTGGGTTAGATTTGAGTTCGAGTGGGAAGCCTTGCCAGGTAAGCATCGAATTTTAACGAAGGCTTTTGATTGTGATGGATACTGCCAGCCAGATAATGTTGATTTTAATGCAGCTGGTTATCTCTACAACGCTGTATACCCTCATTTAATAAGTGTGCCTTAGCCTATTAGGACTAGTTACTCCCCAACGCTTTCCTAAATAAATCATTGTCAGCCTCATACCCATTGTATGTAAAGAACTTGCACTTGCTTGATGAGCAGGCGTAAATGTAAGTTGCACCTGAAATGGTTGTTTGAATTTTTGAGACCTATATGTCTGACGGCAATGCCATGGCATGGTATACCGCCCTGACAGTGCTTTAAACAGCCCTAAGTGAACTATCCGTGTATCTCGTTCACTACCGCTAAAAATCGGGTAATTTCCTCAACCGTATTGTAATGACACATGGACACTCGGATGCAACTATCAAGTCCCAATGGATCGAGGATATTCCCTGAATAATGATCGGCTTTTCGTAAATGCGTGCGCACGCCTTCCTCATTAAGCCGTTTGACAACATCAACTGATGGTATCCCTGTGATAGTTAAAGACACCAACCCTTCTCGAGCTGGGTTATCAATACCACCAATGATCTGTACGTTCTCCAGATCTTTCAAACCCCGAAGATTCCCTGTCCCTTGAATCATAGTGTCTGTAAGGGTTTTTTCATGTGCCTTGATTACCTTCGCCGCTGCTAGAAATCGATCACGACGGCTAGTACCACCACCCGCTTGCTCACCTAACCATTCAAAGTAACCGACAACATCAGACAGGGTGGCGTATGACGCCGTATCACGCGTTCCCATCTCCCAGTTGTCTTCAGGACCGTTGATGAGGTTGTTATGAGGCAGATGAGTCAACCGATCTGAAATCCAGGCCACTCCAAAACCATGACGTGAGAATACTTTGTACGGCGAGATAACATAACCATCAACGTCGTACTCTTTCAAATCCATACCGCCATGTGCGGCGTGCTGAATGCCATCCACAATGATGATGCACTCAGGCGCGACGGCTCTTATTGCCATCACACAACCCGCCACATCAACCCCCATACCCGTTACGGGAGAGGTGTGCAAAATAGTGGCAACAACAGTGCTCGGTGTCACACCTTGGGCATAAGCCTCAGGACCAATGTTTCCCGTGGCATCATCGTGCTTTACCAGAATATGTTGTTGACCGGCAATGGCTGCCCAGCGATCACATGCTGATCGAGTTGCGGGGTGCTCAAGAGTAGAGCCCAGAACTACTCCGCCCTTATGCGTGCCAAGGCAGGCGTTCATGATGAGTCGAAACAGCAATTCGGTTCCACTTTCGCCAACGAAGAACTGGCCACCGTCAGCATTCATGAACTCACGCATATCCTGCTTGGCTTTGTTAATCACCCGAACTAACTCATGGCTTCCCGGGTTATCACGGCCTTGATTATCTGGCACGGCCGCGTACTCAGTGGAGGTTGAGACCACTGCATTTAACGTCAATGCGCCACCCGCATTTTCGAAGAATACACGTTTGCCTTGAACAGGGCATTCATCCACTTGGGCAAAGCGGCTACGGACCTGCTGCATCAGAGTGTCATCTATTTCGTGCATATTCAATTCTATGTTCCGAGCATGTAAACGGCTCAAGGAAATCAAGCCATCAGGATAGTGTTGCTCAATTCTACGCGGAACAACCCATTTGAATTCCAGTTTTCGTGTTTTTCACAATTCACTAATGAAATCTGCCTTTTTTTAGTGCGGCCGGCTGGAAGATTGTCCGAAAGTAGACTGATCCATTGCCGACGCGATCGGTATTCTCAGACAAGCAAGGTTGATAGTAATTGAACTCTCGACTCCCTGATGTGAAGAGGATTCTTACTCTTCACTCATTCGTAGGTTTCTCCGACACCAGTTAGCTTCTTAAACTGACGCCATCCGGATCATAAACTGGAGTTGCCAATAAAAAGGCCTTGTGCGGCTTGCCCAGTATGGATATCTCCAACGTATCGCCTGGCACAGCCATGCCTTCTTTGATAAAGCCCATAGCTAGCGATTTATTCACGGAATAGCCATAGGCGCCAGACGTCACTCGCCCTGCCGGTGTGCCATCAGCGAGAAATATAGG
>JBLHWG010000350.1:0-5329 GCA_047629055.1 Halioglobus sp.
AGGGGAAACGTAACCCCTTTGAAGCACTGAAGAATTTGAATTTACATTAAAGTTAACGGATAAAAGTAATGGCCGTCCAAAAGAGCCGCAAAACTCCCTCACGTCGCGGCATGCGTCGTTCACACGATTCTTTGAGCAACCCTACGTTGTCAACTGACCCAACTACCGGTGAGCTGCATCGTCGGCATCACATCACTGCTGATGGTTTTTACCGTGGCAATCAAGTGGTTGAAACTCCAGAAGAGCAGGACGACGACGAGTAAAACAACTCAATGCGCACATGCGTAAGCTCGCACCCTACTATGAGTGATTCCCGAGCTGCATGTCCCGCATGCTGACCGTCGCCATTGATGCAATGAGTGGTGACGGCGGTACGTCTGTCATCATTGATGCTGTTCGCGCTGTTTTAAAAGAGCGCGATGATGCTCATTTGACGTTGGTAGGGGACCCTGACCATATCAATAAAGCGATTGGTCGATATCTGCTGCCTGAAGGCAGATACTCCATCGTGGCTGCCACCGAGGTGGTTACCATGGATGACAGCGCTGCAACAGCGCTGAGGTCCAAGAAAAACTCATCGATGCGAATTGCTATCAACCTGGTTAAAGAGGGTTCTGCAGATGCCTGTGTCAGCGCTGGAAATACCGGAGCGTTGATGGCTATCAGCAGATTTGTCTTAAAAACCGTGCCTGGTATTGACAGACCCGCCATATCCGCCATTATCCCAGCCGTCGGTGGACATACGCATATGCTAGACCTTGGCGCTAATGTGGATAGTTCCGCAGATCATCTTTATCAATTTGCCATGATGGGGTCCATCCTGGCAGAAGCTGTTGATGGTGTTGAGCGCCCGAGAGTGGGTTTGCTAAACATTGGTTCGGAAGACATCAAGGGTAACGAGCAGGTGAAACTGGCTGCGCCGCTACTGAGCAAGAGTCCGCTTAATTACATTGGTTATGTAGAAGGCACCGATATCTACACTGATAGAGTGGATGTTGTGGTTTGTGATGGCTTTGTTGGCAACGTATCGCTGAAAACCAGTGAAGGTGTGGCGAAGATGGTTTTGCACTACATTAAGGAAGAGTTCAAACGGACACCGTGGAATATGTTTGTAGGGCTATTGGCCAAGCCAATACTCAAAGCATTTGGCAATCGTATCGATCCAAGACGGTACAACGGCGCAAGCCTTCTCGGCCTGCAAGGTGTGGTCGTGAAGAGTCACGGTGGCGCAGATGCTTTAGCTTTTGCTAACGCAATAAATATCGCATTATTAGAAATAGGGCATAACGTGCCTTCCATGATTGCTCAACGCGTAGAAGAAACTCTAAGCGCGGCATAACTCACCGCTGACAACGCACTATGACCCATTTCGCTCGCATCATTGGCACTGGTGGTTATCTTCCAGAGCGTTTGGTCACCAACGCTGAACTTGAAAAAACTGTTGATACGACTGACGCGTGGATTCGTGAGCGTACTGGTATTGAACAACGCCATATCGCGGCCGAAGGTGAGTACACACTCGATCTAGCTGAGCAGGCTTCGCGCAGGGCGCTGGAAGCTGCAGGCATTGCCTATTCCGATATCGATTTGATCATCGTCGCAACGACCACCGCCGATCAGGTGTTCCCCAGTACGGCCTGCCTGTTGCAGAGCCGATTGGATATTCATGGATGTCCGGCATTTGATATTCAGGCCGTGTGTACAGGTTTCGTTTATGCCCTGTCTGTTGCCGATAAGTTCATGCGAACCGGTGCTGCCAAAAATGCTTTAGTTGTCGGCGCTGAAACGTTCTCTCGCATTATCGATTGGACCGATCGCAACACCTGTGTCTTGTTTGGTGATGGCGCAGGGGCTGTCGTACTAACCCGTGACAATGCGCCGGGAATTCTCTCTACTCATATTCACGCCGATGGCGATTACGCTTCCTTGCTGCAGGTTCCTAAGGGTGTATCGAATAATCTTGCCGCCGTGCAGGGCGGTACCGCTTACGTTGAAATGGCTGGAAGCGAAGTTTTTCGTATGGCTGTTAAGACTCTGGGCAGAATTGTTGATGAAACTCTCGCAGCTAACGATATGCAAAAATCGGATATCGATTGGCTGGTACCACATCAGGCGAACTCACGTATTTTAGAGGCGACGGCTAAAAAGCTTCGAATGCCTATGGATAAAGTGGTTCAGACAGTGGCCACGCACGGCAATACGTCTGCTGCATCCATTCCTTTAGCGTTGGATGTCGCAGTAAGAGATGGTCGTATTCAATCAGGTGATACGATACTCATGGAAGGCTTCGGTGGTGGATTTACCTGGGGTTCTGCACTTGTAAGCTGGTAGTTTGTGAATCGAGGAACTGTCCCATGCAAGTAAAAGTGCTGGTAGTTGACGATCATGAATTGGTGCGCATAGGTATGCGCCGCCTGTTGGAAAACAACCCCATGATTGAACTCATTCATGAGTCAAGTTCGGGCGAGGTTGCGCTGGACATGGCGGTTGCAACAAATTACGACTTAATCCTCATGGACATTAACTTACCTGGCATTAGTGGGTTAGAGGCAGCTGAGCAATTACTTACATTGGCTCCGAAGAGTCGCGTTATTGTGGTCACTGGCAGACTGGAAGGCAGTTTGATCCGGCAGATACTCAATGCGGGTGTACGTGGGTATATCAGTAAGGGTAGTAGCGCTGATGAAATGGAGAAAGCGATGCGCAAAGTGATGGCCGGCGAGCAGTACTTGTCCCCCGATGTTGCACAGCGCTTCGCCATAGATGCGATAAGAGGCGACGACTCCAATCCGTTTGACCGGCTAACAACGCGCGAGTCTGAAATTATCAACCTTCTCTTACAAGGGCAGAGAAATCGAAAAATCTCCACCGACTTGCACATTAGTGAAAAAACCGTGAGTACGCATCGAACGCGTGCGTTTGAAAAACTGCGTATCACCAGCACGCCAGATCTGGTGCGGCTCGCGATACGTTTTGATATGTGGCACGACGACTAACCGAAAGAGGCTTGTCATATGTCAGATATAGAGGTGCTAGCATTCGATATTGAAGCGTTCATGCGTACGGTTACGACACGCCCTGGTGTGTACCGTATGTTTAATGCAAATGAAGATATCATCTATGTTGGTAAGGCGAGTAATTTAAAGAATCGACTGTCCAGCTATTTTCAAAAAACAGTCGATAACAGAAAGACTCAGGCACTGGTGTCACACATTGCCAACGTGCAGACCACCGTGACGGCAAGCGCTGCTGAAGCCTTACTGCTTGAGCACAACCTGATTAAAGAACATCGCCCGCGTTATAACGTGGTGCTTCGTGATGACAAGAGTTACCCGTATATCTATATCTCAACCTCTGCTGAATTTCCGCGCTTAAGTTATCAGCGTGGTGCGCGCAAGGCTAAGGGTAAATATATTGGTCCGTACCCTAGTGCCTCGTCTGTAAAGCGATCTTTGCGCCTGGTGCAAAAGCTTTTCCAAATTCGTCAGTGCGAAGAGAGCTATTTTAAGAACCGTTCAAGGCCATGCTTGCAGTATCAGATAAAGCGTTGTACAGGTCCATGTGTTGGTAAAATCTCAGCCGAAGAGTATCGCCAGGATGTAGATATGACCATTCGTGTTCTGGAAGGCAAGACGCAGGATGTCGTTAAGAACCTTGCTGCTCGAATGGAAGAGGCGAGTGCGGCATTGGATTTTGAAACCGCTGCGCGTATGCGGGATCAGATTGGCAGTTTGAAGTCCGTGACAGATTTGTCAACCGATATGCGCGACGATGGCAATGCTGATTATGTGGCTGCCGCCTGCCAAGGTGGTCAGAGTTGTGTGCAGGTGTTCTTCATTCGTAACGGTATTAATCTTGGCAACAAGGCTTTTTACCCAGCTACACCTGCTGGCAGTACCAGCGCTGAAATTCTCAATGCGTTCTTGCCACAATTCTACCTGCAGCATGACCTGCCCAAAGAGATTATTACTGCGGAGCCGGTGGAAGATGCACAGATACTAAAGGAGGTGTTTACTCAAAGGCTGGGTAGCAATGTAAGCATCGTGCACAAGGTGCGAAGTGAGCGCGCAAAATTGCAAACTCTGGCGTTAACCAACGCAGAGATAGGTTTGGCTACACGTCTGGCATCTCGTTCGGGCATGGCAGCAAGACTAGAGGCTGTGCGTGAACTTGTTCAGCTGGAGGATGCGCCGAGTCGTATGGAGTGCTTTGATATCTCGCACACTATGGGTGAGGCAACAGTTGCATCGTGCGTCGTGTTTAACGCGGAAGGGGCCTTAAAATCAGATTACCGGCGTTTTAATATTGAGGGCATAACCCCAGGTGATGATTACGCTGCCATGCGTCAGGCCTTGACTCGTCGATACACGCGCCTGATAAAAGAGCAGCGTGACCTTCCGGACATACTGTTTATCGATGGCGGCAAAGGCCAAATAAGTGTAGCGCTTGATGTCATGACAGAACTTCAAGTTGATTCGGTACAGGTCGTCGGTGTGTCGAAGGGACCAGATAGACGACCCGGTGATGAAACACTGATTTTGTGTCGAGATGAGGAGGACGGTGGGCAGTTAGAAAGGCAGCTGACAACAGACTCTCCAGCCCTTTTGCTGATACAGCAAATTCGTGATGAAGCGCATCGATTTGCGATCACTGGTCACAGAGGCAAGCGTGCAAAGAAGAGACAGACATCTGTGCTGGAAGAGATAAAAGGATTAGGTCCGAAACGGCGGAAACAGTTGTTGACGCATTTTGGTGGCCTACGTCACTTGCAGAAAGCAGGCGTAGAGGATATATCTTCTGTTCCTGGAATTAGTTCCGACCTGGCAGCTCGGGTATATGATGAACTACACCCCAACCGTGTATTGAAAGGTTAAGTGTTAATGAAAAACAACCTGCCAACCTGGCTGACGTTCCTGCGAATTGGCTTGCTGCCCGTTATTGTGGTGATTTTCTATTTGGATTTTAGTTGGGCGCGTCCACTTAGCTGCATCATATTCATCATTGCCGGAATTACCGACTGGCTTGATGGCTATCTTGCGCGCCTCTGGGATGTTGAAAGCCGCTTTGGAGCATTCCTTGACCCGGTGGCTGACAAGCTCATGGTGGCCACCGTGCTCATCCTTATTGTGGAATTTGATCAAAGCCCGTGGTTAACCATTCCGGCTATCGTTATTATTGGCCGTGAAATCACCATCAGTGCGCTGCGTGAGTGGATGGCTGAGATGGGTAAGCGCGGCACAGTGGCCGTGGGCTGGTTGGGTAAAGTCAAAACAACCGCTCAGATAATGTCTCTTTCCATGCTGTTGTATCTACATGATTTCCTGGGCTT
>JBLHWG010000351.1:0-5240 GCA_047629055.1 Halioglobus sp.
GGTGCACTGGGACTATTCATTGCATCGATTGTAAAACAACTTGAAAATTTTGCGGGCGTAATGAACTTCGTTATTTTTCCTATGTTCTTCATGTCTTCAGCCCTATACCCGATCTGGAAAATGCGCGAATCAAGTGAGTGGCTTGCCGCCGTGTGCGAATGGAACCCATTTACACATTCCGTTGAATCAATACGCTTTGCATTCTACGACCAACTCAACACCAGCTCGTTAGCCATCATGGTGCTATGCACATTAAGCTTCTTCCTGGCGGCCTGCTGGTCATACGACCCTGCGAGACGATTTCGCGCAGGTCGAACTGCCGGTGCTTAACGCCAAGCTTAACTAGAAAGGCAAGCCAATGTAGTTTTCTGCCAACTCTCGTCGTGCGGTTTCAGAATGAGACAGATGCGCTAATGACGCCTTACGCATTTGTGCAGCAAAACTATCCTCTCCTCCAAACTGATGAAGCATGGTGGTCATTTGCCAACTGAATCGCATCGCTTTCCATATACGTTGCAACGCCTTCTCCGAATAGCCTTCGAGTTGTGTGTTGTCATTTTTTTTAATGGCATCAATTAATGCTTGATGCAAATAAAACACATCGGAAACAGCAAGGTTCAAGCCCTTTGCACCCGTGGGTGGAACTATATGCGCAGCGTCACCGACCAGAAACAGATTTCCCCAACGCAGTGGTTCACTAACAAACGAGCGTAAAGGCGCTATCGATTTTTCGATTGTTGGGCCAGTGACCATATTGGCTGCCGTGTTGCTAGGCAGACGCTTCTTCAGCTCCTCCCAGAATCGCTCATCAGTCCACTGTTCAACAGTATCAGTCACTGGCACCTGAATATAGTAACGGCTCAGATTTTCATTACGCATGGAACACAGCGCAAACCCCTTCGAGGAATTTGCATAGACAAGCTCGTGATTGGCAGGCGGTGTATGTGAGAGCACCCCTAGCCAACCGAATGGATACACCCGCTCAAACTCTGTGCGCTTCTCCACGGGAATCGTTTTACGGCTGACACCGTGGAATCCATCGCAACCCACAACAAATGCACAATCAATGCGAAGACGCTGATTATCTTTCGTATACTCTACAAAGGACGTGTTCTGATCAAGATCGTGGATTTTCACATCGGCAACTTCGTGAATGATTGTAGTGCCCATATCGTCCTGCGCGATGTACAGATCTTTAGTGACTTCTGTCTGCCCGTACACCGTGACCCGCTTGCCAGTAAGCTCAAAAAAGTTGATATGCACCATCAATTCATCGTCGGTGAGATAACAACCATCGTGAGGTATCCCTTCTTTGAGCATGCGGGCACCCACACCAGCCTTGCTAAGTAACTCTACCGTTCCTGATTCCAGAACGCCGGCACGAATACGTTCTAGCACTCTCTCACGCGTCGTGCGTTCGAGAATCACGGTTGAGACTCCAGCTTTATTGAGCAGCTGCGACAGCAGCAAGCCTGAAGGGCCTCCACCGATGATGAGCACTTCTGTTTTCATTGAGGTCTTTTTCTGGCGTACTGGCATTATTAAGACAAGAATAGTGGCTTTGGCATATTTTCACATCACTCAAGTTTAAATACTTCAATTTCACCAACACGCCCCTTAAGCTTGAAATTCCCTGCAGCTACTGGTGTAAAGCTTGAATCAAGATGCCTTGCTGTTGGCCCACTAATCAGGATAGATATCTCGTTACTCTGTGAATAGATCTCTTTGCCGAGCTGCTCAAGTCTTTGGCCGACGTTCACCGTGTCACCGATAACTGTGTAATTCAGTCGTCCCGGAGCCCCAATGTTTCCTACCGTGGCCATTCCTGTATGAATGCCGATTCTAATACCGACCATCGGCAAACCCAAACTATGGCGCCGCTTGTTATCTTCCCGGATCGCATTAGATATAGCGCGTGCAGCGCGGCAGGCTTTCTGGGCACTACTATCATTCGCGTCAGATCGACCACCCCAAAATGCCATTACCGCATCACCCATGAATTTATCAACGGTTCCACCCTCTGCCTCTATGCACCCAACAACCATAGAGAAATGATGGTTCACAAATGCAGCGACCTCAGGTGCTGACATATCCTCGGAGATTGTTGAAAAACCTGCCACATCTGTAAACAGAACGGTAATTTCCTGGGCATCAGAATTGGTGTCCTGAATCTCACCATGCCTTATCAAATGTTCAACGATTTTTCTAGGCACATATTGCTCGAACCAACGCAACGCACGGAGCATGGAATTAAAGGCAATCGACTGGTCGTTTAACTCACGGAACACGCTTCCTGGTAGCTCTTCCACCTTTGAAACATCAAGGTCTTGAATACGAGCCGCCGCCGTAGAAAACTGCACGATTGGCCTCGCGATACGCCGACCTAACAATACTGCGGAGACTAAGGATAAAAACAGCGCTATCAGACCCGCTATCAATGCTGCAAAGAATCTCTCCAACTCCTCTGGAAAATCACTTGCCTGAAAGTAGGTGCCTACGATTAAAGGCTGCTCACCGAAGCCATGGTGAGTCTTATAAAGAAATGCATACTCGTCATCAAAGAGCTCAAGGAGATGGCTATCAACGCCTTCACGGAATTTAAACGGCAGCTCATGGCGCCCCCGCTCTTGCCAAATAGACGCAAGGACCGGATCACCAAATTTGTCTATTCTTGGCAAGGGATTCTCGTTAGATAGGTCCGGGTACCCATCCATCATTAGCCAATGAGCAAGAACATGCTCACGTCCGTACAAAATGAAACGATGACCATTGGAGTCAGCTCCCCCCTCGCTGATGAAATCGGACAGGTTCTGAACCGAGACTACAGCTACAACAGCGCCTATATAGTGACCAGCCCGGATAACAGGGTGCGCGCGACTTAGATAGGCCCGCTGAACATCATCACGCCAGATTGGCGGAACCCAAACTGGACCTTCCTGAACTTTCAGAATGCTCTCGCGAATAATCGGATCAAGAGAATAATCCACCTCATTAAGGATCATTTCGCCCTCAGAAGGACCCCTACCCGCAACGAACGACTGCAGGTCTGCATCAATGAACATGACCGCTTCAACTTGAGGAGCACCAGAAAGTGCCCCAACCAACATATGGCCAAAATCATCTCGGTTTGTTTGATCAATGTCATCTCTTGCAATTCGTTCAGCCATAAATTCTGCCATAAATTCTGCCGGCCGAAGGTGCTTTTCAATCAGATTCACATCAGCTTCTATAGCTTGCTGCGAATTGGCACTAAGAAGATCGAAGGTGTTTTTTCTGGCTAACCCTACACCGACACCGAATACAACCACTGCAGTCGTGAACACCAATGTGCCAATAGCGGCTGCCAAGGTTATGGTTATGGGTACGCGTCCATACCAGGAAGGTCTTTTTTTAAAAGCAGGTGCAGATTCTCTCTTCTCATGCAGCACTTTAGTTTGCATATTATCTTCTTTACCGCCTGAGATGATTCGCAAAAGTATATTTGCTAATGTGCCAGTACACTATATAGCGATCTCCCCCCATCAAGTAAAGGCCAAAACACATGACAGCTCCAAATCAAAAAATAGGCATTGTCGGTGGCTCTGGAATACTAGGGCGAGCAGTATCCCACGCCCTTTTAAGCAAAAAAGTAATTAACGAAAAAGATTACTGGATTTCCAATCGCAGTGGGAACAGAACAGGGTTAGAGGCATGGCCCAATACCCATGTCACTCACAACAACCAAATCCTGAATGAGGCTTGCGATGTCATCATTCTTTGCGTACCTCCCGATCAATTTGGATCTTTGTCGCTCAATTGCGAAGACAAATTAGTAATATCGGTAATGGCAGGAGTTTCTATCGAAAAGCTTCAAAAAAGCACGGGATCAAATAGAGTTGTTCGCGCAATGTGCAGCCCTGCTGCCGAGCTCTTTCTTGCATACTCACCATGGGTCGCCGGTGAAGCCGTTACACAGGATGATCGTGACATCGTCTTTCGACTATTTGGCGCCTGCGGAGAAAGCGATGAACTGTACGTTGAATCTCAAATAGAAATATTCACGGCAATGACAGGCCCTGTTCCAGGATTCATCGCTTATTTCGCTGATTGTGTTTCAAAATTTGCGATCGATAATGGTGTTAGCGAAGATGTGGCAAACCGCGCGGTGAAGCAACTATTCCTGGGCGCCGGCACCATAATGGCCAATGGCTACACAACTCCCAATCAGGATGTACAGGAAATAATCGCCTACAACGGAACCACAACCGCCGGAGTTCGCAGCATGCAAGCATCCTCACTTGCTGACAACATCTCAGCAGGTTTACAGGCAGCCGTTGAAAAAACACGTCAAATGTCCTAACCCAAACGCCATTAAATCACTCTACCGAGGCGCCATTCGAATGGCGCCGTCGAGACGGATCACCTCACCATTAAGCATGGGGTTATCAACAATGTGACAAACCAAGCTCGCAAATTCTTCTGGCTTACCCAGACGTGACGGGAATGGGACTTGTGCACCCAATGAATCCTGAACTTCTTGAGGCATACCAGAAAGTAAAGGTGTTAGAAACAATCCGGGAGCAACTGCACAGACACGTATGCCCTTATCAGCAAGATCTCTAGCCATAGGCAACGTCATTCCAACAATGCCGCCTTTAGACGTGGAATATGCCACTTGTCCGACTTGTCCATCGTAGGCTGCAACAGATGATGTATTAACAATAACCCCTCTAACACCGTCATCGTCCAAGGATTCACCAGCTACCATACGCGCAGCTACCTGACTAGCACAATAAAATGTCCCCAGTAAATTGATGTGAATAACTTTGGCAAACATCGCAGGGTCATGAGGCATGCTCCTTGATACGGTTTTGGCGGCAGGCCCAATACCTGCGCAGTTAACCAGGACTCTAGGCGTGCCCAGATCCTTCTCGACCAGATCTAAAGCATTAGTAATACTAGACGGCTCAGAAACGTCCACCGAATAGTAGCTAGCTCCAATCTCAGCGGCTTCGGATACTCCTAACTCCTCGTTTAAATCAAAAATCGCGACCCTCATACCTCGCTCAGACAAAGCCCGAACTGAAGCATTACCCAGCCCTGAGGCACCACCAGTCACTATTGCGACTTTATCCGTCCAAATATTCATAAGTTTTTTAGCTCCAGTAACTTAACGATAATCGTAAATTGCAAAATATCTGACATTAAACAGCCTCGATTACTACAGCTATTCCTTGCCCTACTCCAATGCACATAGTCGC
>JBLHWG010000352.1:0-5224 GCA_047629055.1 Halioglobus sp.
CAGGCCATGGCCATCGGCCAGCTTGACAGGTTTATCAACGTACCTAGCAGCCTTAACCGCCGTTGCAGTCAGTTTCATGTGGGTATATCGCTTCTGTTGTACGCGGTGTGGTCGACCGCTTACCCACATACTAAGCGAAAACTAGCCGTTTATACCCACAATGAATTTTTCGTACCCACATTCATACCCACGACAAAACTGGCTAGTCACCGTTCACGATGATCGGCGATGGCTGGTTATAACCGCTACTGGAGGGCGCTATATCTTTGTAAATCAATACCCTACCGTATCAATGAGCACAAAAAAGGCCGCTGATGGCGGCCTATGATTGGTGCTGATTGGGAGTATATGGTGGCTACACCTAGATTCGAACTAGGGACCCCAACATTATGAGTGTTGTGCTCTAACCAACTGAGCTATGTAGCCTCTGAAATCAGCCGCTAATTTTCGTCCAAATGACGAATCCTGTCAAGCGATAATTAGACGTTAAATCGGAAATGCACCACATCGCCTTCACGCATGAGGTATTCCTTGCCTTCTAGCCGCCATTTGCCAGCATCCTTGGCACCGTTTTCGCCTTTGAACTCCACATAGTCGTCATAAGCCACGACTTCTGCGCGGATAAAACCCTTCTCAAAGTCAGTATGTATACGCCCTGCCCCGTTAGGAGCTGTAGCACCCTTCTTTACAGTCCAGGCGCGAACCTCCTTCTCTCCTGCAGTAAAGAATGTTTGCAGACCCAGAAGCTCGTAGCCAGCTCGTATGACGCGATTAAGACCAGGCTCGGTTAGATTCATCTCATCCATGAACTCTTTCTTGTCCGCTTCGTCCAATTGAATAATCTCAGCTTCAATGGCTGCACATACGGGAACTACGTCAGCACCTTCTTTCTTGGCAAGTGCACGCAGTGCATCTAGCATCGGGTTGTTTTCAAAACCACCTTCGTCAACGTTAGCGATATACATGCATGGCTTACTAGTCAATAAGTGACAGCCCTTTAACCACACACGGTCCTGCTCACTCATATCCAATGTACGAATCGCAATGCCTTCTGCAAGTGCCTCCGACATTCTGAGAAGAAAGGCATTTTCTGCAATAGCTTCCTTGTTAGACGACTTTGCGGTTTTTCTTATTTTAAACAGCGCCTTCTCAATGGTATCCATATCAGCAAGCAGCAGCTCGGTATTAATGATTTCACTATCATCCAAAGGGTCTACCTTGCCTGATACGTGGATGACATCGTCGTCTTCGAAACAGCGCACAACGTGAGCAATAGCATCAGCTTCACGGATGTTGGCTAAAAACTTGTTACCCAAGCCTTCACCTTTAGATGCGCCTGCAACTAAGCCTGCAATATCCACAAACTCCATAGTGGTAGGCATGATGCGCTCTGGCGATACAATTTCTGCCAAAGCATCTAAACGCAAGTCCGGCACTGGCACGATGCCAACATTAGGCTCAATTGTACAGAACGGATAATTTTCAGCAGCTATTTCTGCATTGGTCAATGCATTAAACAATGTCGACTTTCCAACATTGGGCAAGCCCACAATTGCGCATTTAAAACCCATGATTTTTATTCCTGTTAGATGGTGGGCTTATGTGTATGAAGCTCTTTAGTTGCTTCATTAATATCACCGTCGATGATGGTCGTAGACTCACGAAGTGCGAGCTCGACTGCTTCATCAATCAGCCTTTGTTGATCTGCTGGTGCACGCTTAAGCACGTAGCCGGAAACCGCGCTCTTATGACCGGGGTGTCCTATTCCAATTCGCAAGCGCCAGAAATCTCCGTTACCCATTTTGGCAACTGAATCTCTTAAACCGTTATGGCCGCCATGACCACCTGCTCTCTTTAAGCGAATCTCACCGGGCGCTATATCAAGCTCATCGTGTGCAATCAGTATTTTTTTAGTATCGATTTTGAAAAAACGCGCTACCGCTGCCAGCCCTTGACCGCTGTTATTCATATAGTTCATCGGTTTGACAAGCAGCACTTTGCGACCCGCAATTTGTGCTGACGCAACAGCTGCGAAGAAACGTTTATCAGTGTTGAATGTTGCACCGGCTCTTGCCGCTAGTTCGTCGACAAACCAGAAGCCTGCATTGTGACGGGTGGCTGCATACTCACTGCCTGGATTACCGAATCCGGCAATTAATTCGAATTGAACACGTTCACCTGGCATGAGAGTTTTCCTGCACTGGCCGGCGTATCGCCGACCAGCTAGAGGTACTAAATACTACAATTACCAGAGACTACTCAGCGTCAGCTGGTGCATCGCCTTGAGCAGCAGGCGGCGCAGCAGGTGCTTCATCATCAGTCGTTTCTACTTCAACGCGAGGTGCGCTTACAGCTGCGACTTGGCGATCTGAATCGTCACCTGCCTCATGCAGATCTACCAGGCGAACATCTGCTGGCATAGTCAACTGCGACAGATGCACGGATTCGCCAACAGCGAGTGCGGCCATATCAACTTCGATGTACTCAGGAATATCGCGAGGACGGCAAGCAACCAGCACTTCGTTCTCTGTGTGAGAAATAATACCGCCTTCGCTCTTAACGCCAGAGCAGATATCTTCGTTGGTGAAGTGCAATGGCACACTAACTTGTAGTTCAGCACCGGCAACAACACGAACAAAATCCATGTGCATGATTTGTTGCTTGAAAGGATGGCGTTGAACATCTTTGAGCAAGCAACGAACAGACTCGCCCCCATCAATACTGACTTGCAGCAACTGAGAGTAAAACGCTTCATTTTCGAGGTGTTTTGTAACTTCGTTGTGCTTAAGCTGAACAGCTTGAGGCTCTTGATCAGCACCATATACGATGGCTGGAACTAAATTGTCACGACGCAGGCGGCGGCTCGCACCTTTCCCAAAAACGCTGCGCGACGTGGCATTGACGGTTATGTCGTCAGACATGTCGAATTCTCCATAGTGCGGTGTTACCGGAATTGGCACACCGTCCTCTACCCGCGACCAGGCAGAGCCGGCGAAGTATATCAGAATTGGTAAAAAAGCGGTGACTCACAGGCAATGTGTCGAAGCCGACACACCAAACTTGTGATCAGTCCATATAAACGGAGCTGACAGATTCGTCTTCGTGGATACGACGAATGGTCTCACCCAGTAAATCGGCAACTGACAGCTGGCGAATACGCGAGCAGGCTCTTGCCGCTTCGGACAAGGGGATGGTATCAGTGACAACCAGCTCATCTAACTCTGAATCAGAAATATTAGATATTGCTGCGCCTGACAACACAGGATGCGTCGCCAATGCGACGACCTTATTCGCGCCGCGTAACTTAAGCGCTTCAGCAGCCTTGCATAAGGTGCCGGCGGTATCGACCATGTCATCGATAATGACGCAGGTTCTGTCTGCTACTTCACCAATGATATGCATAACCTGCGCTTGGTTAGCCTGTGGACGACGCTTATCGATAATTGCTAGATCAGCATCGTCTAACTGCTTGGCTACCGCTCTGGCCCGCACAACCCCACCTACGTCAGGGGATACAACGACGAGGTTGTCATATTTACTGCGCCAAATATCGAGTAACAACAACGGTGAGGCATAAACATTATCGACAGGGATGTCAAAGAAACCTTGTATCTGCTCAGCGTGAACATCGACCGTAAGCACTCGATCAACACCTGCCACACTCAGCATATTGGCAACAAGTTTTGCGGTAATGGGCACTCGAGCTGATCGAACACGGCGGTCTTGACGCGCATACCCGTAATAAGGAATAACAGCGGTTATGCGATCTGCTGATGCACGATGCAAGGCATCGACCATAACCAACAGGTCCATGAGATTGTCGTTTGTGGGAGCGCAGACTGGCTGCACAATGAAAACGTCCCGGCCACGAACATTTTCTTGAATTTCAACGGATGTTTCACCGTCACTAAATCGGCTGAGTTGCACCTTGCCAATAGGCGTATGCAAATATGAAGCGATGTTTTGTGTCAGGCGAGGATTGGCGTTTCCACCAAAAATCATTAACCGGCGCTCTTGCATGGGGACCAACGAGACGTTGTGCTAGTCGGATCGACCTGAGCGACCAGGGAAATGAAACTTAAGAAAAAATGGCTGGGCCGGGAGGGATCGAACCTCCGAGTGCTGGGATCAAAACCCAGTGCCTTAACCGCTTGGCGACGGCCCAATCAAGGAGCAGAATTGTACGCTAGAATTAACCAGAAAAGTCATAAAGTGGCGAAGCATTTCTACCTTTTACAACAAAACCTTCCATTGAGTCGGGTAAACGCTCACACAATGCCTTGGCATCATCTTCAGATTCGAAGGCTGTGAACACACATGCACCCGTTCCACTCATTTTAGCCCGATATCCACGATAATTACTACGCAGCCAATTTAGAGCCACGCCAACTTCAGGGTGCCGAGATACAACTACAGATTCGAACACGTTCGTACTGCGCCCATCCATGAAGTCGCGTATTGTGATCGGGCTGGTATTGCGTGTCAATTCGGATGCATTAAATAATGTAGCCGTAGAGACCTGAACCTTAGGATTCACAATAAGGTACCAGGGCTCCAAAGGCGCTACTGGAGTCAATTTGTCTCCAATGCCTTCTGCCCAACTAGCTTGCCCATATACAAATACCGGCACATCGGCACTGACAGTGACGCCAATTTCTGCCAATTCTTTAATACTTAAACCCAAACGCCAGAACTCGTTCAACGCGACTAGGGTTGTGGCGGCATCGGAACTACCGCCGCCTAAGCCACCACCCGAAGGAATGACTTTTTCAAGTGTTATGTCAGTGCCCGCACGGGTCCCAGAGTGAGCTTGCAAGGCTTTGGCAGCCCTCACAACCAAATTCTGCTCTTCGGGTACTTCATTAAAATTTGACTTTAAATGCACTTCGCTATCTTCGCGCACAGCAAATTGCAGCACGTCGCATAGATTGACGAACTGATATACAGTCTGGAGTGTGTGGTATCCATCGCTGCGGCGTCCTGTCACATGCAGAAACAGATTTATCTTGGCCGGAGCCAGCCATCTGGTAGTCAACTTAATCCTTAATTTATTATCTATCGAGTACGAGCTATAGTGTACAGCTACCGCCCGGGTATCGAAAGTCGCTTGTTCGGCTCATTCGCCCCGGATTGCGTCAAGTTAGTGGTTAACTCCCATTTTTTCAATAGTAATCGGACAGAATATGCGCCACCAGAGGCCGTTATGAGCGAAGGCAATGTCAGC
>JBLHWG010000353.1:0-5184 GCA_047629055.1 Halioglobus sp.
GTCGATTAAGCTCTGAGAGTGCAAGCAAGTTAGCTCCAACGTCTGGCATCAATGAGAACGAGCGAGGCTCATTTGGCTTGTATTCCAGTGATATATCAACATTCGGGTTGTGATCACAGACAACTGCTAGTGCCTCCAGCGTGTCGTCCCAGGCCCGTTTATAGTCAATTTGAAAGGAATAATCGAATCCGTCCTGACCCATCCATAGCGTCATCAGCGATCCACCCATTTCTTCCATGGCATCAATACCACGCAAAGTGATGTCTATCGCTTCCTGCCTGACCTTTGCATCAGGATTCGTGAACGCACCCAGTTTAAATCCTGGATCCGTGTAGTACCGCATGGCCAGACCGTTCAAAGACATACCCAGATCGTTCAGCTGCTGTTTCAATTCCTGAGGGGACTCGTCTTCGAAGTGATCCGGGTAGTTCAAGTCAGCCGCATTCAACCCGTCTACGGTAGCGGCTCTTGCCAGTAAATCATTGGTAGATATGCGATTTTTACCGGGCCAGTACTCGGCAGCTCCAATTTTAAAAGCATTCAATCGACCGGCGTATCGTTGATTAGTCGTAAACGTCATGATGTATATTTCGGCAAGATTGGTAAAAGGTGAAAAGCTACGGCAGTCTAAATGCCGGAAACTTATTTGCATTTGATATCGCTTAACATAACAAACAAATGTTAATCAGTAAATTTAGGTATGGAAACAAAAATATATTCAGACTGGTCAAGACGCAGAGTAGTATGAAGCCAACTTTTCCAAACTTGTGAATGCGGTACGCTCGAGACGCACCCGATGATGACTACTGACAACAAAAACGGCAAGATTGTAAAACCTGCAGGCGCTGTAGTAGTTCTTGGAAGCTTGCACTATGACGTAATGGTGGAAACCTCGCGCCGGCCTGAGAAAGGTGAAACTGTCACAGGGAAGCGGTGGTATCCAAAGTTTGGCGGCAAAGGTGGCAATCAGGCAGTTGCGGCAAAACTCCACGGCGCACAGGTCCGCTTTGTCAGTGCTACAGGGTCTGATAATTTTGCTGACTACCTGCATGAGCGTCTCACACAGGTCGGAATCTCTAGAGAATACGTGCCCAGAATACAATCGGTGGAAACAGGTATGAGTGTGGCGATACAGGATTCCGACGGTGACTACGGTGCAGTTATTGTCTCTGGTGCCAACCTTGCCATTGAACCAGAAATACTCTCAGATGAATCTCTTTGGTTAGATTCATCGATTTTACTGCTCCAAAATGAAGTTCCTGAGTCACTTAATCTGATCGCCGCAAAACAGGCTCGATATAGGAATATACCAGTATGTCTGAATGCTGCTCCGGTTCGCCAAATGAGCAGTGATCTAGCGAACCTGATAGATATTCTTGTGGTTAACGCAGTTGAGGCACACGCGTTGGGTGGACGTGATATCAATTCGCTCGATGCAGCAGCGCGGACTGCCAAACAGCTGAGCGCGCGCTTTCCAACTGTGGTTGTTACCGCAGGCGGAGACGGGGTTGCAGTGTACTCACGCAATGGTAGCTCAATTAACCTATCGGCCAAGGAGATCAATGTAGTCAGCACTCATGGTGCGGGGGATGTCTTTACAGGCACACTATGCGCAGAGATTGCTGCTGGGACAACGCTACATCAAGCTGTTGAGGTGGCTAATGAGAGAGCAGGGATTCACGTAGCGTCGTGATTACATATCGTAGTTTTGCTGCTACAAAACTCCTTTAAGTCATTGCATCGAGGTTACAGCCGAGCACCTGTCTCGCTGTTGAAAAAGTGGAGATGATCAGGATTAGGCTTCAAACAGATGGTTTCACCAGGCGTGAAGGTATGCCGTTCGCGAAAAACAGCTGTAACGTCCTGGCCCTCGTAACTCAAAAATAGCATTGTTTCGGACCCCGTGGGTTCGACTACTTTGACCTGCATTGGCAATCCGTTGTCGGATAGAATCAAATGTTCGGGCCGCACACCAAGGTTTACGTTACCGACACCAGCTTCAGCTGGCCCTGCTACAACGTAATCCTTAATTTTCAATTTGCCCTCCGATAATTTACCAGGCAGCAGATTCATAGACGGTGCACCTATGAATGTTGCCACGAATTCGTTTATTGGATAGTCATAAAGCTCAAGCGGTGTGCCCACTTGTTCAATGGCACCATCTTGCATTACTACGATCCGATCGGCTAGTGTCATGGCTTCAATCTGATCGTGGGTCACGAACACAGTTGTGGTTTTCAGGCGCTGATGCAATTCCTTGATCTCGGTGCGCATTTGAATACGGAGTTTAGCATCGAGATTGGACAGTGGTTCGTCAAACAGGAAAACTTGCGGGTCACGTACAATGGCTCGCCCCATCGCAACCCGTTGCCGCTGCCCTCCCGAAAGATGACGTGGCTTGCGATCAAGGTATGGCGTAAGGCTTAATATTTCTGCAGCTTCATTCACACGGCGATCGATTTCTGCCTTGGGCGTCTTTGACACTTTAAGTGCAAAGCCCATGTTTTCGGCTACAGACTTATGCGGATACAAGGCATAAGTTTGAAAGACCATCGCGATATCACGCTCAGAAGGTGGCAGGTTGTTTACCACACGATCACCGATCGCAATGGTGCCCTCGTTGATTAATTCCAGTCCGGCAATCATTCGCAGTAACGTAGATTTTCCACAGCCTGACGGACCGACTAACGCCATGAACTCACCTTCATGGATGTCGATATTTAGCCCGTGAATAACCTCGGTTGTCCCGTAAGACTTACTGAGATCATGAATTTTGACGCTACCCATAACCCGATATTTCCCTTTTATTAGCTCGAATCAGTCAACGACCGCATGCCATGAGCATAACCCAAACCTGCGATAGCGATTTATAGTTTTACGCGCCGAAGGAGTATATTGCTCCTGAACAATCACTTACTTTTTATTAAATTCGGTATTTCAATCATAAAAATTGCGATAGCAGATCACCTACTTTAAAGTGTGCGAACGAGTCGCGGTATCAAAATGCTCGATTTTCATAGCGAATGCACACAATCCAGCAACTCAGGTATCTTGCCTAAAGTCTTAGTTCAGAAGAACTTTCGTGGTTACCTGTGTGATCTCGTCAAGGCGCTCGCTCGACTTAACATGTTGACAGCGATGTAATCTTGTGGATACTGTTCCGGAGGGGTTTGTTTTGTCGCTAACAGCTGAAATGACAAAGCGTTACCTGAAGATTTCATTCCTCTCAACCACTTACTTCTTCACCACTTATTTCCATTCTGTTGCACACGGAGGATGAACTTCAAATGAAAGTCGACATTTATAATTACATCAGATCTGCGCAAAAAATGAACCGGCGCCAGCTTCTTAAAGGATCAGTAGCATTAGGTGCTGCGGCATTGATGCCTAAACTCGCTCTGGGTGATGGCCACAGCGATGTGCGTGCAGCAATCCTGAAAATCCCAGGTGTGGGTGCAGGTTCCCCCACAGATAGTGACTGGCAAAAAGTTGGAGAAATGTGTCTCGGAGCTACAAAAGAAAATGTAGCTGAAGGAGAGTTCGAGGGGGTTGAGCTAACGTTTATGGGCCTCAACAACCAGAACCTGCACAACTTCCTCTTCCGCGGTTTCTTAAAATCCTGGGAAGCCTACACTGGCGCTAAAATTAACTGGATCGACCTTGCTCAAGCCGACTACAACGCTCGTCTACAGCAATCCATTGCAACTGGCACTGTCGATTTCGATATCATCGAAATGGGCGCCCCGTTTGAGGGTGACGTGTTAGGTAAAGGCCTTGCATCAGAGATGCCTGATTGGGTCAAAGAACAGATTGACATGGACGACTACGTCGACTATCTCAAAGCACCTGTCGGTACTTGGGGAGGCAAGACGTACCGGGTTTCAATCGACGGCGATTGCCATACTTTTGCCTACCGTAAAGACTACTTCGGTCCTGATTCAATCACGGGTCGTGATGTGCCGACAACGTGGCAAGAGGTTAACGAAATCTCCAAAGAACTGGTTGGTAAAGAAGATCCACTGACAGGGCTTCCAGCGCATGGCTATCTTGATCCACTCAAGGGCTGGGGTGGCTTTGGCTTCTACTTCCTTGAAAACCGTGCCTCAGCGTATGCCAAGCACCCAAACAGCCCAGCTTGGTTGTTTGAACCAGAAACCATGAAGCCAATGGTGAACAACCCAGCTTGGGTACAAGCTATTCAGGACGTGATGGACTTGATCGAAGCCGATGCTTATCCAACTGACCAGATCAATGCCGATCCGGGTACAACAGCATTTCAGCAATTCCTTGCCGGTACTGGTTCGATGATTTCATGGTGGGGCGATGTTGGCTCTAGCGCAAGAACGTCCGATACGTCAGTCGTTGGAGACGTCGTGGGCTTTGGTATTAACCCAGCTTCAGATCGAGTCTACAACGCTAAAAGCGGTGCCTGGGAAGATACCCGCAACGAAGCACCCAACATGGCCTATATCGGCTGGGGTGTCTATGTGATGGCAACCGTCGAAGGTGACGAGAAGAAGAAGAAGGCAGCCTGGTCTGCAGCGGCCCACCTGGGCGGCAAAGACCTCTCGCTTTGGGCTTCCGCTTATCCGTCGGGCTTCCAACCCTATCGAAACTCGCACTTTCAGTTCGACGAATGGGAAGAAGCTGGTTACGATCGCGAGTATGTCGAAGACTACCTTGGCTCTAATGCTGACAGCTACAATCACCCCAACGCAGCGATTGAGCCACGTATCCCAGGTATCTTCCAGTACTACTCTGTTGCAGAAGACGAGCTGGCCAAAGGCTATGCCGGTAAGTATGAGTCTGCACAGGAAACAGCAGATGCTATCGCCGCAGCATGGGAAAAGATCACAGACCAGATTGGTCGCGACAGCCAGATTGCTATTTATAAAGCCTCGCTTGGCATCTAGGTCGTCACTTCCGATAAGTTAGCGTGATCAAAAAGGGGCGGAGCAATTGCACCGCCCTCTTTTGCGTTTATAGTTTCTCTATCACCACCTCGTTTGTGCGTTTCTTATGATTGTAGAAGGCGACCTGCTGCATACCGTTACAGCAGACAACATCTCGGATAGCCGCAAACGACTGGGAAAGTCGATGGTGTGGGGTACGGCGCTACTGTGCGCCGTGCTTGCGCTGTGGCAAGCCGCGTTTGAAACAGGCCGCATCACCAGTGGGTTCGAC
>JBLHWG010000354.1:0-5149 GCA_047629055.1 Halioglobus sp.
AAGTAAGATGGAACAAACACTACGATGAATGACGAGATCAACTACAAAAACAACCCACTTAATAGCATTGGTTTGAAAAAGATGTTGACTGAGCTCAAAGACCATTACGGGTTTGACATTCTCTTCGCCTATTTGAATATCAATTGCTTTAGAAACAACCCAAGCGTTGAATCCAGCGCGAATTTTTAAAAAAAACAGACTGGGCACGAGAAAAACTAGAAGGGTTTTATTTGTATACTTTTAAAAACCTGCCTAAAGCCTCGCACCGGCAGTCACGACTGCCCCCTAGAGATCGGATCGTTCCAGATGATCAAACCGTGGGCGAGCCAACTGAGTTAAGCCTAGAAGATGCAGAACAGGTGCGCGAAGAGCGTGAAATAAGAGCAGCTGAATTTGATTCGAGTAAAGATAGCCGCGAGTCACCTGCAACGCCAAAACGGACGGCTAGTACTGTAGAAAATCCATGGGGACTTCCAAAAACATAGCCATTCAATTTCCAATAAGACAATACCAACGTGCGTTTCGTCGTAAGGAAGGTTGAGATCGAACGGCGTGAATACGGCAAGGATCTGATGACTAACACTGTGCGCACCCGCGGTGCCTTCGACAAAGCGGCCACCGATGCCGGACGCGAAGACGGTTCGTGCGTGTCGCTCAACCCGCAAGTCGAACGATCTGGCGCGCCGATGTTGCTGCACTGAGATTGATAGCGAGACCACATAGGGTAGGTCGAAGTAATTTCCAGGTTATTATTGTTTCGCTTGATATTTTCTGACCTGACATGCTGGAGCTTCCAACTCAGGCTCCTGAAATCCAACTAGAACGAACATCCGGCAAGCATCCTAATAGAGCCGTATTGAACCTTCTCCAGGCCCTTCAAGCTCATAGCCCAAATACAAATTGATTCCTGGAAAGAGAATGTAAAACTCTCCGCTTTCACCATATATGTCAATAAATTCGACAAAGTCGCCGTTGGCATTGCGATCAACTACTTGTAAACCCCAGAAAGAATAGTGGTCAACACCATATACATGACTGTCAAACACAAATTTCCACTGCCCCAACTTTTCTGTTACGTGAAGATCCACGACCCCATCACCGTACAGATCATGGCCGCCGGATAAAGACAAGGATGGCGCAACGTTCTTAAAAGTCCGGCGCACTTGGCAGATGGGTCGCCACTGTGCGCCCCTCTTCAATACTTTGTCCTTGCAGAATGTAAGCAGCGCGGTAAGCTAAATGCCAAGGAACTCGGCGACTTTGCACTCTGCTTCATCATCAGCACGATTTCGCAACGCTAGCAGGGCAGGAATACGCTCGTCTGTCCGATCGAAAAAATTGGCCTTGGCCAAAAATTCACCACCTGCAGATCAGGCAAGCTCTAGTCTTGGGATTCCAGATAACTCGTTTTGCCGTTTTGCATCAGCAGGCGCAGTTTTTGATGCTGATTAAGCTTATCTGCTACGTGAAGAATGGTTAGCTCTATCATTTTAGGCGAGTAGCTAACAGACAATGGGCCGTGAGACGTTTTACAAAGACGCACCTGTTGATCATAATAAATCCTCCAAGATAACGACGTGTATAGACGTAAGGCACCACTTCGTTAATACAAGTCAGGAATATGATTATGCCTCCACTACTCAGCCATCGCCTACCCACCCTTTCCTTGTGTAACATATATCGAACATTCATTGCTCTAGAGGAGGCTCCAAGCAAACTCTTGGCGCATGGGTTCAGCTCCTCGTTTCCGACGATTTCGGCATTCTGGCGTGACTGATTACCTGGCAAGAAAAAGGAGCTTGCAACGCTGATTCGAATCTTGCTTGTTTGGCTTACCGAGGTTATATTATCTGCATTTCTGGATCCTACTGGGTTACATACTAAAGGAGAATTCGAATGGGACGTCTGACTGGAAAAGTGGCAGTTATTACTGGCGGTGCCGGAGCTATTGGCTCTGCGGCGGCAGGAATTTTCGCAAATGAAGGTGCCAAAGTTGTTTTAGTAGACATTGACGAGCCTGCTTTAAAGCGGGCGATAGCATCAATTGACAGCGATGATGTCACCTATGTTGTCGCTGATGTAACTCAAGCAAAGGATGTTGAACATTATGTTCAAGTTACAGCAGAGCGATTTGGTGGCATTGATATTTTTCTGAACAATGCAGGTGTTGAGGGGCACAGTGATTTAATTTCCGAATATGATATTGATACTTTTGATCAGGTAATAGCGGTCAACGTTCGTGGTGTATGGCTGGGTCTAAAGTATGTTATTCCCGAAATGGAAAAGCGTGGAGGTGGCAGTATTGTTATTTCATCATCCGTTGCTGGTGTCGGTGGTTATGCAGGACTCTCACCCTACGTTGCCAGCAAACATGCGGTTGTCGGTTTAATGCGCAGCGCTGCGCTGGAGTGCGCGCCTCAGGGTATACGCGTCAACACTGTTAATCCCTCCGCGGTAGAGTCGCGGATGATGCGCTCACTCGAAGAACAAATAGCTCCTGGTGCTGCAGACGCTGTCAAAGCAGCGTTAACTGAACTGATTCCTCTCAAGAGATATGCTCAACCAGAGGATGTTGTTCAGCTAATGTTATTCTTGGCGAGTGATGAGAGTAAATTTTGTACCGGTTCTGTTTACATGGTTGACGGAGGAACATCAACTGCGCCTTAAAACTTCGCCTTGAGCAACTCAAGATAATTTGTAGATTAGAGGGTTAGATTAAACCAGAGCGCACAACCTGAGCTTCGACGACAAGGTAGTACGCTCTGATGCCAAAGCAGGTCCCATTGGTTTCGTGCAAGACCTTCTGAAACACATCCAGCGCATAGTTGCCGGAGGGTATCCAGCTGCAAGCGCCAGTCGGTTAATTCGTAGAGGCGAGTTTGCCGCTAGATGCAACGCTACCATTACACCAAAACTTTCGCCTCGGACATCGGCGTTCAGCCAGCCCAGTGCATCCAACACCAATACCGCATCGTTAGCGTAGTCGCGCATCGTCCAATCACCCTGTGGTGCATCCGTGAGTCCCTAGCCACGAGGGTCGCAGGCAGCAAAGGTAAAGTACTTGGCCAGGTCGCTATCGAACACAGGCGCTTTGATGGCTTGGTCAAAGCTGGAGCCTCCCAAAAACAGCAATGGCGGACCGGATCCCTCAATACGATAGTTGACGGTAAGACCGGCAGTTTTAAGTCTTTGAGACTGACTCATGAACGCGCTTTCCAGGTTCTGACCATAGGCAACATCAACATAGCCAAAGCAACCGTAACCAGGACGGCGGCAATAGGATGGCCGATAAAAAATGCAGAAAAACTACCAGCGGTAATGATTAGCCCCTGTCGTAGACGGATCTCCAGAGTTGGTCCAAGCACCATGTCGATAACAAGCGGGGCCATAGGGTAGTTCTGACGCCTTAATATGAGGCCAGGAATTCCTGCATTTGCCATCACCAACAGATCAAAGGGATTACCTCGCACAAAATAGACGCCCACCGTACACAGCAAACAAATCAACACGAGCATATAGGCTTCGTAAATTCGCAGTAACGGTGCAGCAATGTTTGTGACAAGCATACCTAAGGGCAATAGCATCAAGTTGATCACGAAAAATCCAGAAAATATCGCAGCCATTAAGATTGAATTTTCAGTCATCAACCTGACACCTGGGGTTACGCCGTGCAACGTCAATGTCGCCAGCATGACAGCGGTAATAGCATCAGCTGGAATTCCCAAAGCCATCGTTGGCACTAACGGTCCACCAGTGACCGCATTATTTCCAGCCTCCGATGCAATCAGTTCGTCTGGCTCAACTTTGCCAAAGTTTTCACGGGTTGGTGCTGAACGACGTGCTTCGGCATAGGAAATAAACGCGGCGGTTGCAGCACCCTGCATTGCTGACGCACGTGTTAACACTTCGGATACAGCAAAGACGCCAACAAGTTAAAGCCAGCGATGAGCTTAAACTCGCCGAAGGTAAAGCGTGCCTCTCCGGTAGGTGGATCTCCTCCAACCGTTGACAGAAAGATACCAATGGCGTCTTTAGTACATGATTATAAAGAACCACTAAAGCATCTGAAGAAAACAGTGGTACCAAGGTTAGCGATATCGGTTTACGTATGCCAAGCGCCACACGGATTGTAACGCCTATTGCCAGTGAGCTAATAAAGTAGCCAAGAGGAATAGTCAGCAGTACATAGAGCACGTAAGCTGCGCCGAGATGCGGACAATGACTAACTAATTTTATAAACCAGCAGCTTCGATCAGTGCGGCGTTTGACGCGAATTGTGCTCTGTAAAAAGCGTCAAATTCAGCGGCGTTGCGGTAGTTCAACACGGTGCTTGTCTTCTCGGCAAAATCCTGGAATCCTTCAGAATTCATTGCAGTTTCAAAAGCGGCGCTTAACTGCTTGGTGACCGCTGGCTCCAGACCCGCAAGTGCGAATAAACCACCCCATAGATACAGTTCGTTTAAAGGTGCTGCGATACCCACTTCGGCTGCGGTTGGCACATCGGGAAAGCTTGCAAGACGCTCTTTGTTAAACACTACCAAGGGTCGGAAATCACCGCGTGTTATCAGTAACTCAGCGTCACCGAAAAACTGGATTGTACCTGCCGCCATTGCTTGTAACGCAGGACCGGAACCTTGAAAAGGAAGATGCTTCATCTGATCTGTGATACCCAGACCTGAGAAGGCAGAGACTGTAGTTAGATGAGTGATTGCACCTGGACCTGAAGAACCAAAAATATATTTACCCGGCTCCGCTTTAACAACAGCTACGACTTCTTCAATTTTCTGGAATGGACTGCTGGCGTTGGTAAACAGTACTGTTGGTGACGCCGCGACGGAACAAGTCGGCGTCCAGCTATAGACACCATAAAGAATATCTTTGATTTGCGGTTGAACCGTGGCAACAGTTACAGACCAATAACCCAACTGGTATCCATCGGGTCGTTGCCCTGCTAAAGCAGTTGCTCCGACCTACCTGAACCGCCTGCAATATTGGATACGAAGGCATCTCCACCCAATGCCTCGGCAAGGTGTAGTGCAAATGCGCGAAGTAGTAGATCGGTTCCACAACCTGCATTAAAGGGTGCAACCAGGTTTATCTGGCGCTTGGGGAAATCTGCTGCCACGGCTGCACTTGTACCAAACACAAG
>JBLHWG010000355.1:0-5141 GCA_047629055.1 Halioglobus sp.
TTATCGTTATATTGATTGCGACGGCAGCAATGCTGAATTGGTTACCGCTTTTTTTTGTGCAGTGGCAGGGCCCAACTGTGCTAAGGCAACTTGTACTTGGATGCGCTCTCAGTGGTTATGCAATTTCCGCATTGCTTTTATTTCGATCCCCACGACTAAAGGATTCTGGCTTTCTCTTTTGGTATTCTCGTGGTCTCCTTTTAATGGCTGCTGGATTGTTCGCCAATTTTATGCAAACACTGGTTGGCTCCCCATTGGGATGGTCGGGGCGAATCGGAAATTACTTGGCAAGTATCTTCCTTCTCTCGTCTCTTCTGAGCACCCACAGGACGGCACTTGAATCCGAGATTTCTCTTGAAGCAGCCGCCAGGAAACTGTTTGAAGAACCTGTAAGGTTGTATGAAGGTCTCGTCTCCAATATACCGGATGCCGTTGTCTCGATCGATCAGGCAGGACGCATTCTCGTTTGGAACGAAGCCGCCGAAAATATGTTTGGTTATTCGCATAAAGAAGCAACAGGGCGTTCTCTATTCGAACTGATTGTGCAACGAGAGGGCTCAGGTTCTGCGGCGCTCAAGTTGGAATTGGGTGACCTTATGGAGAGCGAAAATCTTGACCGAATTGCACAAGAGGATGAGACCCTTGTGCGGCATAAAGATGGAAGAGAGATCCCTGTTGAACAAGTTAAATTTACAACAGAAATCTCGAAATTCAAATTTTATACTTGCATTTTCAAAGATATCACTCAGAAAAAGAAAATCGAAAGTGCTAATTTGATTTTGGAGGCACAGGCACGGTCGCAAGTTGTACACATTGAGACATCCAATGAAGCGCTCAGACTAGCCACAGCGGTGGCCGAAAATGCCAACAAGGCGAAGTCGCGCTTTTTGGCTACCGCCAGTCATGATTTACGTCAGCCCCTACAGGCTTTGACTTTGCTAAATGAGGCATTGCTGAAGACCATTGATGATGCAAAAGCACAAAAGATGCTGGGCATGCAACGTGAATCGCTTGGCGGTATGGGTCGTTTGCTCAATTCCCTATTGGACATCAGCACACTGGAATCTGGCACTGTTCACGCTGCCAGTGAGGATTTTGCCCTGCAGCCAATTTTTGAACACTTGAGCGCGGACTTCAAGGCCGTAGCTGATCAGAAAGATTTACGGCTTGAGCTCGAGGTGAACGATATAGGAGTGCATTCGGATTCTGCTATGTTGTCACAAATCCTGCACAATTTGCTCGCGAACGCTATTAGGTATACAAAACAAGGCTACGTACGAATCCGTTGTGTGGTCAATAACGATCAGGTACGCATAGAGGTGAGCGACTCGGGAATAGGCATTCCAGCTGACCAGCTGCCGCGTATCTTTGACGAGTTTCATCAGGTAGATCGTGACCCACGGCAGCGCCATGGCGGCATTGGTTTAGGGCTTTCCATCGTGGACCGTCTTGCGACCTTGTTGGGCACCACAGTTGCGGTACAGTCCGAAGTTGGCGGTGGTTCGACGTTTTCAATCACGCTGGCTGCCGCTAAGGCGAAGATTGCCCAGGCGGTCCCTTCGCTCGTTATCAACGATCAAACCGCTATACAAAAGGGCGTTATTTTGTTGGTCGATGATGATCCGAGTGTGCTCGAGGCCTCCCAGATGTTGCTAAAGTTGGAGGGAGGATTTGAGATCACTACAGCCACGTCACCGCCTGAAGCCTACACTGCGCTGCAAGAGCTTAAACCGGATTTGATCATCTCGGACTTTCGTTTGAGCCATCAGGACACTGGCTTAGACATAGTGCGCGTCGCAAGGGAGCGTGCTGGGCGAGCCATTCCTGCTATTCTGGTCAGCGGTGACACGGGAGCGACATTGGCCAACATTCATATCGAAAAAATTCGATTCTTTAGCAAGCCTCTAAACGCAGAGGATTTCGTTAGGGCTGCCCACCAACTACTGCAAGCATCCAACGTGAAGGTAAAGTAAAACCAACACCGGTACTAGAGTCGTCGGCGCACAATCCACGCTGCAAGGCTGAGTGTGACTATGGCAATTGCGATGAGTGGGAGTGTATTGGCGAGTACATCAGAGGGTGGTAGTGCTTTCAGAGAACTGCCTTGTCGATCACAAGGTAGCGGCGCAACGGGTTCGCTAGCGAGACTGTCTGCAACCAGTGGGGCATGTTTGACACGGGCGTGGCAAAACCGGATGTCAGTATTATAGGCACGATAACGGCGAACGCACCGAGAATCGCCTGTTGCCGGGTCTGGCATATGGCCGATACTGTCAGACCGATACCGACTCCACCGAGGATGAACACGCACAATGAAAACACAAGCATGAAAGCGCTTCCGGTAAACGGGATATGAAATATGAAACAGATAGACCCCTGCCTGGTGGCACTGCCCTGCGTCGGCGTCAGTAGTCCACACAGCATCTTAAAAGTAGCAGGGCGCTCTTTGAACGGACCCAGGCGTGTAAAGTCATAGACTTGCTCAAAGACATCCTATCGACAGGTTCCCACGATGCCTTTCAAGTCAGCGTAGAGCTGCAGATTCTGGTGAACCGACAGATCTTCGTAGAGACCGAAGCGCTGTGGCATGTAGCCGACGATGCTATGGACAGCAGATGCATTGTTCGTGACATCCAGACCCTTCACATGAACACGACCCTCATCGGGGTGCATGAGCGCTGCCATTAGACGCATTAGCGTCGTCTTGCCTGCGCCGTCGGGACCGAACAGCCCCGTGAGCCGGTTAGTGTCAATTGTTGTATTCAAACCTGCAATAGCGACATCGTTTTTGAATCGCTTTACGGTATCTAAAAGTCCTATTGCGATGGAATCGACAGTATGAATATTCACTGCGTCTTTTCTGGAATCTTGGGAGGCGACACGATCGTGACAGGCATGCCCTGGCGAAGTTGTTCGTCGGCGTCTGTGACGACAATGCGTAGTCGGTATACGAGATCGGTGCGTAGTTCTGGGGTTTGCACGATTTTTGGAGTGAATTCGGCCTGCTGTGACACAAACCCTATCTGTCCGGTATAGGTATGTTCAGAGGAATCGGTACGGATCGTGACCTGTGCGCCTGGCGCTACGACGCCGAGCCGTGACTCATCGACGTAGGCGCGCACGTATAC
The DNA here is from genome assembly GCA_047629055.1 of Halioglobus sp. Lineage (GTDB taxonomy): Bacteria > Pseudomonadota > Gammaproteobacteria > Granulosicoccales > Granulosicoccaceae > Granulosicoccus. Next base: position 3,129 of record JBLHWG010000355.1, read on the forward strand.
GCGATCAGTCAAGGCGATGGCGTATACGGCTTGACCCACTTACATGAACGAGCCCGGTTCACGCGCAAGTGTCAGTACTAAGCCTCGTGAGGGCGCAATCAGTCTGGTGTCTTTCACTGCCGTTGCTGCCTGTTCGCGTTGTGCTTGCGCTGCAGCCACGGAAGCTTCGGCGGCAGTGATGTCCTCAGAGCGGGTACCTGCTTGCATTAATGCTTGTGCCTCTTCGACCGACTCGAGTTGGGCTGCTTCCTGATCCCGTAATGCATGCGCTGCATCTGCGGCTTCGGATCTTGTGCCAGTGAAACGATTCCATATTCCTGGTTTGATTATTGGGCCGATATAGAACCATTTCGCGAAAAACGGGTAGCAAGTCAAGTGGACCTAGCCCCAACACCACTGTCATCGTTCGATGTATCAGGCACTCATCCTATACCGAGTCGAGATTATACGGCTTTGCCCAAGGAGGTCCCTGGGCGCGCAGTAATGCGGTTTAATAGCATACAGGCGTACATGAGAGCGACGAATTGGTCGTGCTGCAGAAGGGCGTCGCGCCCATTGGATTCCGCTATAACGGCATAAGCATTGAGCAGCTACCTGAACCCTCGCCCGATCTGGTTGAGAAAGCTGTAGGTCATGCAACTTGGGCTGCCGATGCTTACCAAAACGGGAGCTATAAAGTTAAACCAATAGCGAGAAGTGCGACCGGAAAGCTTGTGGCTCGCACAACCCAATCCACAGCTATTAACAACTAAGTAGAGGCTAAATCCGGAATCATGTTTTCACTTTAGATCATCATCGTGTCTCAGCGTGAGCTAAGTATTTCGGGGTAACATGCTTTTAGGGAATAGACAGCACAACTGGCTGGCGGTCCTAAATTAAATCAAGATTGGTAACTCAAGGGCGAAGTACTATGAGAGTGTTACTGGTAGAAGATGATCCAATGCTCGGAGAAGGCATCAAACAAGCCTTGAATGATGCGGCGATGTCTGTTGATCATGTGACAGATGGGGTGGCGGCACTTGCAGCGGCACAGGTTACCGAGTACACCATCGTGCTGCTTGATCTGGGATTACCCAAACGCGACGGAACACAAGTGCTTGGCCAGCTCCGCGCTGCTGGAAACAAGGTACCCGTCATTATTATCACTGCCAGGGATGCACTAGAGAGCCGTTTGAAGGGGCTTGATCAAGGAGCGGATGATTATCTGTTAAAACCATTCTCAATCGATGAGCTGCAGGCGCGTATGCGGGCCGTACTAAGGCGCCACAATAATCAGGCGACTCCGATGCTTATTGCTGAAAATCTTAAGCTGGATCCTGCGAGCCGGAGCGCTGTGTTCAATGAGATCCCTGTGGAGCTCTCTGCCCGGGAGTTCGGTTTACTGCATGCACTGATGCTGAGGCCAGGACAGATTCTCTCTCGCGAACAGCTCGAAGAACGTATCTATGGATGGGACGACGAAGTAGCGAGCAATGCCGTCGAAGTTATTATTCACGGGCTACGAAAAAAACTTAATCGAGAATCGATTCGAAACGTGCGAGGCCTGGGCTGGATGGTCCCGAAGTTGTGACTAGCCAATCACTCAGGTTTTCGCTCAGTCGTTCAATTTTAATCACGGCACTTGTGTTGTCGCTATTTAGCAGTATCATCGCAGGGTGGGTAGCCTTTTATTCTGCGCGTGAGGTTCAGGATGAGTTGCTGCAATCGGTAGCAAACCTTGTTCGGGCCAATCAAGTCGCCGTATCAACTTACGTCTCTGGCAAGCAGGATGACGAGGAGGTGAACATCGTGATCAGAAGGCTGGCTAAGAATACATCCGAATCCAGAAAGCCGTATTTTCCTGAAAAATTAAAAAACGGCTTCCATACCGTTGAGCTAGATCACGATCAGTGGCGTGTACTCATAATAAGCCATAAGCCAGATGCTCAGCGCTATGCGATCGCGCAGCAAACCGGTTTACGCAACGAACTCGCTCTGGCCAGCAGTACTGGCGTACTATTCCCGATACTGGTC
>JBLHWG010000356.1:0-5111 GCA_047629055.1 Halioglobus sp.
AGTTACCAAGACGCAAGCCCTCATGCGTTGTCATCAGTTTCTGGAGTTTCAACTGAACTCCAGAAAGTAACCGCTTGAGCAAATGCCATTTCATGAAAGGTCGCCGCCTCAGATCCTGAAGGGTCACCATCGAAACGCCCCAGTTGGTGTGCAGCTTCAAAAAACCCGGGGCCCGGTAATCCACTGCGAGCCCGGCTGATCACTAACGCTGCCACAAAAGGACGCTCGTTCGCCGCATCCTCTTTCATCAGGTACTCGAGTGCCTCCGTAACCTGATGAATCGTCTTCGGTGGTGTGAGTTGCATGGCGTCAGCTAGGGCCTTGTAGGTGATTGGCTCAGCCCGATCAGCGATCTGCAAGAGATACGTCCGGACGCGCTGGGCCAACGCAGGGGTTGTCGTCAGCGAACCTTCATCGGGAACTATTGTCATGGTGCATCCTCGTCTCGAGTCTGGGGCAGTCTATTTTTAATTACTGCTAGTGATCACGTTATACCGAGTCATTTCTTCACGTGTCATGCGGTGCATACGATCAAACTGCGCTGCTTGTAAGGTATAAAAGTAGAAGTCAACCCCTGTCACTGGCAACATTTCTCGAAAGTACGTTAGCTGAGTCCCATGACCAGTATCATTTCTCGGCAAATTATCACCGGTAACACAGTCTTTGCAACACCAGGAATGGACTCCCAGAACTCCACCTGGTTCAACGGTTCTGGTTACTCCTGCTGTAAACAGATCAACCGCTCCAGAATTGATGTCTCCATCCGCCCGCACATAAGTTGCTAGATTCGCTGCTCTGATTAAGCGACCTGTATGCACATTGATGTCGTTGTTGACTGAGCCACTAGATTCTTGGATAACAAGACGCGTGACATTCGGATTCGCCGCAATCATTTCGCGTATCTGTGTATAGGTGGCTGTCCCCATGTCACCGTTCAACAGGGCATCAGTGCCAGAGACTACCAACGTACTAGTTCCCACCGACAATAGTGATTTGTTAAGGACAAGAATAACGTCGAACTCAGCATCAGTGGCGGTACCCCTTGAGCCTACCTGAATAGATTATGTCCTCCTCAGCAGTGGTCCCAAGCATCAGATCATCTGCGCTCCACTGAGCCGTGACAGTGTCACTTTCATCATCGATTTGGACTAGCGATATAGTGGGTAACGACTCCTCGCTTTCAAAATCAAACCCAACTATCACGGCGAAGTCGTCATAAATGGCAAATATTGAGTTGCCTTCCATATCAGCAGCATCGAAGGCCAGACTGTGCGCAACACCATCAAACGAAAACGAAATACGACTTCTTTGTGTCTCAAAATCAGCAACATAGGCATCCACATCCACAGGATTTATAGTATGGATTTCGCCAGTAGTCAGCAAAGACGAGCTGGCAAAAGCGGTATGGCCAGAAACACTAGCGACAGATGAAAGCATCAGGATGTGTATCTCTGAAATTCGAAGGCAGCATTGGCATCACACCCCAACCCTCCGTTTTGGTACTTCCTAAGTTATGGAAATGCCCTGATTCAAACTGGACGTTACGAAGATGCCGTAGCGCTGTTGTTGAAGTGTCTTGAGCAGATGCCAACTTCGCCATATTGTTTGAGATTTCAAATTACGCACTGCTTGGACATATTGATGATGCGCAGTGGGCAGCAGAAGAATATGGCGCTCTGGGCTTCTATGTGACGGTCGCGGCCATTATGAATGTTATGTCGGATGAGCATCCAGACAATCTAGCGCTCATTGAAGGTGCGCTTCGAAAAGCTGGTTTACCGGAATGACCGATTTAGTGCTACTGATCAGCGCGGTTCGAGTAATAATTATAAATCGCGCTTATGACGATCTCCAACGTGAATTGGGGGCAATACACGCTTAACGGCTCTCTAGACAGCTGACTTGATGTGACCTTCGTACGCCCAGTTGTCATAGACCAGTTTACTTTGCTGTCATAGTAAATTGGCCAAATGACACAAGCGTGGCGAATCCGCAGTCGGCAGAAAGGCCCCGTAGGCTGTCTGATAACGACGAGAGCTTTATGGATGTTTTTAAGATGTAGTAAGATCGAAATTATATAGGCTACGCTTTGAGGAAATACTGCCAATGGGAATCCCGAAACTAAAGCGCATCAATGTCTATTCGGAACAGGAACTCGAAGTTTGGCTTACAAAGAACTCCGGCCAAGAAAAGAGTATCATGGTAGTTACACATACAAATGCTACCCACCAAAAGTTTGTTAGCCGCGAGCAAGTGGGACAGATACTTGCCAATCATGGATCGAAGACTGGGTCGCGTTACAACATAGGTTCAAACCTTTTGGGTCACGTGATCACCAGGATCGTTAAAGTCGATCCAAAAGTGACACCTTGCCTACCAGGGAAGTTCGACCCAAAGCAAACTTACATCGTTGCCCAGTCAACCGGTAAATCACTTGGAACGACCCAAGCGGGGTCAGGTTTCCAGTCTCGCCACTCTAGCGGCCACCAACGTTCGCCATTTTTCAATCGATCATAAATTATCGAAGCATCTGCACGTATTTCTGCAACACGTTCTGCACTCCAGCGCCCCTCCTGAACACGCTGGTCCATTAATTCATCATCCTTTAGTTCCAAATTGCCGTCGGGATAAACGATGAGGTCGAGTTCAAGATCCTGTGTATCGTAACCGAGAGCCTTACGCCGAAAGGGTTCTTGAAGGTTAATGTACCAACATAAGAATTCTCGATCGGGGCCATGCCAGAAATGCCATACAGCGTATGCATCTTCAGGTCTCTGGATCATTAAGCAGCCATGTCCTTCCCAAGATTTCCTATAAGACCAAGGATGCTTACCGCTTGGGGTTGGCCAGTCGCCATCTGGAAAACCGAAAGGTGAGCCTTCGGGGATATATGAAATTAGATGCTCGGGAGTATCTTCAATAATTTTCGCAATCACACCCAGCCAAGGCCCGCTAGAGAGTACTTCCCGTCGAACGATCCAGTCACCTTTAGTCCAGTTCATCTTGTTTTTCCTTATTGTTATAGTCGCTGTTCTATACTTCGGAGCAATCGGTTGGGGAGACCTAGGAGATGAAGTAGCAAAAGCGCCGGGCAATCCTACTGCAAATTAACGTAGACGAGATTAGCTAGTGCTCGTTCAGCCCATGAAGAGACCGAGTGTTTGCCAAAACTGGACGCCGTAACATGAGCATACGTTTCGCCTCTTCGTCCTTGCCAAGCTTCAGTAACGCACCAAGCAGGGAAAACTCCAACACATCACGCTGTGCACGACTGCCGCCTAACCGAGCATGATCGGCCATTGCTAAAACCAGAAGATTGGCACCTTCTTTCCATTTTTGTTGTGCGATTGCTTTATAAGCCTCAGCAACGGGAGTTACTAAGTCACCGGTAGATGTATTAGGGAAATCTATGATTGTATTAAGTGCTTTAGCGTCTCCCGCCATCGCATGAGCAAGAGCTGCATGAATATCAACAAAACCTAAACCTGTTTTAGGAAAGAACTGCTGTGCATATGTGCTGATGCAAATCCAGTTTTCTTTTGGTACCGATACACCTGCCAGCTCTGCGCGGTAAAGTATCGACGCCGTGTCGGTAAGGACGTTTACAGGCAGAGCGTGTGTAACGCCAGGCTGGATATCTGTCGTGATCCGGCGCCACATGTTGTCGATATCGCCCTGCTCCAGCGACCAAAGTGCTGCGTGCCATGAAAGATGACCGTGCAAATATCCAGAACGGTCATATGTTTTTAGCCAATCCTCCAGATAGCTAATACCCAGCTGGGTTTCACCCGTTTCATAATAGATATGACTCTGAACGTGCGCAGCATTGGCATTGCAGGCGTTAAGGCGGAGCGACTGCTCAATGATTGCAGATGCTTTGACCTGATTACCTGTCTCACACAAAGCAAATGCATACTGACTGAGACACCACCAATCCTCACCATAGTGAGGCAACAGGCCCGCGGTATAGGCTAGTATTTCGGCTTCGCGTCCAGGCTTCCCTGAGAATCCAATCAGCCCGAATACTGATGAACACGTTTGTGCGACCAACGCATCGCGCGGGTAAGTGTCAACGTGCGTGCGAATTGCCAAATAGGCTTCAGTCACGTTCCCATCTACTAAGAGACCCAAGGCGTTGATATGGCTCCGCTCACGCGCACCAAGCCCCTTTGTCAGCTTGCGTGCTTTTTCCATCGCGCTCTTTGCGTCTGGAACGTTACCACTGAATTGCTTGCCCCTCGCCAAACCAGCAAATCCAAGTGCAAAACTCGGATCAGACTCCACTGCATTTTGAAAGGTATCAACTATTCCAGCCTGCCCTGCAAGAACACGGTCCACCGCATCGATGTAATGGTCGCGTGCTACCTGAGACGAAGTAGATATTGCATAATCGAATCGATCTTTCATCCCACCTACCTTCGTATGAAATTTGTTATCTGCGTTGTCTAGTCCACAACACCAATTTTTGTCTGTGGATTTGCTTAAGCTACTCTCTCAGAAATTTCAAAACTTGCTCATGCTGCAAAAACAGGAAGCCTTTATATCAAGATCAGAGCGCGCAAGCGCGACATCTAAGCGGGGTTTGATCTTACGAGCTTCGCTATGCAAACCAAGGCTCTGATAGCACTCGTGCAGTCCCATCAGTGCCCAAACATTGTCAGGGTGCTGATTGGATCTGATCACACTCGAATTCAAACCCAGATCTGATTCATAGGTATCCATCGCTTCAGACACCTGGTTCTGCTCTAGCAACAAAGCACCCAATGCGTGACGGCTGGGCATCATCCAGCCCCACGGTTCATCGTAGGGCAAAGCATCCTCTTTTTTGACAGCGAGGCGAAGATGCTTAAATGCAAGCTCGTAGTTACCGGCATGGTATTCGATTTCGCCTTTTAACATTTCTCGTGCCACTCCTAATATTTCTTGACACGAGACCACATGGATATAACGAGTTTCAGGTACGTTGGCTGCGTGTTCTTCAAAATCATTTAACGAATTACGTGCAGATTCGTCATGTCCAAGTGCTGCATGTGCGACGCCCTTGCCGTAACAATTCATAGCAGCCGATGTGCAATAAAATTTTGGATCGTCAGGCATGGGGTTGTCCAGCA
>JBLHWG010000357.1:0-5002 GCA_047629055.1 Halioglobus sp.
ATGTCGGTGCGCGTGCAGAGATCTATCGTAAATTGCGAGAGCTTGCCGATGCTGGTGCTGCAATCGTGCTTGCGTCCACCGACATACAGGAAATCACTAATTTGCCAGATAGGGTGATCACGTTCTATCGAGGTATGTTGATCGGTGAAATTTCCCAAGACGAGTTATCTGCTGCCACGATACTTAAGCAGATTACTGATCCTTTTAACCAAACTAACCTGTGATGTGAGTGAGACCAATGGCCGCTGACACCATGAAGACCCCTGCTAAGCAATCGTTGTCCCTGTGGGGCAAGCTAACGCAACATTATTCTCCGCTGGTTATCGTCATGGTAGCCCTGCTTGTATTTGTGTTTGTTGCGGGTATGGTAACGGCACCCAATTTTTTAACCTGGTTCAATTTTAAGACCATTATTAGAGATGCTGCGCTGGTCGGCATCATGGCAATCGGTCTAACTTTTGTAACGCTGTCAGGAAATTTCTTTTTGTTGTCCATGAAAGAGACCGCAGCACTGTGTGTCATAGCGTTTGCTACATCTATGTCTGCAGGCTATGGCTTTGAGGTCTCCTTTATCTTTACGATGCTGATTGCCGTTATAGCGGGTGCTCTGCAAGGCATTCTTATAGGATTGGGTGGTAACCCTATCGTTGTTACTCTAGGCGCTGCGGGCCTCTTTTTTGGCGTAGGGTCCTGGTGGAGTGACAACCTTGTAATATCATTTCGCCGACCCCACGGTGCAGAGTGGTTAGGCAGTGGCTCCTTTCTGGGGCTACCGAATATAACCGTAGCATTTATACTATTTGCAGTGGTGGCGGAGTTGGTTCTGCGTTACACAAATTTCGGAAGGCAGGTGTATCTTGTCGGGGCAAATCGGGCTGCAGGGCACGCCACAGGCCATGAGAATTTCTCCATGGCTATCAAGACATGCATTATTGCCTCGGTGTGTTCGGCGGTTGTCGCTATCGCGTTTGCTGCTCAGGTTTCCAGTGCGCACGTTAACTATTTTTCATCCTCCTTCGGCTCTTCTGGTGATATGACCATTCTGGTTATCGCCACTGTCATGGTAGGTGGTAACTCTATAATGGGCGGCTATGGATCAACATTGCGCTCCAGCCTTGGAGCCATTTTTATCAGTACCGTTGACAACATGATGGTGTTGCATGGCTTCAACAGCGGCCCACGTGTATTGGCAGTGGGTTTAATGATTGTGTTCAGTATTATCGTATTCGCGCTTCTCAGGCGCGGTAGTCGAGTGCAAGAATAAGTGACCGTGATATGAATAAAATAAAACAGTGGATCATCGATAATCACGATTTAGCCTTCGCTATACTGCTGGCTGTTTGTGTCTATGGCTATTTCGCGCTGTCTACCGAATACTTTGCTACGCATCGAACTGGCTACGCCATCATGGAGCGATTTGCCGTGTTGGGTCTGGTGGGATTGGCTCTAACGCTGTGCATCATTGCAGGCGAGATTGATCTGTCAATCGGTTCCAATGCCGCTCTATCTGCCGTTATAGCGGTGCGCTTTACCGATAGCATGGGTGCAATCCAGGCTTGTTTAATCGCCCTCGCAGTGGCAACTCTTATTGGTGTTATTCAAGGCTACTTCATCGCGTACTTGCGAGTCAGAGCTATCGTTTTAACAGTAGGTACCTTGATGTTACTACGGGGTATTGCATTGTTCGCCGCGGAAGAAAAGACAGTCATGCTCACAGACTTCACAGTGCCTGATTACATCGCAACCAAGATGTTCGTCTACTTCTCACCCGCAAGCCTAGTGGTGGTTGCCATGTTCATATTCGTTGCCCTGTTCATGAACTACACGCGATTTGGTCGTGAAATCTATGCCATAGGAGGAGCACGAAAAGAAGCACTCGCCTCGGGTATCAGCCTGAAACGGCCCATGGTAATAGTCTTTGCCATCTCGGGTTTCTGCGCCGGCTTAGGCGGTGTTATTATTGGTATGCGTTCGGGCACCGCGCAAGCTTTGGGTCTCCAGTACCTGCTACTCGCCGGAACAGTGGCAGCGTTTATAGGTGGCGTCAGCATCATGGGCGGAAAAGGCGGTGTCTTAGGTGCTGCAATAGGTACTTTATCCGTTAATTTTCTGAACACGGGTTTGGTTTTTAATGTGACACCCGCTTTTATGGTGCAGCTATATTTGGGCGTGTTGCTCATGATAGTCATCATGTTTCAAACGGGCTCGAGACTATTTGATGACAAACAGCGTCGATGGCAACTATTGCAGGATACCGACCAGCGCAAGCGATTATTCGCCAGCCAACGTGCAGCTTTGGACTCCCTGAAAAAAATTCAGTCTGGATAAGCATCGTGGAGAGTTTATGAGAAAATATATCCATTTTGGATATATTTTCATAGCCTTGAAGCTGACTACACCTTAAGCTACTCGCACTGGGCTCATTGCCCGCGGACTCTCAGGTGGCTGCCATGGTGGCACGGAGAAGCGAATTTGATACGATAGATGCCAAGAGCCGGCACTCGTATTCGGAAGGTCCTTACGAGACCCATCCTGACTTGCGCAGCACGGCACTTTTCAGCGCAGAGATATCAAGAGTGGTCGATTTTATCGAACAGCTTGATCAGGAGATGGCGCAAGCCTTATCCAGAAAGTCCGGTTATAGCGAAACTCGGCTTTTTACGACTATCATGAGAAACCACCTGACAGGCAAGCTGACAACCAGTTCGTCTCTAGCAGCGAATTCCGGACTGTCCTATGGCAGTGGGATGCGTGCCATCACATCCTTGATGGAACGGGACTTGATCGTCAAGCGTGCCAGAACCAGCACCGGTAAATCGTTCTCATTACATCCTACCGAGAAGATGCTTAACGAATGGCAGGAGCTGGCGCGTAGAGTTCGTTCCTTATTAGGCAGTAGCTTCCCAGCAACGGGTGCTGGCGATCGAGGATCTGACTATTTTTTCGGCGAATCTTATGCTGCAGGCAACGTACTTCCACCGCCGGCCATCATGGAGAATAAGCTACAAATACGACAGGGTTTGCGCATTCTTGTTCATGCAGACCCTACGTTCATGGCCATGCATGGACTCAAAAAACAATTCGAGACGACCTTTGGTGTGCCTATTAAGAATCGCGCGTTATCGATTGATCGATTGCGCCGCGAAATTATCGATAACTCTGAATTGCACGAATCTCGTTACGACTTGATTGCATGCGATTTACCGTGGTTTGGTGAGATGGGGCAAGCTGATCGGTTTCTTCCACTGAATGATTTGATCAAACGCTCAGAGCTAGATTTATCGGACTTTCATTCTGAAGCTTTGGCCAGTACGCGTTACAAGGGCCAACAACTAGGCATACCGGTGCAAACTGCACCTGAGTTACTGGTGTATCGAAAGGATATTTTTGCAGAACTCGGTTTGGCTGTACCTAGGACAATCGACGAAACCTTATTTGCCGCTAAGAAAATTCATGATCCGTTTGCTGATGGCATGGCGGGTATTGCGTGGAATGCAGGCAGGGGGACACCCTTGGGACATTCTTTTTTGTTTGTAATGGCAGCATTTGGAACACCAGCTATTAACTTACAGCCAACTAAAGCCGGTTTTGATGGAGAGAATGTCAAAGGAGAAAATTTCCGCCCCATGTTTGATACGGATGCGGCGCGTAATACTGCTGAGTACTTTATGGAGCTGCTTAATTATTCACCACGCGGCATTCTTAATATGTCTTGGTATGAGCGAGCGAGGAGTTATGCCAAGGGTGAAGCAGGCATTGCTTACTGCGCGACATTGTTGGCACCGTTGTTTGAACTCGATACTCAATCTCCTGCTTACGGCAATACAGAATATCTGCCACACCCCCGCGGTTTGGATGGTCACAACATCGCTCCGATAGGCGGGTATGCGCTCGCAATCCCTGCCAATGTGGCGCCGCATAGAATTGATCCAATCTGGACAGCTTTGACATCGCTTACCTCTGCTCAAGCTGTAAAACTCTACATCGAGAATGGCAGTTTGGTGAGCCCACGCTTCAGCGTTAGCGTTGATCCGGAAGTGCGGCGTGTATCACCGTTAATTTCCATTGTGGATGACATGGCCAGGTGCAACGTTGTACGCATGTGGCCACGGCCTCCAATACCTGAAATTGTAGACATTATTGCAATTGCAGGCGAAGAGTTTCACGACATGCTGCTTGGCTCTAAGTCAGTTGAGCAGGCATTAAGCAATGCTCAAAACCGCGCAGATAAATTGATGCGTGAGCATGGACATTATTAGCCTCTGATCTCGTTGCTCAGAGGCCTCAACGAGGTTATCTGATGACAACAGCATTAAGCCCACGAATTCTTAGACCCGAAGATAGTTTGCCCAATTGGCAATGGGATCGTCATATACCTTCGCCGGGTCATACTTCGGTCGATTTTGAGCGACGTGTCGATCATGACCGCTTACGCCGCTATCGTTTGGCACGTGCACGTGAAGCGCTGAAAAATTCTGAATGTGGTGCGTTGTTGTTGTTTGATGTCAACAATATCCGTTATGTGTCCGGCACAAAAATTGGCGAGTGGGAACGCGACAAGTTGTGCCGCTTCGCTCTATTAATGGGTGACGAGGAGCCCGTCGTGTGGGACTTCGGTTCTGCTGCGGTTCACCACCGACTGTATTGTGACTGGTTAGATCCTGAGCGATGTCGTGCGGGCATGTTAGGCATGCGCGGCACAGTGCCACCCGCTGTTGGGCTGATGAAGGAACACGCGACAGAGGTGATGAGTCTTTTAAAAGCAGCAGGTGTTGGGGATATGCCTCTGGGTGTGGATTACGCAGAGACTGCCATGTTCTTCGAGCTGCAGAAAGCGGGTATCAATGTGGTTGACGGGCAACAAGTCATGCTTGATGCGCGTGAAATTAAGAACGTCGATGAAATAGTACTACTGAATCAGGCAGCATCGATGGTCGATGGCGTCTATCACATGATTTATGAAGAACTAAAACCGGGTGTGCGCGAGAATGATATCGTGGCC
>JBLHWG010000358.1:0-4954 GCA_047629055.1 Halioglobus sp.
TTTGATACCCATGCTAGTCAGTAGAGCACTGAAACCACTTCGAAAGCTCTCGGCAACGATACAGACACTACCAGGTGAAACGTTACCCCCACTGGACGAATCAGCCGTGCCGAGCGAGATAGCGCCGTTCATAAACGCGATAGGGGGCTTGCTGGAGAGGAATCGTGCGGTGCTGTATCGACAAAGGCGATTCGTTGCCGATGCTGCGCATGAGCTTCGAACACCGGTCGCAGCGCAGGTGATTTTAACTGAAAATTTAGCGCGCTCGTCGTCAGAAACCGAACGCAGAGATCGTTCCAGACAGGTAAAGCAGGGGCTTGATCGCTTGCAGAATCTTGTTACACGCCTACTGGATCTAGCCAGACTTCAAAATCATGACTCACAACAGACTCAACCCGTACTTGTGTCCGACGTTGTCCGTTCTGTCGTTGGGGAATTACAGCCGCTAGCCGTGGAACATGGCGTCGATGTGGGATTGGTGAAGGACGTAGTCCTACATGTGTTGGATAAGAACGAAACTCTATCGCAACTCATTCGCAATGCCATTGAAAACGCCATTTTTCATTCTCCAGAGAATGGGCAGATTGATATCGCCATTACTGGACGGGAGAGCACAGCGCTAATCACTGTTGAGGACAACGGCCCGGGAATCGATCCCAGTGAATTATCTCGTGTAATGGAACCGTTCTATCGAAGTCCAACGAATGCTAATCCGGGCAGCGGGCTGGGGTTGGCAATTTCTCAAGAAATCGCTCAACAACTAAATGGGAAAATCACATTGGAAAATCGATCTGTTGGTGGTTTGTGCTTCCGCTATGAACAGCCGCTATTCGAGGTATCGTCGTAGCTATAGTGTTTGGTAAAGATAGTGAAAATCAATAGAATGAAAACTCGATACTATGCTCCAAGAAGATCCATTTTTTCCTTGTCGGGAAATTAATTACTATCATATTTCAAGCCAAGAAACCAACCTTTACCATAATATAACGTTGGTACTATAGAGCTTATCTGGATCTCAAGAAACAGTCATGTCCGTCTCCACTGCCCCATCAATCTGATTCCGGATTTCATTCCCGTCTTGGGCTATCTTGATGACATAATTATAGGTCCTCTGGGAATCATGTTGGTTGTAAAAATGATCCCTATGAGTTTGATGAGCGAGTATCGCGCCAAGGCACAAATTCGAGTCAAGCTAGCATCCAATTGGGTCGCTGCCACTCTTATCCTAGGGGTATGGCTTTGCGCTGCGCTGTCTCTGATACTGCTTGTTTGTCATAGATAGTTAACGCAAGAGTGACCTGTATCTCTTAGGTTAATAGCGTGCTGCGCCATCAAAGGGTCAGCGAATCGTGCTTTTAACTATTATAACTGGGCTTCAAGCATGATAGCGCTCCCGACACATGGCTACCGTATTTGCAGCGTCATCATCCCTTGCCGATGCAGTCGTTGTCCCAATCATTTTCTGAACTGCAAGGGTGGTCGTTGAAGTCGTCACACACTCATTTTGGGTTGCCATGATCCTGGCTATAAATCTTGGTGAAACGGCAGGTGCTTTTTCGCCCATGACGTAGGATCTGGGTTATTACATCAGTCTGAGTATAACCTTCGCTATTCTTACTATTATTCTGATCGCTCAGATTCGTGCTCAAAGTTCCCTACCAATCCGGCTGACCAGATATTCTTAAGTAATGACATCTGCATCGTTCGCTAACTTCTGAAGCGCTCAGTCTAACAATGAGCTTACTGTTACGGACAGGCAGCATTAGACTACACACTGCTGATTGCCTGTGAAAGATTGGGCGTGTTATCAATTGTGGTAACACGCCGCCTCTCGTTACTGACTAGCCTTTGGTTTCGATTTTTTCTTCGTCAGGCCCTTCATCAGCCTTGTCATCCCTCACGTCTTTAGAATCTTCATCATCCTTATCGTTGTCGATTTTCTGACTCAGAATTTTACCGGTATTAGCATCAACCTCTATCTCGGTCACTTGTTGGTTAGCGCCTAGAATCGCGATTTCCCACAAAGAGACACCGTTTTCAGACTCAAATTCCGACTCAACGACTGAGCCTGGTACGGCTTGCAACGCAATTTTAACGGCTTGATCGTGAGCAATCGTAACCTTAGCTACTTCTGCAGCTTTGTCGGTATTGGCGTTGGCTACTGCTATCCAGCCGATTCCCGATAGGGCAGACGCTGCAACAATGGCAGTAACTATAGCGTTTCGTTTGTTCATGGTTGTATCCTCAATAATTAGAAAGTGAATGATGTGTCGCAATCACTGATTGCTTGAAACATATTCTGAGGGCGGCGAATTAGCTGAGACTTAAGAAATCCGCGTCGCCGACATCTACCTTTGCCAGTGCTGCCTTAACCTTACTGGTCAACACACTGTTATTCACGAACTGACCGGTGCTTTCTGAGGTTGGCGTGGATGCATAACTGGCAGATAGGGTAATCAAAGTAGCAAGCATTGCTCCGTGAATAATTCGTCGAGTCAGTGGCATGTTCATGGTGGTTATTCGAAAAAAAAGGAAACGTTGGTTTATATATAAAACTAGTTTTTACACTAAATAAAATGGCACCGTAAGATTACAAAAAAATTCTTACCGAAGTTACAGTTTTGTATTCAACTCGCAATATCTAGTTTTCATATTTTGCGCAGTGTGCTCCAGTTAGGAATAAGCAGCATGCCGCGACAAATATACAACAGGTCGCGCACAGAACTGTAAGGTCTATGTGCTTCAGTTCTGGTAATGCAAACCAGCAGATGTCGGCAAGTTTAAAGAACTGTAAGTTAACTCAAATGCTGTGGTGAAGTTGACATTTTTAAATTCGTGGATGCAGTCGGAATAATCAACTGACCAAGCGAATTGTACTATTACAATGAAACTATACCCTTGAATGCCGCTCCCCAAAGTTCACAGCAACGATTGACGAAGCTACACATTGTGCTCCACTGGCTTATCGTGTGTGGTGCGAACGCTTCCGCGCTGAGGAATTGCTGATGGCTACTTTAATCAATCCGGGTGAACCCCGCCCGTGTTCCCTCTTGAGGGTTCTCGTGTTCTGACATTGCTGCTGACATGCCTTTTTATTCTTGAAGCCGTGATCATGTTGGGAGTAGGCTTTTGTGTTTGACCGTGCTACCCCGGTGCAACGTGGATGATTGTGAACGGTGTGTTGACGCTACTACTGGCGGTCTTCATCCTACTTGGCTGGCCGCTTCAGGGCTTGAGATTATCTGGATGTTGTTTGGCACCAGACCGTTGTTTTCAGGACTCGCTCGCACCATCATAAAGAATCCCAAGCTTATCCTCGTCGTTGTATTAGTTGCTGTTATAGGTGTTGTTGGATGGTTCTGGTGGCAACACCAGGTTCTGTTTCCTTCAACAGATGATGCTTATGTGCAAGGCAATATCATCACAGTGGCACCTTTGGTTGCGGGCGCCGTGCTAAGTGTTGCTGTCACCGAGAATGTCTCTGCAAACGCTGGTTATGTGCTTCTTAAATATGATGCCAGCTGAGCGGCAAACGCCGTTGCTCACGGGCGGGTCGTAGCGGACGTCTGAGCTCATAGTTCTTGCATTGTATATATTAGCAATTAAATAGGATTGTCCAAATTCACTCAGAGGCTTTACACGAATACCCATGACTGACATGCATCAATCAGCTGAATGTTATCTCAGAGGCGGTTATTACCGTACCAAAAACCTTCAATGACATCCAACGCCAAGCCACCAAAACGCAAGGCGCATTGTTGAGCTAAATATAATGAAATTATCTGACAGAAATTATGTTATCGCGACCACGTCACGCTGTAATCAAGAGCTTGTTGGAGAAAGCCAATGCCGAAGCTCCTTGACCGCGCATTGGCCTTCGCGCCTACCTTGCTCCTAGTCATTCAGCAATGCATCCGAGCGGCTGCCGAACACTTGACTAAACAAGGGGCTTTGAGATTGTATTAAAATGAGTTCAAGATCCTTAGGAGGGGGGCGTTGACTAATGATGACACTTCTATCACAGCGGCCTCATGACGTTCAAGCATGTGTAGCAGTTTGGTGGGCGCGACCGGTATTTTTCTCAGGCTCTCAAAGCGTTGACGCCACAAATTGTGATTATCGAGGCTGTCTTTATACACCGTACGAATAAACACGATACGGCGTGCACCTCGCTTGTAGACGTGCTGAACAGGAAGTGGATCTGCGACTCCACCATCCACGAGAATACGCCCGCCAAACGATACTCCAGATCTATAGAGAAAAGGTACTGCGCTTGAGGCTTTAAGGTACGAGACAGCCGACAATTCGTCAGGTTCCAGATACATAGGTTCAAGTGATTCTTTGTCTGTTGCAACGAACTGTAATCTGCGTTGACGCTATATTTCGCCTGTTTTTTGGTAAGGAAACCAGTAGTCTGGATCGCTCACTGAGCGGTCAAAGTAACCATCCAGATCTATAATGTTACGTGATGTCATCCAGCGATAAGGCACCAGCAAATCATCTGCTGCCGTGAGTTCAACTATGGCCCGTTTGGTATAGCCTGGTTGCTCAAGAAAATACGCCAGCAAATTTTTAGCACCCGCCGAAACCCCACAACCCATATTGAATGGATTGAATTTTTCTGCCAAAAAGGCATCTAAAACACCGGCTGTGTAGATTCCTCTTTGAACTCCACCGTCGGCAACTATTGCTCTATTCATGTTCACAATATGACACACCCTGATCAATACCCGTCAGCATGCTCTGTTAATTAGTCGAAAGTGCCTGGCCCATGTTGCGGTATAGCTGCGAACTGACTATGACAGTGAATTCAACATCAATGTCAGAATCAGAATCAGACCGATTTAATTCGTGGCTACGAACTCTCAGATATAGATTGCTACAATCTAAAATATTTGTATTCGGAATTACACGTAGGCGAATGTGGGTGACTGCAGATGACTAACCGATTCCT
>JBLHWG010000359.1:0-4904 GCA_047629055.1 Halioglobus sp.
CCGCTTGAAAACTGACTTACCTTTATTCTTCCATCAGTAAGTTAGCGCATTGTAGCCGAGTGTATAGCGTTTGTTTTTGATCGTCATCAAGGCCTTCAAAATTGCTCATCTCAAGTTTTTTGGCAGAGAGTAGTTGCTCTATTGCTGCGCGCAGTGGGTTAATGAATTCCAGAACCTGAGCGTGTGTTCTTAATCGAATAACCTCACCTGATCGTTCAACACTGATTAATTGCGAAGGATCTATCTGTATCGTCTTGTTTAGAGTTCCTCGGGTTGGTGAAGCACTCAACATGCCCTCGCAGTTTGGAGCAGAATTAATGGCAGCTGTATCTTCAATGCTAGACAGTGCGCTTATTAGTCCTGCACTCGTCAGTACTGGTTTGAGGCACTGCTGAAGTTCATCGGTCAGCGGTAAATCATCATTGTGCAAAAGAACTTGTAAATTGCGTGGAACACTCTTCCGATATTCTGGGTCTTTATCGGTGAGCTGCTGAGTCATCTGTATAAGGACATCTCGCAATGTGATTGCGTAAACACCTAACGTAATATGCAGCGAAGTTTGTTCAGTTGCCACTGCGTCATGCATAACCCCTCGTGGGATATATAGGGTATCCCCTGGTTCCAGTGCGATGGATTGTGACAGAACCCCCACGGTATGTTTGCCAGCTTGGAATCCATCTTGTTGATAGGGTAGTTCTACACCACCTTCGTAAAAGTTAAAAGTTTTGGTGCCAGCAACTTGGAGAATGAACACATCGTGTGAATCGAAGTGTGCGTTAAATCCTTGTTTACCCTTTGGCGATAAATAGACGTTTGTCTGGCAACGCAGATTTAGTTCGTTTTGTATGTCGCGGCGAAAATCGGCCAGGCTCGGGATTTTTTCATGGGCTTGTGAAATAACAATAGTGGCGCCTTCATGATGTCTTTCAATGAGTCGATGTGGAAGAATACGACGAGCCGCGTCAGTGTATTCAGATACCTCAATGGCTTGATCTAATTGTGTCAGTTGTATGGAAGGATAAAAGAGCGCCTGGACAGACAAAACCGATTCGATGGTGTCGATAGAAGTTAACGATGCGAAGTGTTCTTTGGATGACCGGCTAACATGCAGTGGGTGTTGTTCCCAATAGTTTTCAAAAAACTCCGACTCGGTAACTGGCCCTAGAACCAGTGCAATTTTGCTTGCTGTATCCATTCTGGTTTAACCACGTGGTTAGAAAGTTAGCGCTGCTTTTTGTTCGTAGGTAATTCAAATATTGCGAGTAACGATTGTAGGTAGCGTTAACAAGTAGTTTTCAATATTCGCGTGTATCTGTTACCTGACCTTCTTGAAGGTCCAGTGTTCTCAGGCGATAAGATGCTTTACCAACGTAGCATATATTTTGGCTAGGTAATTTTGTTCAGCTTCTTATATAAGACTAAGTAAAAAAATATTCATTTTTATTGCTAACAGCTTTGTTTTTATCAGCTTGTGATGGTTCCGGGGTCGGTGTTAACTCTGGTATGAATGTACCAGCGGCTACCAATCCTGATGTTAGCGTGGACGTCAGTGAACCTGATGCTCCGAATCCTGGTGGCGGCACAGATGTCGGTGCGCTAATCTCACGTAATAGTCGTATTGATGGTGAAATAAAATCACCCAACGATGTCGCTACGGCATGTGAAATCAGCATCAAGATTAGTGCCGATATAGCAGGTCGCTTACCCCCTATCACTTTCAATCTGGACAATGGTGGGGGGATGACAAACCTGCTTAGCCCAACACGGGTGAGTGTCGCGGTACCGGCCAACGCTTTTGAATCTACAGATGGCACTCTCGCTATTGGAGATGCTGAAGTCAGTATTACTGAAATAGACATAGAAGACTTGAATGGTGAGGGTGCCTGGGCACCGAACCTGTTTGGTATTGGTGAGGGCATGAGCGAAGAATCTGTATTGGCTACTTTTGGGATGAGTGATTTTCACTTCTCGCAAGATGGCAGGGATCTTCAGCTGCGTCCAGGTATGACTGCAACTATCAAAACTGACATGTTAACTACAGTCGTAATACCCAAAGGCGAGACACTTGCTATCGAGGCGGCAGAGGGCATGCTAATACCAATATGGTATTACGATACTGAAGATATGATAAGGAAGAGATGGTGAGTCGGTGGTTGTAACCGATAGCGAGTCTTATTCTGGCTTTTTCTTATCGGGACAGGTGAGCCATTTCACTACGTGGAACCACGAGTTCGTCGTTCCTTGGACAACAATATTCGTGAATGTCAGATTAGTAGATGAAAACGGACAACTCTACAATGGATTTTTCGGTTTCCAACGTAGTGGCAGAAGGAGAGGGTATTGCTTTACTGCGCACGAATTCAACCAGTGCAAGTAAAACTTTTAACAACAACGATAGCGATCGGGAGATCACTTTAGATATAGTCGTTGGGGAGGATGAGGATAACGTCGTTACGGTAACTTATTCAGCAACTGTGCTAATCGAGTTAGTAGATCTGGACGGAGAGGTTCATAACGGCTTTCCCTCGTTAGCTATGTTGTCACCGCAGAATCAGATACCTCGGATTGGACTTCTCAGCAAAGCATGACGTCACAATTAAATCAAATGACTGTACTGGCGAATACTCAAGAGCAGACAGACAATGGTGAGGCCGTGATTATGTTAGGGGTTTCAACCGGCCCATTTAGAATTCCGCTAAGTGCAATCACATCAGTTGGCAACCTGATCGCCACTCAAGTGAAGACTGGAATTGGTGTTCGTTCTTCTTTTAAAAGAGAGTAGTCACACCTAAGGTTGCCAGGCCTAAAGTTGCGGCCATCAGTAGAACATTCATGATTGACCATTCCCAGATGAATACGGCCAAAGCGCAAATGCAGGTCAATACCATAACTCGCCAATCTAGCGTCGAAAGGCTTGGGCTCCATAAGGTGAGTGGCCCGATTTTATTAGCGGTGACAGTAACAAACAGTACATGCAAGGAAAACCATACTGACAAATTGAGTATTACGCCGACCACAGCCGCGGTGATACTCGAAAGAGCACCTCGAAGTCTGGGCTGGTCGCCTATCCATTCGATATAAGGTGCACCTGCGAAGATCCAGAGAAAGCAGGGGATAAACGTCACCCATAATGTCATAGCAGCAGCGGCAAGACCTAAAACCATCCCACCTTCGCGAAAGCCTGCCACAAAGCCTACGAATTCGGTCACCAATATTAGAGGGCCTGGTGTGGTTTCAGCCATCCCCAATCCGTCCATCATTTCTCTGGCTGTCAGCCAACCTAGATCGACCACAACGTCTTGCGCCATGTAGGCTAATACTGCGTAAGCACCGCCGAAAGTGACTATTGCCAATCGTGAAAAGAAAGCGCCGATGTCTAACAAGAAGTGACTATCGGCAAAGAAGTAGACAGCGATGATCGGTGCTGCCCACAGGCAGGCCCAGAACAAAACCGTTAGTAGTGTTGAGCGCATCATTGAAGGCAAGGTGGCTTGCTTGGTTGTTGAATCTGATGGGAGCGGGTTAGTTGAAAATCCATAAAGCCCCGCAACTATGACGATCAGTGGAAACGATACCTCGAAGAAGAAAATTGCAATGAAAGCCAGGGCCGCGATGATCCAATGAGCTCGGCGTTGGAGTGCTTTCTTGGAGACTCGTAGTAGTGCTTCAATGACGATGACAATCACTGCTGCTTTCACGCCTAGAAACAACGCATCCACCAGCGGTAGTTTTCCATACCCTGTGTAAATGGCCGCCAGTATAAGGACAATGATCGCTCCAGGAATAACAAACAGCAGCCCTGCCAGCAAGCCGCCTCTAACACCGTGCATACGCCATCCTGCGTAGGTTGCAAGCTGCATGGCTTCAGGCCCTGGTAGCAACATGCAAAAGCTTAGGGCGTTGATATATTGCTTTTCACTGAGCCAGTGATTTTCGATGACCACCATGCGATGCATTAATGCAATCTGTGTTGCTGGCCCACCGAAGGACAACAGGCCAATTTTCAGCCACACTTTAAAAGCCTGAAGCAGTGTAGGGTGTTTAACTAGCTCTTCTTTTGCAGAGTTTATTTTCCCAGTTTTCATTTAAGGTCGAACCGCCGTGCCTG
Organism: Halioglobus sp.; assembly: GCA_047629055.1. Lineage (GTDB taxonomy): Bacteria > Pseudomonadota > Gammaproteobacteria > Granulosicoccales > Granulosicoccaceae > Granulosicoccus. The sequence goes on from JBLHWG010000359.1 coordinate 4,109, forward strand.
GCCAGTCATGAGTCTCATCGGTTGCATCACGGCACCAACGATAAAACGCGTCGTAAAGTAAACACCCGGCGTCAAGCTGCTCAAGGTCGTCAGAGAACATGCGTGACAGACCCAGGGATGCTGCGAGTAGACCTTTGGACTCAGCGACCAGCTCTGGTTGGTTCGTATCAGCCGCTTTGACAATGGTTGCGAGCCGTAGTAAAGATTTTGTATTCAAACCAAACTCGTCAACCATAATGTCGAAGGTAGAAAGCTCATCCCTATGGCTCCAGAAAACCCCTTCCACATCGAAAGGAACGCCATTGAATTTCTCTGCAACGGCTCCTACGGCAGATGTGCCGACATAAAGAAACTGTGCGGTCCTATCCACGAAGCGACGGATTAACCAAGGGTAGGCAATACAATCGATTTTGGGGCGATGACGTGTGACCCACACGGTTTGTCCTGTAGCATTGCGCGGTGGCAAGAGTTTTTGAGCAATAACAGGCAAATTCGCTTCTCGCCATGCCAGATAGCCGCCTTGTAAAACTTCAGCGCGAACACCGAGCGCTCGTAGCACGGCAGAAGCGCCTTCACCGAGTTTGAGTCTCTTCTGACGGTAAACAACGACAGCAGAATTTTTAAAACCTTCTGCCAATTGCTCAACGTCCAGGCGCGAGCATCGTATGGCTGTGGGAATGTACTGCGGGTCTGGTGCGAAGTCTTCATCGTCTCTTACGTCGACGAGGATGGGCGCATTGTGAGTGCCTACTAGTTTATTGAGTTGAGCAACGCTAATTTGATCGGGTGACGGCAT
>JBLHWG010000360.1:0-4867 GCA_047629055.1 Halioglobus sp.
GCACTATCAACCCTGACGCCATAGGTCACGATGATAAAGTCATCCCCATCAATTCTATCGGCAACAGCAATCGTCTGGCTTTGAGCTTCGGCATCACAGGGCAGGTCCTGAAAGGCAACTTAAGATGTGTGACTGTTTCATTCAATGACGTCCACCTTCGAGAGCTCGCTTAGCCTCGAACCGGGTGAATGTTGGGCGTGCCATTGTTTGACTTGAGGGCTGTTAGAGATAGGATTACAGTATTCATCTAATTGGATGCAAGAGATGCTGATGTTTGACTATCGAAATGCCACTAGGGAGAGTGCGCAGGTATTTGCAGACTCCGTTGGCCTCGACCAACTTGATGTTTCCAACCACTTTCTGTTCCAACAGGATGCCCACTGGCCATTGTTTGAGCGTCTACGGCAGGAAGAGCCTGTGCATTATCATTCGAACAGCCGCTACGGCCCTTTCTGGTCGATCACAAGCCACGCCGCGATCAAGCAAATTGATTCCGACCACAAACGCTTCTCCAGTGCGAAAGGCATCGGTATTGTTGATAGCCCCGGCGCGGAGTCCTCATCCTTCATTGCCATGGATCCACCAAAGCACGATACGCAGCGGGCGACCGTGTCTCCTGTGGTCGCACCGCCGAACCTTGCCAAGATGGAAGATCTGATCCGCTCGAACGTTCAGGAAATTCTCGATGGCTTACCCGTCGGTAAGGAATTTAACTGGGTAGAACATGTTTCAATCGAACTCACCACGCGGATGCTAGCCACATTGTTCGATTTCCCATTTGAAGAACGCAGCAAACTGACCCGATGGTCCGATATCGGCACGATTGGCCCTAGGTCCGGGTTTGTTTCGAGCTGGGAAGAAGCAGGTACCGAATTGCAGCACTGCCTTAAGTATTTCCAGGTGCTATTTCAACAAAGGCGTGATCCGGCCCATGAAGGATTCGATCTGTTGACAATGCTGGCACATAACCCCGAAACCCGTGATATGCCACCGGGTGAACTCCTAGGCAACTTGATGCTGCTTATAGTTGGCGGCAACGACACAACCCGCAACTCCATTTCTGGTGGTGTACTAGCGTTAAACCAGTTCCCGGATCAATACGATAAACTACGCGGCAACCTGGATCTTATTCCAAATATGGTCGCAGAAATTATTCGTTGGCAAACGCCTTTGGCGCACATGCGCAGAACGGCACTGGAAGACGTGCAGTTACATGGAAAGACAATTAAAAAGGGCGAAAAAGTCGTCATGTGGTACGTCTCTGGAAATCGGGACGCGAGCGTTTTCGAGAACCCAGACAAGCTCATTATCGACCGTAAAAATTCACGTCAGCACGTCTCCTTCGGCTTCGGTATTCACCGCTGCATGGGTAACCGCCTTGCAGAGATGCAACTGCGCGTACTGTGGGAAGAGATCAGCAAACGCTTTCACAAAGTAGAGGTTGTTGGCGAGGCAGAGCGCGTCGTATCCAACTTCGTCAAAGGTTACTCACACCTTCCCGTTGTACTGCATCCATTGGCGTGAGAGTAAAGAGCCAGAGTAAACGTGATTTGAATCAATGCCAAACCCACAACAAGGCAGGTCGCTAGACAGGAACTTTTGACTGCGTGTAAAAATTGTCTGTCTAGCGTCCGCGATATCGTTCACATGAAATTTTTCTTACGACGTACAAACCATAGCCCCTTGAAAATGAACTAACGAACCTCTGAAGCATAAGGTTGTGGCCGCTAGAAATTTAGGTGGTTGACCAAACAATGGATGTCTTGAATTTCATGTAAACTGCTGCTGTTAAACTTGTCTAAACTAATTTGGAGAGCTGAAGCAAATGGAAGTTATGCAATATGACGTTGAAGATAGCGTGGCGATTTTACGATTCGACGACGGCAAAGCAAACGCAGTGAGTCATGCCTTCATGGATGCTATGAGTGAAGGCCTTGATAGAGCAGAGCAAGAAGCGAATGCGGTCATGATCGTAGGGCGCCCGGGTAAGTTCTCTGCGGGTTTCGATTTGAAAGAGATTCAAAAAGGGCCAGAGGCAGCTCAGGCACTGCTGAACCGCGGTGCGGAAATGTTTTACCGTTTGTTTGGTTTTCCCCAGCCGATTGTTGCCGTGAGTACTGGGCACGCCATTGCTGCCGGCGCTTTTCTTTTGCTGGCAAGCGATACTCGGGTTGGCACTGCAGGTGACTTCAAAATTGGCTTGAATGAAACTGCGATCGGAATGTCATTGCCTGTTTTTGCTCACGAACTTGCTAGCTCACGAGTGTCCTTGAGACATCATACTGCAGCCGTGATTCAAGCGACGCTTTACAATCCTGAAGGCGCAGTTGATGCGGGTTTTCTAGATATAGTGGCACAGCCCGATGAAGCGGAGGCGAAAGGCTTGGCCATCGCGAAGCAACTCGGTGCACTCCCCGGTCACGCATACACAGCGAATAAACGCGATAGTCGCAAGGCAAGCCTTGCACGCATACTGGCGAGCCTCAAGTAACAATATTTGAAACCTGGCCTTTGGATATCAGCTTGGCAATGGTTCCAGAGGCCGCTGATTCAGAGCTTTAAAATTCAGACAGCCATGACCTGGAACCCCTTTGCGGACTCTCAAGTAGAGACCAAAATTCGCTGCCGATATGGGCCATTTTGGTCTCCATATGTATAGTGCTAGTATCCCTGTAGGTACAATTTCCAAAAGCAGCAACATTAACCTCGGAATCTAATACGACCATACAAAACCAATACGGGACACCAGACATGAGCGAAATGATACTTGACGCCACACAGTTACCCGACCCTGAAACGATGCCAATCGAGGATATTGACGTCAGTCACCCGATCCTACTGCAACAGGATTTGTGGCACCCCTACTTCAAACGTCTACGTGAAGAAGAACCGGTTCATTACTGTAAAACCAGCATGTTCGGTGCTTATTGGTCGGTGACCAAGTTCAACGACATCATGGAAATCGAAAAAAATCATGAGGTATTTTCATCGGATCGCGATATCACGATCTTTGATCAATCCATGTTGGATGAATTGGGAATTCCTAAGCCGCGGCGTGATACTTCCAGCTTCATTGGCATGGATCCGCCTGTACACGACGATCAGCGCAAGGCAGTGCAGGGTGTGGTTGCACCACGCAACCTGTCGAAGCTCGAAGACCTTATTCGGCAGAGAGTCGCTACCATTCTCGACTCATTGCCATTGAACGAAGAATTCGACTGGGTTGAAAAAGTCAGTATCGAATTGACGACGCAGATGCTCGCGACGCTGTTCGATTTCCCTTTCGAGGATCGATATAAACTGACCTATTGGTCTGATATCGCAACCTCAGTGCCAGAACTCGGCGTTGGCGTACCGGGACTCACCCGCGAGGCCAGGGAGGATGCACTCGAAGATTGCCTCGCCACTATGCGTAAGTTATGGGCCGAACGAGCGAATCTACCAGCAGATGACGGCATCGACCTGCTGTCTATGCTTGCTCACAACGCCGCGACCCAAGAGATGGACGATGACATGTTTCTCGGTAATCTTATCCTGCTCATCGTCGGTGGCAACGATACAACCCGAAACTCTATTTCCGGCGGCGTCTTGGCCCTCAACCAAAGCCCGGCTGAATATGACAAGTTGAGAGCAAACCCTGAACTCATTCCCAGCATGGTGTCAGAAATTATCCGCTGGCAAACACCCTTGTCCCATATGCGTCGCACAGCGACTCGCGATTTTGAGTTTCGTGGCAAGCAGATCAAAAAAGGTGACAAGGTCATCATGTGGTATATCTCTGGCAATCGTGACGAGGAAGTCATTGAACGCGCTGATGACTTTATCATCGACCGGACTAACCCGAGGCACCATGTATCTTTCGGATTTGGTATCCATCGCTGTATGGGTAATCGCCTGGCAGAGATGCAACTTCGAGTCCTTTGGGAAGAAATCATGAAGCGATTCCACAGGATTGAAATGGTCGGGGAGCCTGAGCGAATTGTCTCAAACTTCATAAAGGGCTATACAGAATTACGCGTTAAACTGATTCCAATTAAGGCTGCATAGCAATTTCGCTCGCAATGAGGGTTTTTCAGAAAGGGTTTTATGTATAAGCAAACAAAACTGGTTGCACTTGATATTGACGGTACACTGCTGGAGCCCGGTGTGCCATACGATGCCCTGCCGGAGAAAAACGTTGTCGAAGCCGTTGCGGCATTGCAGGCATCCGGCATTATTGTCGTATTAGCTACCGGCAGAATGTACCCAGGCACGGCACCGATCGCAAAGCACCTCGGTATCAACGAACCGGTCATCTGCCAGCAAGGCGCATCATTACATGAACCAGACGGCAGCCTTCGGCATGGATACACGATCGATCCCGACATTGCCCAGGAGCTCTACGATTACTCCATGGAGCACGGCTACAGCATTGCTTGGTTCGACCATGAACGCTATCTGGTGACGAGCAAAACTTCTGCCTCTGAATTTTTTGCTGCAGTGTCTGGTGTTGATATCGAGGTACATCCAAAACCCCATGAAGCCGGCATCCAGGCCACAGGTATCGATATTGTGAGTAACCAGCAGGCCTCTAACGATGTACACCGGTTTCTTGAAGCCAGATATGGCAACAGAGTGACACTTTTGGACTTCACTTCAGTGACAGCGGTGCATGCGCCGGGTGCCAGTAAAGGCAATGCACTGGCGAAGATGAGCGCAGAACTTGGCATAGCGCAATCAGAGGTGTTAGCCATCGGAGATGGCATCAATGACGTTTCGATGCTGACCTGGGCTGGCCAAAGTGCGACACCCTCACATGGAGATGCATTTGCAAAGGACTCCGCCAAGGAGGTACTCAAAAGCAGAGGCGTAGGTGGTGTGGTGGAGA
>JBLHWG010000361.1:0-4862 GCA_047629055.1 Halioglobus sp.
GCTTACAATGAACTACATGAGACAAGCACTGAACGAGCACAATATTGTGCAAGTGGTATCCCTTCGGCGCAGGCTTTTGTCCAGCAGTGGTGTGTGGCGCTTTGTCAGTCTTCTGGTTGCATTTGTTGCGACACTCTGTTTATTCTTGGGGCCTGCGAATGCGGTTGCAAAAACGGCAGTGGATCAATACAAGTCACAGCCTCACCTACCAACCATTGTGATGTTAATTGATGGAAGCCCGCTCACTGTTGAATTGGCTGCAAACAGTCAACAACGGTACATGGGGCTGAGTTTTCGACAGTTTATGGATTTTAATTCGGGCATGTTGTTTGTATATCCTGACGAACGAAAGTTGACCTTTACCATGCGAAATACACTCATTCCCTTATCCATTGCCTATATCTCCGAAGACATGGTGATTAATGAAATTCATCACATGAATGTAGGGCCTGGTCAGTTGTTTGACTCTCGTAAGGCTGCGAAATTTGCACTGGAAGTTAACCAGGGGTGGTTTGAAGAAAATGGCATAAAGCCTGGTGCTGCGATAGTTTTGCAGTGACGTGATGGGGTAGCATGGGAGTTGTCCCCGTTCTTTGGTCCGTGCATAGTGTCCTCCCAAAATACAATTCTTACCTTTCACGACGGTCGTTGGCAACAAGGCAGCGTGCCAGTCATGCGTTCAGCCGATCATGGTACTTGGCTCGGCACATTGGTTTTTGATGGTGCACGGCAATTCGATGGCGTAACTCCAGACCTTCAAGCGCACTGCGAGCGGGTGAATCGCTCGGCCCTGAGTCTGGGCATGAACCCGAGTCTTAGCACAGAGGCCATCATGGAGCGCGTGCATGAAGGCTTGGCAGAATTCGATGACTCCGCAGCGGTGTATATACGCCCTATGTACTGGTCAACCGGATATGGTGAGGGATTTATAAGCGCAGACGCTGAGTCGACTGATTTCTGTTTGTGTTTACAAGAAATTCCTATGCCATCTGCTGATGCATCTGCCACCTTAGGAACAACCCGATTTTCCAGGCCTACGCAGGACGTAGCCACCGTGGATGCAAAGGCTGCTTGCCTTTACCCTAACAATGCCAGAATGATTCGAGAAGCTATCTCCAAAGGTTTTTCAAACGCTTTGGTCTGCGACTCGTTAGGAAACGTTGCTGAGTCTGCCACCAGCAACGTATTCATGGCCCGAGAGGGTGAAGTGTTTACACCGATACCCAATGGAACCTTTCTTAATGGCATTACTCGTCAACGTATCCTGGGACTTTTGCGCGAAAACGGTTTAACGGTTCATGAAAGTTGCTTGACGTATGATGATTTTCATCAAGCCGATGAAGTGTTTCTGACGGGCAATATAGCCAAGGTTACGCCTATAACGGCGTTTGAAAATACACGCTATGAATTAGGACCTGTAGCGAAGTTGGCAAGGGAATCTTATATGGACTGGGCTAAATCATGAAAAAAAATCAATTAGGAAAAACAGATACATTCGTCAGCGAACTCTGTTTAGGCAGCATGACATGGGGCACCCAGAATTCTTATGCCGAGGCTGCCGAGCAAATTGCGTACGCCATAGAGTTTGGGGTTAATTTCATTGATACGGCTGAGATGTACCCAACGACGCCAATGTCTGAAAAGACATTGGGTGATACAGAATCGATCATTGGGCAATGGGTGGCTAGTTCCGGCAAACGAGACGACGTTGTTATCGCAACTAAGGTTACCGGTCCAGGCAAGGAATGGATGTACGGTGGGCAGGATATCTCTGCAGAGAAAATTCGTATATCAGTAGAGAGAAGCCTTAAGCGCTTACAAACGGATCGCATTGATTTGTATCAGTTGCACTGGCCCAATCGTGGGAGTTATCACTTTAGACAGAACTGGACGTTTGACCCGACGGGCCAGGAAACACAGAAAACCAAGGACGGTATTCACGAAATCCTCCAGGCGCTCGATGCTGAAGTGAAAGCCGGGCGTATTCTGCATGTGGGTTTGTCCAATGAAAGTTGTTGGGGCACATCGCAGTTTCTGTCTATTGCAGAAGCAGAGAATTTACCGCGAATGGTCAGTATTCAAAACGAGTACAACCTGATGAGTCGCTTGTTTGATCTGGATCTTGCAGAGCTGTCGCACCATGAAAACATAGGTTTACTGGCTTTCTCACCGTTAGCGGCAGGCATGCTCTCCGGTAAGTACAGTGGTGGTGGAATTCCTGAAGGCTCCAGGCGTTCCATGAACGATAACCTCTCTGGTCGATATACTCACAAAAGTGCACCTGTTTCCGAGAGGTACATCGCTTTGGCCAAAGAGCACGATTTAGACCCTGCACAAATGGCTCTCGCATTTTGTTTGTCGCGCCCATTTATGACTTCAGCGATAATTGGGGCTACGACGATGGATCAGCTTAAAACCAATCTGAGTGCTGTAACAATTACGCTTAGTGATGAAGTAAAGCAGGGTATTTTTGATATCTACTCCGATAATCCGGTCCCCATATAGGTTTCTCTGTTTTTAGTGGGGCGTGGAAGGTGCATCGCGGCTGAGTTGTACTGACTCCTTCCAGCGATGTACATAGTCAGGTAATTCAGGTGCGGGCTGATTGAAACCAACAAGCTCGTAGACTTGTGCCGGCGTCAATTTGCCTCCCATTCTTGCTAAAAAACGAGCATCGATGGTTGCTGTTGCAATCCAGTCTGTACCTTGCGTAAATCGTTGCTCCAAATAGATGGATTTTTCATTCCGACCCAGAATATGCGTTGTTATCGTGAATTTTTGCCAAAGCTTTAAAGATTTTTTGAACTGTATAGTTTCTCCAGCAACCACGAGATACCAGCCTTGTTTTCGAATAAGGTTGAAAATATTGGATCGCAACATGAGATCGGTTCTGCCCAAGTCTGCATAGGTCAGCTAGACGCCATTATTAACGTGTAGGAAAATGTCGAGATCATTGGGATAGACACGTACCGTTGTTTCGGCAGGGCCCATGATGTCGACTCTGCTGCGAAATGACTGATTGATCATCAGTCAGAACAGCCGGAAGAGCATTTTCATAGAGAGTTATGAACCTGAGCCTTCACGAATGTCCTGAAAGCCAATCTTTAGCCGGTAGAAACTTGGCAGTCAGATCATCTTCTGGCGTTCCCGGCTCGGGTTGGTAGTTGTAGTGCCAACTCACATTCGGAGGTAATGACATTAAAATGGATTCGGTTCGGCCACCGGACTGTAAACCGAACAGCGTGCCTCTATCAAAGACTAAGTTAAATTCCACATAACGGCCACGACGGTATAGCTGAAAATTTCTTTGTGCCTCTGTGTAATCGTTGTATCGCCGTCGTTCCACGATTGGCGCGTATGCTGGATAAATATGATTGGCAACAGATTGCATTAGAGCGAAGGCATGGTCGAACCCATCACCTGAGAAATCGTCGAAAAAGAGACCACCAATACCGCGTGCTTCCTGCCGATGCTTCAGATAGAAATACTCATCGCACCACTCTTTAAATTTAGTGTGTAAAGGCTCGCCAAAAGGCGCTATTGCGTCGTGCGCCGTTTGGTGCCAATGAACACAGTCTTCGTCAAATCCGTAGTAAGGGGTTAAGTCAAATCCTCCACCAAACCACCACACAGGATCATCACCGTCTTTGTCGGCACAAAAAAACCGCACGTTGGCATGAGTGGTAGGAACAAATGGATTCAAGGGATGGAGTACTAGGGACACGCCCATAGCTTCCCATTTTCTGCCCGCAAGCTCAGGTCGATGGGCGGATGCGGATGGGGGCAGGGTAGAACCACTCACCTTGGAAAATGCGACTCCCGCCTTCTCAAACAAACTGCCATTGGTGAGAACTCGCGTTAGACCACCACCGCCTTCTTCGCGTTGCCATGCGTCATCAACGAATTTCGCTCCACCATCCAAGTCTTCTAATTGCTTGCACAGAGAGTTTTGAAAACTTGTTAGAAAGGCGTAGACAGCTTCTTTGTCAACGGTGTGGTTTCCAGCTTGTGTGTCGGAGTGGCTCTTCACTGCAACAGTGCTTCGGTTAATACGTCTACCTGAGATTCATCAGTTGCCCAGGATGTCACAAGTCGCACAACGGATCGGTCATTCTCCAGTGGCTCCCATACATAGAAATCGAATTTTTCTTTCAATTGACTGATGAGTTTATTGGGAAGAATCGGAAAAATCTGATTACTCTCTGTTGCCGCTGCCAGTTCGTGACCCGCATCGGTGAATGCGTTAGATAAACGTTGTGCAACCTTATTTGCATTCCCGGATAGTTTAAAAAATAGTTGGTTTGTAAACAGGGTTTCAAATTGAATACCCAGCAATCGACCTTTGGCTAGTAACGCACCTCGTTGCTTGATATGAAAGGCAAAGTCATCGGCAAGCTTTGCATTGGGAATGATGATGGCCTCGCCTATAAGCGCACCCGCCTTGGTACCACCTATCCAGAAGATATCACATAGCTTGACAACGTCGCTAAGGGACAAGTCGCTTTTGAGTGCTGTTATGGCGGTTCCTAATCGAGCTCCATCCATCATAAAAAACAGATTGTTTGATTTGCAGCAATCGGATAATGCCGTGACTTCCTGCTTTGTATAAACCGTGCCCACCTCTGTTGCGTTAGATATGTAAACCAGTTTGGGCCGGGTCATATGTGGAAAATGAGCGTTACTCCTAAGCGTGGTCTCGATTAAATCGGGTGTGAGCTTTCCATCATCAGTAGCGACTGTAATAATTTTGTGCCCTGTGGCTTCAATTGCCCCTGTCTCACGCACAACGATATGACCTGTATGGGCAGCAATGACAGCTTCGTGTGAGCGCAGAGCGCCTGACATGATGATGATGTTGGCGA
>JBLHWG010000362.1:0-4825 GCA_047629055.1 Halioglobus sp.
GTCATTATGCAACGGCGGTTCTACCAACGCGTCCGAGGAAACCCAAAGACAAGGCGAAGGGTTCATACTATCTCCTGTTTTGATGAAGGAACGGTAGATACTTCAGGTGGTTTGGCACCGCGGCCGCCGCACCCTTTCTTGATAATCATACCTGGCTGTGTGGCGAAGAGACATTTTGTGCCACTGGCCCATGCCTCACGCTGCAGGAGCCCATCACGGGCCCACTCGTAGACCGTTGTTTGGGAAATGCCTAAATGCTTACTCATCTCGGTGGCGTTAATAAACCCACGATCACGCAAGCGTGCATAGCGACTATTGAGATTATACGTGCTACGCACGAACGACACGCGTTTACCGGTGAATTTTTCGCCCTTCCAATTGCGATGGCCCAGCTTATTGAGCTGTTCTGCAGCTTGTGCATCGTTGTGAGTATCAAGTAGCTCATCCAAAGCGTCAACCACGGTTTTAGATACTTTACGTATCCGAGCAATTGGAACTGGACATGGCACGTTCAAAGATTGTGTCTGCCCGCCCCGGAAGCGAACATGAATGTCGATAGTAACTTGTTTTAATAATGTGACGTCCTCGATTAACAATGCCACCATTCGTTTTCGTTCAATGGATGTGGTGCGTTCGTCAGACCATACGCACGAAAAGTCTTTAGCCAGCTTCAATACTGCGCTACGTGCTTCTTCTGAAAGCAGGTTTTTGTCGGCATCACGTTGTCGATTCTGTTCCTGTTGTAAGTCATCCAGCTGACGCAGTTGCTCGTTCCAATCAGCCTCGAGTGTATCAGCGACAAGCCGATTGCTGGGATCCACAGCGAAGAAGCGGCGACGTGATAACTCAGCTTCGTAACGAGCACGCTCAAGACGAGTCTGGCGCAACGTATCCGCTTCGCTGATACGGTTGGTGATTTCCTGCTGCACCGCCAGTGCTGCCTCCAGCGCTGGGGTGGCAACAAGCTCAAGCAACAACGCTTCGATAGCCTTATCGATATGACTCCCACGAACCGACTGACACAACGTACCCGCATGGCGAACGGAGGCCTCCGCACATTGGTAGTAGGGCTCCATTTCGCCACCGACTTTCTGGTAGCGTACTCGCATCCTGGCGCCGCAGAATCCACACAGTATCCGCCCTTGCAGTAATCCAGCGCCCTCGCGCGGAACGCTGCCACGACGACCGTTGCCAAAACCACCGGCATTACGACGAAGGGTTAACTGGTTGTGTCCAAACTCCTCCCAAGTGATGTAGCCGGCGTGCGCCTCTGGGATGAGCACTTGCCAATTCTCTTGCGCTACCTTCAGAGGTGTCGGCTGCATCTTTGCATTGCGTCCTGTGCGGGTCCTGCCGTAAACGAATGCCCCTGCGTAGCGGGGGTTGTGCAGAATCTGAAGTATGCGTGAATGATTGAGTGACCCCCAATGCATATCTCCCTTGCCTATTCCGCGTCGCACCCGAACTGGGAACTCCAGTCCTTCGTTCTTGAAGCGCTTCAAGACAGCCATTGCAGAACCCGTATGGCGGAACGTCTCGAAGAGCCACCGGACCGAGTGCTGGATCTGTACATCAGGGTCGAGCACCACGGTTTTATCGGGTTGATAAACCAATCCGATCGGCAGCGGTAGTTCAAGCTCTCCACGTTTTGCTTTGTTGCGAATACCCCCTTGCAAGCGGGCTTTGAGCACGTGCAACTCCGCCTCACTCATCGCGCCCTTTAGCCCAAGCAGCAACCGATCATTGAACTGCGTCGGATCATACACACCGTCCTCATCCAGAATCAGGGTGCTTGACATGGCAGAGAGCTCCAGTAGGCGGTGCCAGTCTGCATTGTTGCGCGCCAGTCGCGATACCTCCAGCCCCAGTACGATGCCCACATGGCCCATTGCCACTTCACTGACCAGATGTGAAAAACCATCTCGACCTGCGCTCTGCGCACCGGATTGGCCTAAATCGCTGTCAATGACATGAATGCGCTCACTGGGCCAACCTAGTGCAATGGCTCGTTCACGCAGCGCATACTGCCTTTTCGTACTTTCCTGGTTCTCGAAAACTTGCCGCAAAGAGGACTGTCGTATGTAGAGAAACGCGTCGCGTTCAAGATGTGTGTTGGTAATTTTTTGATGGAACTCAGTAAGCATGTCGGGACTCCGCTTGCACATTGAGGATCATGGTTGCCAACTGTCGGACCAGCGCGTCGTTGGTTGGCACTGTGGGGGTCGGACTCACCACGCAACGAGACGATGCAGTCGTATCACGGGAGAGCATTTGGAGGCCTCGCAGCATGCCGTGGTGGCACACCGCCGCCAGCCCCGTTCTGAGTGCGCCGCCGTTGAGTACTTGCGAGCGCAGTGTTTCGTACATCGAGATGGCTGCCCATGGCAGATCGACAGGCTCTGTTACTGTTGGCGTTTTTTTTTCCGCTGCAATGCTCGTTCAATACTGCGTGGATGCACCTGCAAGCCAAATTCTGCTTCGATAAGCAGTGCCAACCGGGGTGCCTGAATAGGGGTGCCCTCCGTAAGATGAGAGTCGATAAACGCCATGATTCGGGCATCGAGTTTATGGGCGCCTTTGGGTCCACGTTGTCGGGGTAACAGACCAACGAGCCCGTCGCGCTCATAGGCGGCCTGTGCCTGATAGAAGGTGGGACGTGACATACCGAAACGTTCAGCAGCGTCCGCCTTCGATGCACCGTTTTGGCGCACCATGCGTAGCATCTCGTATTTTACCTGCACCAAGTCGCGCGGATCGAAGAAGGTGTCGACCTGAAACTCAGGCGCCAGTACGCGCTCGGCTTGGGGATTGAGTATGCCTGCAGCTTTGAGTCGGTCCGATTTGGTATTGCTGCGCTTCGCCATAGTGGATATCAAGGCATTACGTGTGTAATTATATATACGCCGCAAATATACATTAGTCAATGTCAATATATTTTAAATATGGATTTTATACTTGTATATATGAATATTATTGAAGTTATTATTTATCATCAAAAAACAATGCGGCAAATATATAGTTACACACGCGGCATGATTCACTTTACACCTCGGGATCGTCTCTGACGATCTATTTTCATCGTATGCAGCAAACAGGCGAGCTCGCTCAAATCATCCAAACGAAACCAGCAAGAGCCAGCTGACACCTCCATAAATAGATCTTTGTCGGCCTCGCTGGTCCAAGCGGTTGGCATAGAACGCAGCTTACCCTCCTTATCGTGGTACATCACACGATCCTCGCCCCAGTTCAGACGCCGGGTTGCCAAAACAAACTCCTCCCCCAGCCAGGGGTGGAAAGGATGAGTGATGGTGAAGACTCGGAGCGCCTTATCCGCTGAACAACCAGCAGTTGACGACTTAGTAGAAATCCAAAGCCGAGGTGGGCGTACAAGTTGTACAGAGATGGATTCTGGCAGCGTTACGCAACCATACGTTTTTCTCGTTACAACAGCTCAACAGTCGCATCCAGGAGCTGCTGGTTAGTTTGAATGATCGACCCTTTCGCAAACTACCAGGTTGCCGGCGATCGCAATTTGAAGCGCTGGATCTACCGGCATTAAAATCTCTGCCTAGCAGCGCCTATGTCTTTGCTCAATGGAAAAAAGCGCGCGTTAATATCGACTATCACGTGGAGGTGGAGCGTCACTATTACTCAGTGCCCAATGCTTATACGAAGAAGCAGATCGATGTGCGCTACACCGAACAAACGGTGGAATGTTTCTACAACAGCCAGCGTATAGCGAGTCATGCGCGTTCTAGAATGATAGGCCATCACACCACGGTGCGTGGGCACATGCCCGAGTCACACCGCCAGTACGGTGATTGGTCGCCGGAGCGACTCATCAGTTGGGCGCAAAAATACGGCAAGTGCACCGCGGAACTTGTCAACCAGATCATGCAATCAAGACGCCATCCCGAACAGGGTTACCGGACTTGTCTTGGCATACTTCGGCTTGAGAAAACCTACGGGGCTGAACGTCTAGAGTCTGCTTGCGAGCGAGCATTGCTGTTGGGCACCAAACGCTACAAAAGCGTGGAATCGATTCTCAAACACGGGCTAGACAAGTTGGATCCTGTCGCCGATACCGATCCTGTCTTACCCGATGATCACGACAATATTCGTGGTCCTTCCTACTACCACTAACCAAAAAGGACTTACCCATGTTGCATCATCCGACACTAGAGAAACTGCACGAGTTAAAATTTACGGGCATGTTGGCCGCCCTTAGCGAGCAACAGTCTCAACACAACATCAAACAATTGAGCTTTGAAGAACGGCTCGGGCTCCTGATTGATAGAGAAATAACGGAACGCGATACCCGACGTCTGAGCACTCGATTGCGCCAAGCAAAGCTCAGACACAGCGCCTGTATGGAAGACATTGATTATCGTCATCCGCGTGGGTTGGATAAATCCATGACATTGAGCTTGACTGACTGTCATTGGGTAAAGCAGCATCTGAACGTTTTACTCACGGGTCCCACCGGTGTGGGGAAAAGTTGGTTGGCCTGTGCCTTGGCACACAAGGGCTGCCAAAGTGGCTACACCGCATTGTATTGTCGCCTTCCAAGACTACTGGAATCATTATCGCTTGCACGCGGTGATGGCAGTTATGCCAAGCAGATGAGTCGACTAGCGAAAACGAATGTGCTCATATTGGACGATTGGGGGCTAGGCTCATTCACCTCTGAACAACGCAAAGACTTATTGGAAATTCTTGAAGATCGGCATGGGTCAAAATCCACAATAGTGACGAGTCAAGTTCCGGTGGATAAATGGCACGATGTGATTGGTGATCCTACTCTGGCCGATGCCATTCTGGACAG
>JBLHWG010000363.1:0-4796 GCA_047629055.1 Halioglobus sp.
ATCAATGCCCAACCCTTGAGCACCAGAAAGCAGGACAGCAATGCCGTTGGCGGTGCCACAAATAAAGCTATCCAGAACGCATTTTGCATAAAAAGAAACTGAAAAGGCTGCATCAGCGTTTCCATGATCATAACGCGGACTCCTTCGCAGCTTGGCTACCGAGTTCGGCAAACCCGGGTCCTTTGATTGCTGCAGCAGCCTTACGCCGACTTGAAAGCAAACCGTGTTTGGGTGCAAACACGAAAGCGCCCAGAAAAATCAGAGTCTGCAAGGTGACAATCACGCCTCCAGTGGCACCGTCTAGAAAATAACTGATGTAAGCACCGGTAAAGCTGGTCAGCGTACCGATTGCCACCGACAGCATAATCAAGCGAGTAAAACGATCGCACAATAGATAAGCAGTAGCACCAGGGGTAACGACCATCGCGATAACAAGAAACGCACCGACTGTGATCATCGCAGCTACCACAGAAGCCGAGAGTAGGACAAAGAACATAGCCTTCAGCAAATCCGGCCGCAGCCCAATGCTACGCGCATGATTCTCGTCGAAGAATGTCACCATCAAATCCTTCCACTTCGCTAGTAGTACTACCAATGAAACTACCCCGATCAGCACCAGTTGCAAGGTGTCTTCCGGTGTAATCGCCAGGATGTTACCCATTACGATAGTCTGGATACTGACTGCCATCGGATTAATCGAGACCATAAATAGACCAAGGCCAAAAAATGACGTGAAAATAATACCAATGATGACATCGATTTTCAGGCCTGAGCGCTCACTGAGAAAAAGCATGGCTGCAGCGGCAAGTCCGCCAGCGATGAACGCACCCACCGAGAACGGCAAACCGAGCATGAATGCGCCGGCGACACCGGGTACAACCGAATGGCTCAGCGCATCACCTATCAACGACCAACCTTTCAGCATCAGGTAACACGACAGGAAGGCACACACACCCCCTACCAGAGCAGAAACCCACATGGCGTTTACCATGTAGCCGTAACCAAACGGCTCAAACAGATATTCGATCATGAATATGGCCGAATAGCGTCTTTGTTTGAGGCTGCTGCACTGTCCGATACGCTTGGCGATAAATCAGTCGGCTCTGCAACCGCTGGATCACCATAGTGAACAAATGGTCTTTCGTCGTCCGTAATGATCGACACCTCCCGCGGGTCATCATCATCATGCAACTCCTGACCTCCTAACGTAAAGTGACGGAGTACACCACCAAAGGCCAACTCCAGATTGTGTCGAGTGAACGTTGTATCGGTAGGCCCGTAAGCTAGTACGGTGTTCTTCACAAGCACTGTACGATCACAAAATTCACGAACAGATCCAAGGTTGTGGGTTGAGACCAACATGACTCGCCCTTCAGCACGCAATTCACGAAGCAGCTCAACGATTCGGTCCTCGGTCTTGACATCAACACCGGTGAACGGTTCGTCGAGTAAGATAACTTGCCCATCCTGGGCTAGTGAGCGAGCGAGAAAAATGCGTTTGCGCTGACCTCCAGACAGCTCACCAATCTGGCGATGACGAAAATCCTGCATGCCGACTCGCTCGAGTGCCAGCTCGACACTCTCTTTGTCCGCCTTTGATGGGCGTCGCAAGAACCCCATATGTCCGTAGCGCCCCATCATCACCACATCATCGACCAAAATCGGAAAGGCCCAGTCGACCTCTTCCGATTGTGGCACGTAGGCGACTAAGTTCTCGCGAATCGCTTGCTTAACGCTTCTACCTAGTAGACGAATTTCTCCCTTGCCGATAGGCAGGAAACCCATAATCGCCTTAAACAGAGTCGATTTACCCGCCCCATTGACACCGACTAGCGCTGTAATCGTGCCCAGTGGCACCTCAAACGTCGCATCGTAAAGGGCCGTATGCCCGTTGCGATAGGTGACTGTCACGTCGTTGACGGTGATACCGGCGCCAGCATCGTTGATTTGCATAGCGGCGGTATCTACAGGCTTCACTCGATCTGGCAAGGTTTGTCTCCGCTTACTTCAAATTTCTTGTCAGGCCGTCGACAACGGTCTGGGACGTCACTCGTAACAAGTCTAAATATGTAGGAACCGGACCATCCATTTTACTCAGGCTATCCACATATAGAACGCCTCCGTACGCTGCGCCGGTCTCACGCGCCACCTGCTCTGCAGGCGAGGTATTGACAGTACTTTCACAGAACACGACAGGTATTTCATTAGCTCTCACTCCATCGATAACACTGCGAACCTGTTGCGGCGTACCAATTTGATCAGCATTCATCGGCCAGAGATAGAGCTCTTGCAAGCCAAAATCACGCGCAAGATAGCTGAAAGCTCCCTCGCAGGTCACGAGCCAGCGTTGGGCTTCAGGAATTTCGGCGATTTGTATACGTAGCGGCTCTATAGTATCTCTAATCTGCTGCTTGTACTCATCAGCATTGGCCAGATATGCGTCTGCATTGTCCGGATCTTGCTGTGCCAAGGCCGCAGCAATATTATCTACGTAAATTCCAGCATTTTGCAATCCCATCCACGCATGTGGGTTGGCTTGACCCTCGTAGGCACCTTCCGCTATGGAAATCGGGTCTATTCCGTCAGTCAATGTGGCAGAAGGCATGTCATTCAGGTTGCCCACGAACTGCTCAAACCACAGTTCGAGATTCAATCCGTTCCAGAGGATCAAGTCAGCATCGCTAGCACGTACGATATCCTGTGGAGTGGGCTGATACCCATGTATCTCCGCACCTGGCTTGGTAATCGACACCACGTCTGCATATTCGCCCGCGACATTCTGCGCCATGTCGGCCAAAACGGTAAAGGTAGTTACTACTTTAAGCTTGTCTCCCTGTGCACTCACGTTGACACTCACTGCGGACAGAGAAATTGCTAACGCTACGGCGGCAACAGAACGGGCGATCAACATGTTTATATTTTCTTAAATTCGCATTGGCTGGATATTTTAGCCCAGGCTAACTTATTAAGTCAACGTGTAATGATTCTTTCTTTTTAAAACATTTCCTTCACTGTTGTTTTGCTGCTTGACACCCCAAAGGAATAATATTTAACCTAGGCATTTGGAGCGATTAAAAATACCCTAGCAAAACACTCGGATATAGCCTTAAAGTTTGCATGGTTGTTAATGAGAATTATTCGTATTAACATTAGAGCTCGTTAATTATCCAACGTATACGGTTCATCTCAATGAAATTAAGAAACAATCGCGCTGTCAAGTCGGCCCTGGTAATTCTTGCGCCCTTGCTCATCAGCTTCGCACCTTCACAAGCAATCGCTGAAGAGGTCAATGTCTATTCCTACCGACAGCCCTTTCTCACAGACCCTATCTTCGATGCTTTCACAGCGGAAACAGGGATCAAAGTCAATACGGTCTTTGCAAAGAAAGGCCTAATCGAACGTCTGGAGAATGAAGGGGCCAATAGCCCTGCCGATCTCGTCCTTGTGACCAATGTTGGCAATCTCGCCGCCGCCGTAGAGGCAGGCATTACTCAACCCGTCAGCAATGACGTTCTTGAAAGTAATATTCCTGCCAGTTTTCGCGATGTAGACGGGCATTGGTTTGGATTGACTTCTCGCGGAAGAATCATTGTCACGTCTAAAGATCGAATCGAAGAAGGCTTGATCAGCGACTACAGTGATCTTGCAACACCCGAACTGAAAGGCAAGATTTGCACCCGCAGTGGCAAGCACTCCTATATGGTCGAACTCATTGCATCAGTCATTGCCCATGAGGGTGAAGAAGCTGCAAAACAATGGCTGCAATCGGTCAAAGGCAATCTTGCACGTAAACCACAAGGCAATGACAGAGCTCAAGTAAAAGCAATCTCTCAAGGTGAGTGTGATGTCGCGATAATAAACACCTATTATATGGGTGCCATGATGACCAACCCAGAACAGCAAGCTTGGGCCGACTCAGTGAATATTGTTTTCCCTAATCAGTCTGGACGCGGTACTCACATGAATATCAGTGGTGTCGTCATGACCAAACCTTCTCCCAACCGCGACAATGCCGTAAAATTAATGGAGTTTCTGGCTAACGATGCAGCGCAATCCATGTACGCAACGAATAATCATGAGTACCCAATCAAAGCCGATGTATCTCCTTCAGAACTGGTTAGCAGTTGGGGCGAATTCAAGAAAGATGACTTATCTCTTAATGACATCGCAAAATATCGCGCCCAGGCAAGTCGACTGGTTGACATTGTAGATTATGACGGCTAGGAAGCCACCGCTGAGCTCTATACCGCAGCTGCCTGATGCAGCTGCGGTCACGGGCCGTGTAAGGGCGCAATGGGGTTCCTCCCCCGCCTATCAGTCTGCGACGCCTTCTGCCGTAAGTTGGCCTGGGGGCGCGTTTCGTTACAGCGCCAGCAGAATTGCCGGTACCCGGCAACTAAGCAACACTGCAGTTCACCCTGCTAGAGGGTCTACACCCTTTCCAGAAATTCAATACCGCAAGCATTTCCCAGGTGCACTCAAACGTCCAGCACATAGAGTTCTGGATAAAACAACGGGCGTTGATGTAAACCGTCGTCCTCAGCGTATAGCACCATACGGTATCTGGGCATCCATTCGTGGCTGGCCACTAATGGCCTTAATCGTGGCGTTCATTGTTTGTCTGCCTATTTTATCTGTTTTATATTTGGCGTTAAATCCCGAAGAAAACATCTGGCCTCACCTCTGGGACACTGTTCTACTTCAGTACATTGCCAACACCTTGGGTTTGATGTTTGGCGTTGCCACCGGCACCTTACTAATCGGTGTAAGCACTGCTTGGCTAGTCACACGCTATG
>JBLHWG010000364.1:0-4794 GCA_047629055.1 Halioglobus sp.
TATGATCTGCGATCTCCTTAGCGAAGCCCATTTCGTGAGTCACCAACATGCAAGTCATACCGTCTTCTGCCAGATCCTTGATGGTCACCAGTACTTCTTTGACGGTTTCTGGGTCCAGAGCCGCTGTGACCTCATCAAACAACATCACATCAGGGTTCATGGCCAGCGAGCGAGCAATAGCAACACGTTGTTGCTGCCCACCAGAGAGCTCTCCGGGATAACTGTTCTCTTTTCCTTGCAGACGAACTTTGGCTATCAACGCTCTCGCTTGCTTTTCTACTTCTTTGGGATCCTGTTTAAGCACTTTGATGGGTGCCATCATGATGTTCTCAAGCGCTGTTTTGTGAGGGAAAAGGTTGTACTGCTGAAACACCATGCCCACTTTTTTGCGCAAATCCAGCTTGTTCAGATTTTCGTTGTTTACCTCTATGCCTTCAACGGTTATGGATCCGGATTGAATATCGTTGAGTGCGTTGATACAGCGTATGAGTGTCGATTTTCCAGATCCGGAAGGACCGATAATGCAAACAACTTCGCCCTTCATAACATCCATGGAAATACCTTTAAGTACCTCCAGATCGCCAAAGGATTTATGTACATCCTTAATAGAGACAATAGGTTGATCATCTGTCCAAGTTTGCGCTGACATACTGGTTACCTGGTCCTAGCCTGGACTATAGTTTGACCGCGAACCGACGTTCTAGCGCTATGGTTGCGCGAGCGATCGGATAGCAGTATGCGAAGAAAATGAGTAGTGCAAAGCCGTAAAATGGAACCAGTAGTTCAGGCTTGTTGTTTTCAGCTTCAATAGCCTGGCGGCTGAGTGTAATGAGCTCTTCAACACCCAATAGAGAGCACAACGGTGTTGCCATGGTCAGTATGGCGTACCAGTTCATCCACGGCGGAATCATACGCTTGAAGCACTGCGGTAAGATAATTTGCCAAAGGGTTTGTTGACGTGTGTAGGCCAAGGATTCAGCGGCTTCCCATTGGCCACTAGGTACTGAATTTATTGCCCCTCGCACAACTTCCGCGATGTTCGCCATGATGGGCAGGCATAAACCGAATACCGCTTTCATCCAGTCAGGAATTCGGATTATGGTGTCGCCAATCTCAATCTCATAAGGCAATGCTAAAAGAACGATAAAAAGCAAGACCAACCAAGGAGAATTTCTGAAAATCTGGGTGATGATCTGAGCTGGCAATCGAATTAATCGGTTGGGTGAAATTTGCATCAACCCCAGCACGACACCCAGCACCGAGCCGATCAACATGGCGAAAAAAGAAATAATGACATTGAAAAAGAACCCGCCAGTGACAATGAACGGAATCCACCTAAGTAAGGCTTGGAAAGCTTCAGTCATGGAGTAGTTGCTGGCCGCATAACCTGATGCAGGCCAGGCAACTATAAGAACGATAAGTAGTAGCCATGCCCAAATTGGTGTGGACGCGAGCCACCGCGAAAACAGAAGGTCTTCTGGTTCTCCTGCAGCCGTGGCGTTAAACGGTTTTAAAACAGCAAGGTCAGACGTAGGTGCGGCGTTAACGCCAGGTATGGTTGTTTGCTTACTTACCATCATTCAACCTCCGTAGCCGGGTATGCGCATGCCTTTTTCCCACCGATGCATGCCGAAAACCAGGATGCCAACTAATAATATGAAAGAGACGAATAGCAGAATCATGGTGGGGTACTGCGCGCTGGGGTAATCATTCCAAATGCTGACGCATTGATATAACAATTCCGGCACAGCAATGGCAATGGCTTGTGTAGTCGTCTTGACTAGGTTCACCAGGTTATTATTTAGTGCAGGAAGTGATACTCGAAACGCGAGTGGAAGCACAATTTCTGTGTAGGTTTGTAATCGGGTAAAGCCGAGAGCACTGGCAGCTTCTTGGGTTGATTCAGGTACTGCTTCTATGCCCGAACGAAATATCTCGACATTGAATGCACCGGCGAAAAAAGACAGAGAAATAATAGCCCACCCAATATTGGAAACCAAGGGCACTTCAGTCCAGCCATCAGGCCCTGTCACTGAGGGCGTAAATTGTCCAAGCGCGAAGTAGAAAAATAAAAGTTGAACAAACGGTGGGGTGTTTCTAAAAAACTGAATATACCCTTGCACCAGTCGGCGCAGCCATTTTGAGGGGGAGCCTTGCATCCAGGCGCCAACGACACCAATGACGACGGAAAACAAGACGCAGGCAAAGGACAGAACAATAGTGTGCTGCAAACCCTTTACGATTCGGGCCCATTGGCGCGGTTCATAAAAGAATATAAAATTCCAGCGGGGATAATCGTCAGCGACTTGCCTGAAAAATTCTGTAAAGGTTTCCAGCATAGAGTGGAGTGATCGGTGCTCGTTGGGAATCTAATTTCAAAGAACTCCAGAATGCTCAACGCTTCCTGGAGTTCTCTTTTGCGGACATCTAGGTGGTCGGAAAATACCGACTAGGCACCTATTACTTACCAGCCAACCAATCAGAGTAGCTAGCGTTCTTGTCTTGCAAGTAGGACGTAGCCTTGATTCCCCACTTAGCCTCTAGCTCGATCATCTGTCCAGACTGATGCATGTTGAACGTCAGGCCGGACATGAAGTTTCCGAACACACATTCTTTTTCGTCCAATGGAACTGCGAGCCCCCATGGGTTGTCGTCTTCTGACGCCAGTGGCATTTCGAAATCTTCGTAATCACCGGATGAAAGATCTGAACCGATTGAGGAATCATCATAGACCCAAGCAACACATTTTCTGTCACGAAGTGCCTGCTTGGCTTCAGCGTTACCTGTGAAAGCAACAACATTGACGCCATAGCGCTCAGTTACAACTTCGTTGTAGAAAGCGCCTTGCTTTCCGCATACCGGCTTGCCACGAAGATCTTCCCAACTAGTAAATCCTAACGCTTTCGGTGCCATAACGTTAGTGCCAGAGGTGTAATAGTTTGGCTGAGTGATACCAACTATATCGCGGCGATCAGCACGATCAGACATAGTGGCAATCATCATGTCGATTTTACCTTGCTCTAAAAATTGCATACGGTTTGACGACTGCACTGCAACGGTTTCAAGCTCGACACCCATCGCATCAGCAGCTGCCTGAGCAATATCTATTTCCATACCTACGATAGAGCCGTCTGTATTTCTGAAGCCCCAAGGTTTATAGTCAGCTTTTACGCCAACCACAATGGTACCGCGCTTCATGACTTTGTTCCAAACATCATTAGTGCAGGCAGCATGCGAAGTGGACGAAATACCGCCAAACGTTGTGGCTGCGATAATAGCCAATGTGATTTTCCGTAGATTCAAAATAAGTCTCCTAATTTGTGTGTACTTACGTAATATTGGTGAAAGAGCTGACAGACAGCTGCTTTGATCTTGCTGTTACGCTAATTAGTGCAAGTCCAAACACAGTACCGCATTGGGGCAAAAATTCCTAACGTAAGCGCTGATAGTGGCATTTAGTGCCGCTGTCGCTCAGTGGCGTAGAGATACCTGGTCTACCAGTAATTTCATTTCAGTGACCCGTTCCGCATTGTCCTTTGCAAGCGATCCATCACGATTCCAGAATGAATTTTCAAAGCCCACTCTTACTTTTCCACCACCCTCAAGAGCTGCTTGCAAACACTGCGTTTCATTCTTTCCGAATGCACAAACAGCCCAATCTGCCTGTACATCATTCTTTGTAAGCCAGTGAGTGAACGGTGCCAGATCCGCAGGTTCGCTAATTTGATTTGTCGTATATCTACCCAATACGAAGAGTAGTTGCAGGTTCCTCTTCGACAAGTTGCCTTGCGCCAACATTGATTCTAAAGTGTTCAGGTCGTCTTGTCCGTATAGAATATGTTGAACTGAAATAGATTCCTCTGTGCACCAACGGTAAAAGTCTGCCGCAGTTTCACGATCATCAGTGAGCATCTCCGCTAATGAAATTGAGACGTACCCAGGTAGGACATCTTTTACAACCTGCCGCTGCTCTTCGGGCGTGTACTGACCGACAGCCTCCGTTGTAATCTGAACCACTAAGTTGGGAGTTTGAACAGTTAATTGGTCTAACGCTTCTCGGTATAGTCCGCTGTCCAGGCTATGGCTGCCATCTGCATTTCTTACGTGTAAATGAATGGCGTCAGCGCCTGCGGCGTAGCA
The DNA here is from genome assembly GCA_047629055.1 of Halioglobus sp. Taxonomy (GTDB): domain Bacteria; phylum Pseudomonadota; class Gammaproteobacteria; order Granulosicoccales; family Granulosicoccaceae; genus Granulosicoccus. Next base: position 4,141 of record JBLHWG010000364.1, read on the forward strand.
GGCTTTAGCCGTATCTATCGTGTCTGCGACAGTGATGGGTAGTTGAGGATGGTCTGCCTTGGATTTGCGCGCACCATTAGGAGCGACCATGAGCTGGGGAAGTGATTTCATCGATGATTCATAGTGGGTGTGAGAATTCGTCTAGGCGACGGTTTTGTTCTACGACTTGCTGTATTTCGTTGACTGCATTGGCACCGGCCCGCGCCAACAACATCCCACTTAGGGTTTCGATAAGCACAATAGTTGCGGCATATGACGAGAAAAACTGCGGGCTTTCAATTTGTTGAATAAAGACATGCTTGGCATGTTTGATTCCTGGGAATGTGTGACTATCTGTGATGACAATGACGGTTACGCCATGCTCTGCAGCTATCTCTGCTGCCATTACAGAGCGATTGGCATAAGGTGATTTTGAAATAACAATGAGCACATCCTGCTTGTTCATGCGGGTTAGTGAACTGGCAAGTGTGACACCATTACGTCCTGCTACGCTCCAGTTTCCGTCGAACCAGCTAGTCAGATAAGAAAAGTAATCTGCGAATCCGGCAGAGCTCAATGCTCCTACGATTACGACGTTCCTGGCAGCAGCCATGTAATCGACCGTGTCTTCAAGATCCTGATTACTGATGTCGGTAAGCAAAGCCTGGATATTGG
>JBLHWG010000365.1:0-4747 GCA_047629055.1 Halioglobus sp.
CAGGTGTTAACAGTTTTATCATGGCAGGAACTCTTCTTGGTTGCATTCGTGATAGGCGCATATTTGCACATGATAAAGATTTTGATATTGGAGTAATTGGCTGGGAAAGTCAGTTTGACGTTGCAGCCGCTTTAATGAAAAGTGACCGTTTTACACTTAACCCACGAGACCTGCGTGGACACCAGCTATTTTCGCTAGGTGTGTTAGACCGTAAAACTGGTTATGATTTTGACATGTTTTTCTTCCATGATAAAGGTGATCATTATCTTTATGGAATTGACATTAGGTCTGGATTTACAATCAACTTCAAATTTTCGAAGTTTGATTTAATTGCACATAACTTTTTAGGGGATACTTTTCTGATCCCAGATCAATACGATAAGCTGTTAAGTGAAAACTATGGTGATGATTGGCGCACACCTGATCCAAAGTACTCCGTTATACTTGAATCTCCAGCTTTACTTGAAAAGACGGGGCCTAAATATTCTTTTTGTATTCGTCACGAAATGCTAATGATGCTCGAACGTGGGGCCTCACCTGAGAAGGCGAGAGAGCTTTTGCGGCGTGTTAAAATGACTGCGCAACCAGAAGATTTGCCAAGTGAAAAGGTTCAGAAATGTTTTGTCCAGCAATTTTCTAATACAGAGTCCTAGAGTATGAGTAAAACTTTCTATGATAACAACATTTATTTAAAGGCTTATCCCTTTTAGTCCGGTTGCCCCACATGTTGACGCGGCGTATAACGCCCTTGCAAGCCATGAAAGACTGACACAAACTTAAACAAGAGATGTTTAAGAAAAATCCTTACTACTTCACGAGATGTGACAGCTAATAAAGCACAACCGTGAGGTAATAAACCATATCAAACCTTAACCCACTCAAGATCGGAACAAAAATGAATAAATCTGTTTATGTGGGTATGAGTGCAGACTTGGTACACCCTGGACACATCAACATCATAAAACACGCGTCAGAACTGGGTGATGTTACAATTGGACTTCTCACTGATAGTGCTATTGCAAGCTACAAGCGCGTTCCATTTATGAAATGGGAGCAGCGCGCTAATGTTATCAGCTCGATAAAGGGCGTTGTTAGGGTCGTACCTCAGAACACGTTGGATTATGAGCCAAACCTGCGCACCTACAAGCCTGATTTCGTTGTTCATGGTGATGATTGGCAGACAGGTGTTCAGGTTAAAACTCGTCAAGGAGTGATTGAGGCGCTGGCAGAATGGGACGGACAGCTCGTGGAGGTTCCCTACACCCCTGGAATCTCTTCTACTGAAATCAATAAGGCAATAAAGGAAATTGGTATAACCCCTGATATTCGCCGTTCGAGCTTGCGTCGGATGCTACATGCTAAACCGTTAGTTCGATTTATAGATTTGCACAATGCGCTTTCGGGCCTAATAATAGAAAAGGCATATATAGATACGCCACATGGGAGGCGTGAATTCGATGGAATGTGGGCAAGTTCGCTTACAGATTCCACAGCTAAGGGCAAGCCTGATATCGAAGCAGTAGACACAACAGGACGTGTCAACACTATCAACGAAGTATTGGAAGTCACAACTAAACCAATAATTTATGATGGCGATACTGGCGGTAAACCTGAGCATTTCCATTTCACAGTTCGCACACTTGAGAGGTTGGGTGTTTCAGCAATAATAATAGAAGATAAGACTGGACTGAAGAAAAACTCCTTATTCGGGACAGAAGTAGAACAAACACAAGACTCTATTGAAGCATTTTCGGATAAAATAAGAATGGGAAAACTAGCACAGCAGACTGATGATTTCATGATTATTGCACGGCTTGAAAGCTTGATACTAGGCAAGGGCGTGAACCATGCACTTGAACGTGCAAAAGCATTTTTAAGCGCTGGTGCGGATGGCATCATGATCCACTCGCGTAAGAAAAATCCAAAAGAGATTTTCGAGTTTTGCACGCTTTACAACCAGCTTAAAAATCGCATGCCGCTAGTGGCGGTGCCTTCAAGCTATAGCGAAACAACCGAGGAAGAATTAGAAGCCAATGGCGTGAATGTGGTGATCTATGCAAACCAACTTTTACGTTCAGCTTATCCAGCTATGTTAAAAACCGCTAATTCGATCTTAAAGCATCGCCGATCTGCCGAATGTGAAGAACAGATGATGCCAATTGGGAAGATCATTGAATTGATACCTGGAGGTAAGTAATGATCTCACCCCGAGCTTTCTACGAAACGCTCGCCGCCGAGGGTGTCAATTTTGTGGTAGGTGTCCCGGACTCACTTCTTAAAGAGCTCTGTACTTATATTGATGCTGCAGTTTTGGGCGAAAGACATGTGATCTCAGCGAACGAGGGAACTGCGGTTGGGCTGGCTGCAGGGCATCATCTAGCCAAAGGCGGTATACCTCTGATATACTTGCAAAATTCTGGCCTTGGTAACATGGTCAACCCGCTTTTGTCTCTGGCTGATGCTGAGGTTTACAGTCTCCCAATGATCGCCATAGTGGGTTGGCGCGGTGAGCCCGGGCATAAGGACGAGCCACAGCATGTAAAGCAAGGTCGTGTTACACCCGCAATGCTTGATGCAATGGAAATCCCATATCGCGTTCTTAACGGTGATCAGAACGATGCGACAGATGCTGCTATATGGGCCTGCCGGACAGCACGGATAATCAACGCTCCTGTGATGCTCCTCGTCCAAAAGGGGGCATTTGGGAAGGCCGAGGAAAAGCGGCCCGTTTGCTACGTTCCCGAAAAATCCATTACACGTGAAAGTGCAATCGAACTGATCATTAGTAATCTACCAGCAAGCACTATGGTCGTTGCAACCACAGGAATGATCTCTCGCGAACTGTATGAGTTGCGCGGGGCTCTTGGGCAAGACCGATCGAGTGATTTTCTAACCGTTGGCTCCATGGGTCACGCCTCGCAGATCGCACTTGGGATCGCGCGGGCCAAGCCTGAAACACAGGTGGTGTGTCTCGATGGTGACGGTGCAGCCCTGATGCATCTTGGAGGTATGGCTACCATTGGGACCAGCGTTATTGGGAATTTACTACACATTGTGCTCAACAACGGTGCGCATGACTCGGTTGGTGGCCAGCCGACAGTGGCACAGAAAATCTCGCTCACAGCCATAGCGCGGGCTTGTGGGTATGATGTGGTTGCAGGCCCCTCAGAGCATAAGAGAGAAATTGTTACACAAATCAAGCATCTAGCGCAAATTTCAGGGCGGCGCTTTCTCGAAGTGCGCGTACGTCCTGGCTCGAGGAGTGATCTTGGCCGCCCACAAGAAGATCCAATAGAGAACAAATTGCAGTTTATAGGCCGACTGCGCAGCTAGTACTGTTAATGACGGAAATTAAACTGATGGAAACACATATGCGTGCCCCACATCTAAACTCTTGGGATTTTTACAACCCGGTAAAGATACACTTTGGCACCAAAAGCCGTACAATACTAAAAAATAAACTGGCCGGGCAGAAGCTCCTAGTGGTTACTACAATGCGGGGACGTGAACAATTCAAAGCGGATCCAATCCTGGGGGCTCTGCAGGCCGAAATCGTCTGGGTCGTCTCAGTTAATTCCAATCCAAGCTTGACCGAGACGCAAATTGAGATCAACCGTTTAGCCGGCCAAAATTTTGATGCGATAGTTGCCTTTGGTGGTGGGTCGGCGATGGATGTTGCCAAGGCCCTTGCCGCAGCTCTAACACCGGGGCTACGGTGCCGAGATCTCGCTACCTTGATTGCTCAGCCTGAATTGCATCTGGATCGTCCGCTCCTAACCATTCATGCGGTCACAACCACTTCAGGGACTGGATCTGAGGTGACGCCTTTTGCGACCATCTGGGATCGTGAAAATCGCAAGAAACTTTCCCTCACCAGCGCTTTCCTATTTCCCACTACTGCCATCGTTGACCCGGAATTGACCTATGACCTCCCACTGGCAGAGACACTTTCGACTAGTCTAGATGCAATGAACCAAGCTTTCGAGTCGGTTTGGAACCGTAACCGTAACCCTGTGACAACGCGCTTGGCGGCCCGTGCAATTGAATTGTCGTTTGAAGCGATCCCGCAGCTGGCCGCGGACATCGACAACCATACGGCTCGTGCACTAATCGCCGAAGCAAGCCTGCTTGCCGGTCTCTGTATTAGCCAGACCCGGACTGCAATCTGTCATTCCATGTCTTATCCATTAACGGCCCATTTTGGACTCGCACATGGGATGGCCTGTGCTTTCACTATGGGCGCTGTGGCCGATCTGGTTCTGGAGAATGCGCCTGAAAGTCTCGCTGAGATCGCTACCCTTAATGGCCTCAAGACTGCTGAAGCTCTAATTGCACAGCTACATAGCATGCTGCATGAAGTTAATTTATCCTCTCAATGCCATGCTACGCTACCAAGCACAAAGGCTCTGCTGGAGTTGCGTGGTGAAATGCACACGATAGGACGGGCAGATAATTTTATTTTGGAGGTGAGTAATGAAACTCTGAAATATGTTCTGGACCAGTCTTGAAACTCTAACGCGATTCAGATGAGTGACGTGCCATGGCGGTGATATGAAAAGAATTGGTCCCTTCGCGATTTGTGTGGGTAGGCCTGCGTTGGCCTTTTGAGGCTGTCACCAGATGTTGTGGTCGCGAGGTGAGGCGCGTCTGGCGCGTAGAGCTCACATATTGAATTTCTTACGCATTTTTCGTAACTCCCAAGGACCCCATCGGATATCGGGTTTTGTGTTGCCCTTGCGACGTTAGA
>JBLHWG010000366.1:0-4745 GCA_047629055.1 Halioglobus sp.
TCTCTATAACTCTAAAAAGCCGGTTAAGACTCCAGCAGATGTGGTTGGCATGAAGGTTAGGGTCATGAATAATGACCTGTACTCTGGAATGATTTCTGCCATGGGTGGCAACCCGTCGCCAATGGCATTTTCAGAAGTGTATCAATCATTGAAAACTGGCGTTGTAGATGGTGCTGAAAACAACTGGCCGTCGTACGAGTCTACGGGCCATTTCGAAGTTGCTGGATTCTATTCTTTGTCACAGCATCTCATCATCCCTGAGTGCGTTTGCATTAATGCTGATATTTTCAATGCTTTGTCAGCTGACGATCAGGCGATGGTAAAAGGGGCTGCACGTGAATCTGCTGTACTTCAGCGCGAGTTGTGGGAAAAGCGTGCTATTGCTAGTCGTGAGAAAGTTATGGCTGCGGGTGTAACGTTTAATGAAATTCCTGATAAAAGCGAATTTCAAGCGGCAATGGAGCCAGTCTATGCGAAGTATCTAGCTGACAACCCAGATTTGGTTGCACTGGTAGATCTCATTAAAAATACTGACTAATATATCGACTTCAGAAATGGGTTTGGATGTGTCCTGTTTGAGCATATCCAAACCTTTCATTGCCTACAAGGAGTAAATCTGATCATTTCCCAGTATCGCAAGCTTCTTGAATTACTAAGCAACATTAGCGAGTGGATTTGCGGAATCGCATTAGTCGTTCTGACAGTGATTTTCGGCTGGCTGGTTTATGGACGATACGTACTCAATTCCACACCCACCTGGGTTGAACAGGTGTCATTACTCTTGATTGTACTCATTGGTTTTCTAGGTGCATCTGTAGGCATTTATCGCAAAACACATCTTGGTGTTTCGTATTTCAAAGATCATAGTCCAAGACCTGTACGACGATTCTTTGAATTCGCGTCATATATAATGCTGGGTGTGTTTGGTGCGCTAATGATGTATTACAGCTATGGCCTTATGCTGTTTAAATGGGGTTCCGAGATCCCTCTTCTTGGTATCTCGGAAGGCTTTCGTGCCATCCCGATAATGCTATGTGGTGGCTTAACCATGTTGTATTGCATAGGTCATGTAATAGACTGGTTTTGTGGTGATCCCACAACCGATAGTGCTGACACATCTAATCAATCACACGTGGACTCACTCTAGAAAATGGGACTAACTATTTTACTGCTGGTTTTCGCAGTCTGTGTGGTTATGGGTGTACCGGTGGCATTCGCTTTAGGCATCGCCTCGCTTAGTGCATTCTTTGCCGAAGGATTGCCCTTAATGATTGCGTTCCAACGCATCATCTCGGGTATCAACGTTTTCTCTTTAATGGCAATTCCGTTTTTCATCTTTGCCGGGGAATTAATGTTCCACGGTGGTATTGCCATTAGGCTGGTGCGATTTGCCTCCTCAGCCGTTGGCGCGGTTCGTGGCGGGCTTGGAGTTGTTAACGTCTTTTCATCAATGCTGTTTGGCGGCATTTCAGGTTCAGCTGTTGCGGATATATCAGCGTTAGGTTCCATACTCATCCCCGTCATGAAAGAGAAAGGCTACGACGACGACTACGCCGTGAACGTCACCGTCACCTCCTCCATCGCAGGTATCATGATTCCGCCCAGTCACAACATGATTTTATTTGCTGTTGCAACTGGTGGTGCCGTGTCAATTTCCAAGCTATTCCTGGCAGGCGTCGTACCCGGTGTATTGATGTGTATTTGCCTTGCTTTTGTAGCTTATGTGGTGGCTGTGAAACGTGGATATAAAGCAGAAGTATTTCCTGGTTTCAAAGTATTAATTATCAATTTTTTCATAGCACTCCCAGGCTTATTCACAGCCGTCATTATTGTAGGTGGCGTGCTTTCAGGTGTCTTCACCGTTACCGAATCTGGTGCATTCGGAACAATTTACGCGTTTGTCGTCACCATCGTTGTCTATCGCAGTTTAAACTGGAAGAATTTTAAACTCGCAGTTCGCAACGCAGTTCGAACAACATCGATGGTAATGATCTTGATCGCTTGCGCAGGTGCCTTTGGTTACATGCTGACGTTTTTTCAAATACCCACCAAAATGACTACCTTCATGCTAGAGGTGTCTGACAATCCAATCGCGATATTGTTGATGATCAATGTCATGTTACTGGTGCTTGGAATGATCATGGATATGGCGGCATTGATACTCATCTGCACCCCCATATTTCTACCTTTAGCGCAATCTATCGGTGTAGATCCTCTGCAGTTCGGCATGATTCTCATGATGAATCTTGGATTGGGTTTGTGTACTCCACCAGTCGGCGCATGTCTATTCGTGGGCTGTGCGGTTGGCGGTGTACCGATTGAAAAGGCGGTACGCACAATATGGCCTTTCTATCTAGCCATATTTTTTGCGCTTATGCTGATCACATTTGTACCCGCAATATCGTTAACGCTGCCTGCGCTAATTTCCTAACGACTGAGGGACGGCTGATACGATAATTAGTACTATAGAATGCCTGCCCTGTGGATCGCAGATGTCGTCAACTAGTGTTCTTCTCGCCATTGGGTCGGGCTACAACCTTTTAAACGTCTAAATTCACGATAGAAGTTGGATTTAGCCAGAAAACCTGCGTCGTTCATTGCCTGGAGGAGCTTTCAAAGAGGAAGACCCCGAGGAATACGAAATGGTGTGTGGCGATGCACCCGATTTTGAACTGCACACCTTTCATACTGATATGCACAAGGAGATGTTGCGCTTTTTTAAAGACAAACTCGGAATAAGTCAGTACGGCCATAGGGCTCGGCTCCCTACATCCTCTACGTGACAAACCTGCGATTGCTGTATTGCCGTTCGACAATCCCCTGCACCGCTCCGTATGAATTGACCCTTAGCATGGCTCGTCACAGCCTGCCTCAACTGTTTTCCATACCTCGCCTAGAGGCACACTATTGCCATCTTGTTGATCTGGGTTTTGCGAAGGATTAAGTTTCAAACTGAAGAATGCGCCTTTTCCTCGAATGTCGGCAACATCAATGCTGCAATAAATATGAACGAAGCTGCGACCGCAAGCACACCAAATAGCACCGAGAACCCACATGTGCCATGCACCCAAGCAATAAAGGGTACAGCAGATGCCATTACTGAAAATGTGACGACATATCGTATCCCGTAAGCACGGCTTCTCCATTCACTGCGTACCATTCGCCCTACCAGCACATCATTGATAGGGATTTGGCCAAACACGAACAACATAAAGCCAATAGCAATGACCAGAGCTGCCACCCCACTAAGCTGCATCATCAATAGAAAAAACACAGCCTGCATTATAGCCACACTGGCAAATACTGTGCGCACTGGGAATTTATCGACAAGGTAGCCAACCACAAGTTGAGCGAAGGCAGCTATAGAAAAGACCACAAACGTATACCAGCCAATGAGCGTTGCTGTGTCTGCAAGTGTGCCCAGCCGTTCTTCAAAGACTTTTGGTAATGCAAATGTGGTGCTCTGGAAGATCAAGCCACCAATTGCAGTTGTGAAAAATATAACGCCGAAAATTCTGACTACTAATATTTTTGGAAAACCTGCGGACATCTCTTTTGCAGGGTTACTCTCATCATCGAGTGTATTGGTCTTAACTTTTGGCTCCGAGCGAATTAAAATCAGATAAGTCACGCCAATAAAAACCGATGCGATACCAGAAACAATAAATGCACTTCGCCACCCGCTAGCATCGATTAAAAATCCTGAGAGTAGCGCCGCACAGGCCACACCCATATTGCCGAAAACACCATTAATCGCCAAAGGAATGCCCATTTTCTGGCGTCCTTGAACAACCATTGCAAGACCCACTGGATGATAAATGGCTGCAAATATTCCGATTGCTGTGAGACTTATTGAAATCTGAACGGGTGTATTAACCAATCCGGTCAGTATTGAACTCAGACCGATGCCTATGAAGAATATCAGCATCATGCCTTGACGACTCCATTTGTCAGCAAGCCATCCAGCTGGAATGGCACACACTCCGAAAGCAATAAAACCAGGGGTTGCGTACGGGATGAGCTCTGAATAGCTCATGCCCCATTCAGTTGTTAGTCGCAAAGCTGCTGCCGTTGCGAATATCAGCATGAAGTAATGATCCAGAAAATGGCCCACGTTAAGAAACAGCATGCTCTTCTGGCTGTATTGCATAGTCACGGATTTTGCGCCCAATTTCGCATAGACATTCTAGAATGTCAGAACAGTATCAGAGGTAGCAAGCAACCGTAAAGCGATCGCTATTAGGCGCCACTAACCCACGTCATAATCCGCTTGTGTGATGTGCTTACAAACGCCGGATTTCTGGGACGCGAGGCAGGTGTAGTTGGGAAATTGATTGCGGCTCTGCTCCCAATAGGTCGCAAATACACTGACTCTCGGACGCATTTTGGGAGCTAGGAAGCCACATCAGGTGCTCATCCACGCGAACGCTGGCTCATGAAGTTAGACATCAGATTCGAGAAAAGTACCATTCTGACTACACTTAACCGTCACGATCACCCGACTTAGCCTGTGAGTTTTCTGCCTGTATAGTTTGGACTCCGACGCCCTCAAACTGCCCAAATATATTGGTCATAAAGCGTTCTGAGTAGCTCGCTAGAAAACACCAAAAGAAGAGCTTTGCATAATCTTGATAACTGTCGCCATGAACCATTAGCAGACTGGCCATTCCGTAAATCGCAGTGGAAATATCAGGATCCGGGGAAAAATCGTGTTCTTTTGTCATAGGACTTGCTGGCTTCATTAA
>JBLHWG010000367.1:0-4700 GCA_047629055.1 Halioglobus sp.
TCATGTTGATCAATGCCATTCGGCAGTCTCCAGAGTTGCTAGTGTTGGATGAGCCCTTTGAGGGGCTTGATGCGAGCAGTCGAGAAGCTTTATCTGAAGCGCTGTTAACGCTTCACGAGCGAGGCCAAAGGATTCTTTGGGTGGCTAACCGCTTGGATGAATTGCCTTCATGGGTGTCGCACCTGGCATTTATGTACGATGGAACGCTTTTAAAATCTGGTGAGCGTTCGGAGGTATTGGCCGCGCCTGAGGTCCGAGGCTTGCTGCATTTTGATCGGCCGTTGCCAGATTTCCCCAGCGCTAATATTCATTACGCCTTAGAAGACAAAGCTCCTCTAGTAAATATGGTGGATACCCTTGTTCAATTCGGGGAGAGAGTGCTTTTTTCCGAGTTAAATTGGAGTGTGCTGCCTGGGCAGCACTGGGCCATCGTTGGCCCTAACGGGTCTGGTAAGACGAGCTTGCTGCAGCTTATTACTGGCGATAATCCGCAGTGCTATCGGAATGAGTTGTATTTGTTTGGAATGAAGCGAGGAACCGGGGAAACCATTTGGGACATTAAGAAGCACATTGGTATTGTGTCTTCCTCATTGCAGTGGGAATACCGTGCGACAACGAATGTTCTCACTGCGGTTATTTCTGGCTTATACGACAGTATTGGTGTTTACCAGGCGGTGGGGGATGATGACCGTCATCTGGCCGAAGAGTGGCTTGAGATCATTGGTTTGCGTGATAAAGCGAATCAAAGTCTGCACCATTTATCCTATGGTGAACAACGCTTGGTCTTAATTGCGCGAGCGTTAATTAAGCAGCCACCTTTGTTGATTCTAGACGAGCCTTGCCAAGGATTGGATGATGCTGCGCGAGAGATGGTGTTGGCGTTTATTAGTCGCTTATCCGAACAAGGGACCGTTACCTTACTGTATGTGACACATCATGCGAATGAAATTCCCGATACCATTGCTCGTCGGTTATCGTTAGGTGAGTCCTGTGACAAACAATATCTGATTGAATAAATTAGAGCGGCAATAAAAAAGCGCCACAAGGCGCTTTTTTATTTTTTACTAGAGTAAGAGCTAGCTATTAGTAGAGAACGCGAGCACGGATAGTGCCTTCAACGGTTTTGATCTTTTCTAATGCCAGTTCCGAAGCATCGGTTGCAACATCAATAACAACATATCCTACTTCTTCGACCGTCTGTAAGTATTGGCCAGAAATATTGATGTTGTTTTCAGCGAGAATACTGTTGATGGCATTCATGACGCCCGGCACATTCTTGTGAATGTGTAAGATACGGTGCACATCAGGGTTGGATGGCAGTGCAACTTCAGGGAAGTTAACAGACGATGTAGTGGTACCGTTATCGCTGTATTGAGCCAGCTTCTCGCCTACTTCTTTACCAATGTTCTCCTGCGCTTCAATAGTAGAGCCGCCTACGTGTGGCGTTAGGATTACGTTGTCGAATTCGCGTAATGGAGTAACAAACTCTTCATTGTTTGAGCGTGGCTCAACCGGGAAGACATCGATCGCCGCACCAAGTAGTTTTTTGCTACGAATCGCGTCCGCTAGCGCGTCGATATCAACGACCGTACCACGAGATGCGTTGAGTACGATGGAACCTTGCTTCATTTCAGCAAACTGCTCAGACCCCATCATCCATTTAGTGGCTGCGGTTTCTGGTACGTGCAGAGAAATAACGTCAGAAAGGTTCAATAGCTCATTTAATGACCCCACCTGTTTTGCATTACCGATAGGGAGCTTGGTCACGACATCGTAGAAGTAAACTTCCATGCCCATGCTTTCGGCCATCACAGATAACTGTGTACCGATACTGCCGTAACCTACGATGCCGAGCTTTTTACCGCGAATTTCGTAAGAGTCAGTTGCAGACTTGTTCCAGCCGCCACGGTGACATTGGGCACTTTTTTCTGGCACACCACGCATCAACATGATGATTTCAGCAATTGAAAGTTCAGCAACCGAGCGAGTGTTCGAGTAAGGAGCATTAAAGACGGCAACGCCGCGCTTAGTCGCTGCTTTTAGGTCAACCTGATTGGTGCCGATGCAGAAGCAGCCGACAGCGATCAGTTTTTCAGCCGCTGCGAAGATTTCATCGGTGAGCTGAGTACGCGAGCGAATGCCAACGAAATGAGCGTCTTTGATGGCGGCTTTAAGCTCGTCATCCGGCAGCGAAGTTTTTAGATACTCGATGTTGGTGTAGCCCGATGCCTTCAGTGTTTCGAGGGCTGACGGGTGGACGCCTTCCAACAATAGGAACTTGATCTTGCTTTTATCCAGAGACGTTTGTGCCATGGTGGTACCTATAATTAGTAAGTAGAAACCGTTACGCCTTCCGTTTCGCTGGTGGTAGCAGCCTAGTAGGGCGTGTGGAGCGGCTAAAACCACTCCGAAAAATAAGGCGCGTATGCTAGCATAGACGGCTATTAAAGTGAGCCTCATAGTGGCAAAGCAACGCAAAATTTGCTCAATTTGAGGTGAAGATCATTCAATTTCGGATTACTCCATGACCACGTTGACACAAGAAGCCCTGATCAAGCAGCTTTCTGCGATCGTTGGCGCTGACAAAGTACGCACTGACGCCGACTCTCTGGAAACCTTCGGGAAGGATTGGACCAAAATCTATCCGCCCGCACCAACGGCCATTGTCTTTCCTAAAACGACACAGCAAGTCGCGGATATTGTGAAGCTTGCCAATGAGTACAGCATTGCCCTTGTTCCCTCTGGTGGTCGTACCGGGCTGAGTGCTGGTGCTGTGGCAGCGAATGGCGAGGTTGTTGTTGCATTTGATTACATGAATCAGATTTCTGACTTTAACGCGGTGGATCGTTCGGTTAAGTGTGGGGCTGGTGTGATTACAGAGCAGTTGCAAAACTTTGCCGAGGAGCATGATCTTTTCTATCCGGTAGATTTTGCCTCGGCGGGTTCTAGTCAGATCGGCGGGAATATTTCAACGAATGCTGGCGGTATTAAGGTTATTCGCTGGGGGATGACGCGTGACTGGGTGGCGGGTCTTACCGTTGTAACCGGTAAAGGCGATATTCTTGAACTGAATAAAGACTTAATGAAAAACAACACTGGCTACGATATGCGCCAGTTGTTTATTGGTGGTGAGGGCACGCTGGGTTTTGTGACTGAAGCGACCATGCGGTTAACTCGTCCGCCTAAAAACCTGACGGTATTGGTGTTGGGTGTGCCGGAGTTAGACGATGTGATGAAGGTATTGAATCAGTTCCAGAGTTCAATGGATCTGACGGCGTTTGAGTTTTTCTCGGATAAAGCGATGCAGAAAGTGGTTGCTCGAGGGGATGTCCCTGCGCCATTCGAAACAAGTACAGATTTCTATGCACTTATTGAATTTGAAGCAATTACAGATGCGGATATGGATCAAGCAATGACCATGTTTGAACAGTGCATGGAGCAAGGCTGGGTGGTTGATGGTGTAATCTCTCAGAGTGAAACTCAGGCTGCAAACTTGTGGCGCTTACGCGAAGACATTTCTGAAACGATTGCTGAATGGACGCCTTACAAAAACGATATTTCTGTCGTGGTTTCTAAAGTGCCTCCATTCTTGCGTGACATTGACGAGGTGGTGTCACGTGAATACCCTGATTTTGAGATGATTTGGTTTGGTCATATTGGTGATGGTAATTTACATCTGAATATTCTCAAGCCTAACGATCTTGCAAAAGAAGAGTTCTTTGAACGTTGTGCCAAGGTGTCAACTTGGGTGTTTGAGATTGTTGAAAAGTATCAAGGTTCGGTATCAGCAGAGCATGGTGTGGGCATGACTAAGAAGCCATATCTTGAGTACACACGTTCGAAAGCAGAACTGGATTATATGCGGGCTGTGAAGTCGGTATTCGATCCTAAAAATATTATTAATCCGGGTAAGTTGATCGACCTTTAACTTTTCGCGGTAAAGTTTAAAGCCCCCTCCTCAATTAGGTGTTGGGGCTTTTTTATGCGCTAGAACAACTGCTCAGGAATTACCTCACCAGTTCCGGTGTTTTCATTAAATGGGTTGTCGTCTTGTCTGCGTGCATACTCCGTTGGTGCGGTGCCTTCACGAAAGTATTCGAAGATAGCGTTGGTTTGCCCTGGTGCCGCAAGTAAGCCTGTTGCTGGATCAATACGGACTGAAATAATTCCTTCCGGCTGGTCGTAGCTTTTTTCGGGGATGTCCTTCAATGCCGTTCGCATGTATTCCACCCAGATTGGCAACGCCGTTGCCCCGCCCGAAGCCCAGTAACCGAGCGTGCTCGGTTGATCGAAGCCAACCCATACGGTGGTCACTAAATCGGGGTTGAAGCCAGAAAACCATGCATCTTTTTGATCGTTTGTGGTGCCTGTTTTTCCTGCAAGGTCTGATCGTTCTAGTGCCAGTGCTCGACGCCCTGTCCCGCGTTTAATGACATCTTGCATCATACTAACGGTGAGGTAATGGTTTTGTTTGTTGACGATGCGTTGAGCATAGCGAACCTCGCTTGTTTCAAGCGTGTTGCTGTCTTCTTGCTCCGAAGTTTGGTCTTCTGTGAGGTCGTCGGTTGAATCGCTGTTAGCGGAGGTGGCTTTAATTTCTATCTGTTCGCTGTTGTCTAAATTAGATATCTGAGTAACGTTATCTAATACCGGTGCTTCTAATGCAACAGCAGGGTTTGCCTCATACAGAACCTCACCTA
>JBLHWG010000368.1:0-4679 GCA_047629055.1 Halioglobus sp.
GCTTGTCGCACTATCACGGTTTGTTGTGTCATTACAATGGCTATCCTGTTTTCAGTGTATGCGTCTTGCGCATACAAAGCAATATAGGCAAACTTTAGCCAGTAACAAAGAGCTCGTTTATCAATTCATTGTTCTTTTGAGGAGAACAATGAATCAGGAGAACTGTATGGACCGCTTCGACGATCTGCAGACCTTCGTTCTGGTGGCCGATAGGCAAAGTATCCGGCAGGCAGCGGACATGCTGGGTCGGGCGCCCTCGGCTGTTAGTCGCGCGTGAAGGATCTAGAGAAGCGGTTGCGCACACAGTTATTCACACGAACTACTAGACAGGTCCGATTAACCAGCGCCGGTGAGTGTTTTCTCGAACGAGCCCGGCGAGAATACTGTCGGACCTGGAGGAAGCTGAAGACTGTGCCGCCGCAGACACGCAAACGGTTAGCGGTGAGCTGCGTGTGGCCATGCCGCTAAGCTTTGGTTTGACGCACCTGACGTCTGCAATCAGTGACTTCATGCGTGTAAATCCTGCCGTGAACATCGACGCTGACTTGAATGACCGCGCAGTGGATCTGATTAATTCTCGTGTCGATCTCGCCGTTCGAATAGGCAATTTGACAGACTCAAGCCTAATGTCACGCCGCCCGGCGCCAATCCACCATGTTGTGGCAGCGGCGCCTGCGTTCTGGTCAGAGCACGGCATTCGACGTACACCAGACAAACTCGTCGGCATGCCCGCATTGAGCTACTCGAACCTGCCCACGCCAGATGTGTGGTCATGGTCAAATGCACGCGGCCAATCAGGACAAGTGACACTCAGCCCCCGATACCGTTCCAATAACGGTGACGCTTTTGTACACGCAGCTATTCGTGGATTTGGTGTCATCAGGTTACCTACTTTCATGATGAACAAGGCGATTGAAGCCGGTGAGTTAACCCGTACTGTTCTCGATAAATTGGGCCGTTGCCGGGCTCTATGCCCTGTATCCGACACCTCATTTCTTCCAAACAGGACTCGAGTATTTATCGACTATCTGGTGACACGATTTGGTGAATAACCCGTGTGGGCCGTTTGCTTACGCATGCATATGAAGCAGATTCATAAAGCACCATCATTTGATGCTACACGCGTCCAGGGGCGATTGGGAGTTCAGATTTTTCTGGACCTTCTTTCAAAACGCGCTCCAGTAATACCGAACGTTAGAGACGCGAGAGTGCGCAAAATATAGCAGATTCTAAAGGTGCGGATTGGGTCGTTTGCAGCCATGTCCAGACGTTAAAAATCGCTGACATGCAATGTCCGCTATGTAGAAGTATGCGCTTGGCTCGGCTTCACTAAGCTTGCGTTGCTGTTAGTGATGCTGACATCGTATTACGACAAAGTCGCTCAGTAGTTAAACCGACAGTTTCCCTTGGTAATGATATTAATCCATCGATGAGATATTTCGAGCGCTGGTTTCCGGCGTTTCCAGTTACCAAGGATGAGATCCGAGATCACCATGAGATAAAATTGGTGGTCTAAGAGTGATCAGCTTTACCCCCGCTATTTTATGCTCTCCGTGGATACGGTGTTGGGATACATAAACAACACTGAACCCTTTGACAATCATGCGACCGAACGGCTGTAGCTATCGTCGACATCCCATGACGAGAATGTCGTTGATTGTCCTGTGTCTGCTACTGTCAATAGTGGTCTGAGTGCCGAGAATTCCGACGCCGTTGATAGTCTTTAAATTGGCCGCTGTAGTTATGAACGATTCTGCCGTTTAATATAATAACGATACAGCCGATTAACACGGCGCAATCATGAGTCAGTGCTATTCTTCCTCACTCATGCGGCTTCAATGCAAACAGCCTCGTTTTTCGATGATAATGAGTTATTCACCAAGGACAAGCATGAAAGTCTCTATTATTTGCGCAGCAAGAAGCAATTTTATCGTGCTGCGATCGACAGCAATATTTCGCTGAGATTGATACCGCGAGCGAACGTAAAAAGCCTGAGTTAGTTAGATTTTTTGCACCAAAACAGATTATCCTGGCTGAGATTCTAAAATTTGCGGCCAACGCCGACAAACCAACACCAGGGAGAACAAGCCAAGAGTTGCCGACGTAAACAGAGCTGGCCGAACACCAATCCAAGTGGCCATTACGCCAATCTGCGAAAATCCAGCTATCCCTGTGCCGATGCTAACAGCCATGAGCCCAAATATTTGGCTGCGGTAGCGGGAATCGGAATTCAGAACTAACAAGGTTGTCTGCATCGCAGCAAAGCAGGCCGAACTTGCTCCCATCAGAAAAAGAGCGCAGCCCATCAGCTGAGCACTGTTACTCGCAGCATAGACGAGGCCAAATAGGAGCCCGGCAGCAACACCGCAAGCATAGATTTTTCGAAAAAAACGAATTTGTCCAAACAAAAAGAACAGGATTCCTCCCAACAGTGCGCCCAAACCTTCCATCGATCCCAGCAACCCAATAATCGATGCAGGTAGAGACAGCTCATCTCTTCCGAGAACAGGCATCAGTGATAACATCGGAAAGCCGAACAGGTTATAAATGACACTGACCATCAGTGTCGCAGACAACACTGGATTCTGTCTGACAAGCTGTATGCCTTCCTGGATATTGTCTTTTAGACCCACAGATTTAGTACTGTTAAGAACCTTTCTGCCCAATTGCAGTTTCAATGTGAGAGCAAAACACAGCGAATAAAGAATGAATGTGAACAGGAACACCCCCTGTAAACCCCAAAACTGCAACATCGTACCTCCAAGCAAAGCGCCTAGCATCCGCATAGCGTTGTTAGAGATCGTATCCAGACCCATGGCTTTGCCAACCTCGTTAGGGCTAACAGCCTCGCCAATCAGTGTTCGCCTGATGGGAAAATCAAGGGCCCAGAAAACACCTCCGAGAAAAGAGATCAACATAACCTGCCAGACAACAAGATCTCCGAAGGAGGCCGCCGTAGCACCAGCAAGGCTAGTCAGCAGAACCAGTGTGAGTCCGAGCAGGTAGAGATTACGGGAGGCGACATTAGCAGTCCAGGCCCCGATTAGCGGGCCGAATATCGCAAGTGGGGCCAGCTTAAGCACCGTCACGAGCGCCACCAAAAATGGCGAACCTGTCAGATCAAAAACATAAATCCCGAAGGCCAGCAGTTCAAGCCACCGTGCAATGCTCTGGAAGGCTCCGATACCACACAGCGTCATATACGCCTGGTTTTTTAAGATTGAAATGTTGATATCAGCATCCGAACTTATCGAGTCGTGTGGTCCGCAATTATTATGATAACGTCGCTTCTACCATGATTTTTACCCATGATTAATACATCAGTTAACTTACAGCGAGCTATTGTCAACTCTGGTGTTTAAGAAGTTAAATCAAGCAGCGACCTGGTCGGCGGTTGTTACTTCGATTCCATCCTTGAACTTTACTCCTCTGATTACGTTTGCCAAGTGATCAAAGCCTCTTAATCGGTGCCAACGTTTTTGTGCACATTGGCTAAGCTTGAACATCATGTGAAGCATACTTGTTCTGGGCCAATACCGGTTTGTAGATCACGTTCTGGCTGGTGTCCGTTTCTCACCACAGCAGAGCGACCGTCATCTAATAACTGCTCTTGAAACTGAAGCATGAAATCTTGAACCTCAGCCTCTATGGCAACCTCCAACATTTGCTGCACTCCACTCTTAAGTAACTGCGTGAGGGCGTCTGTCGTAAACGCCTCTCGACCTTCGAACTGACGAACGTTATCCTTTGTCATGGCGGTGTATCTCATTGGTTAGTTTGAAGTGTAGTAACTACAGAATAACCAGATACGCCGCTTTCTTCGACTTTGTTCAAACACCAGAATTAGTTATGTGCGACACGAAGTCACTTTTGAAAGCCGTCCTACTAGAAAGGGATAGGACCATCCATACTACTGAATGAATCTACGAGCATGAATAAAGAGCTGCTCCGACAATGTAACGAGTTGCCAATGTGGCAAGGGGTCTCCCTCGCGAGAGGTTGCCCTCCTGGAAACCAGAATCCGGGTGAGTGCTAGGTAGTGGGTATGGTGAAGGTATCTGAACCTGTGCAGGACCGTGAATCTGAACAAGCCAAACTGGTTGATAGGCTTGACCAAAAGGTAACGAAAGCGGGAGGGGTGTCTATAACTTGCACCCCCGTAGTCGACATGTTTTCCGGTCTATTGCAGGCACCTAACCCCACACTGCTTTTAGTTGTGGAACGTGTAAACCCCGTAAACTTCCCTCTGGGAAAGTGCGCCGCAAGGTTCACCGATAAGATTGTGGGACAGGATGCCGGAAAAAGCGAATGCTGCACTGTAACGTTACAGATACGAGCGTTGTGCTCGGAGCGAAAGTGGGCTGACGTCCGGCAGGTCTCTGATCGCGAGACCATTTATAGAATCGTTTTCACGAGAGTATGCAAATGACTGAAATGGCTCCGCCATTATCAGGTGCGCTCTCGAGCCAAGTGGACTGGGATAGCATCGATTGGACTCAGATCGCAAGAATGGTGAAGCGACTGCAAAGACGTATCGCGAAGGCGGCAAAGTATCAGAAGTGGGGTAAAGTCAAATCACTACAATGGCTTCTCACACATTCACGATCTGCTAAGTTGTTGGCAGTAAAAAAGGTGACATCAAACCGAGGTAAGAAAACGGCAGGTGTCGACGGTGTAGT
>JBLHWG010000369.1:0-4677 GCA_047629055.1 Halioglobus sp.
TGGATTGATGAACAATGTCTGACAAGGCCAGGTCACCGATAGAAAAGTTTTTAACCTTGCCGGTTCGATCTGCACTAACTCGTATACTAACGTTACCATCCGCGTGAGGGTATTCGCCTTTGTAGTTAGTCACAGACTCAAGTTCTTTGTCACTTGGCGAAGTACGTTGAAGGCTGGATCGCAGTGATTCCATTGCAAAATCGTAGTCACTGAGACTGCGTTGCTCCCACTCTCTTAACTCACTAGCAGGAGCTGTATTGCTCGGCAGGCAGTTATCGCAAGCTAGTTCTAGTGTTGTGTCACCTTGGTTCTGTACTGGTTTTGGTTGACTCCAGGAGTACTGTGAAATGCGACCATCTGCGTATGTGACTGTTGCATGCGATGGTGTCTCTGTGGAGTCAGTGTTTGTTGTTGAACCAGAGTTTTCTAACGATCTGACGATCTTCAAACCATTTATATTGTCGCCCTCCTGCCAGCCTATAGCGCGACCCTCCATATCGTAAGACCAGTGGCTATTGCGATTGTCTGCTGTTGACACCCGATCTGTAAGTTGACTATTCCATTCTTCATGACGATACTTGTAGTGCAGCGTGTTGTCATCGGGGTAGAGAACACTGATAAGATTTCGATGATCTCCATAATTATAGTTGATCAGTTGTCCGGCAGGTAGCGTTATGGTGCGAATAGAACCATCCGGCTGGTTTGTATTTTTCGCCCCGTATTTTGGTAGTACCTTGCTGCGTGTTGTGTAGTCAAAACGCAATGAATCGCCCTTTGAATCTGTAACTGAACGAAGCATCCCGCTTGAATAGTCTAAATGAAGCTTGTCTTTGTTTTCCCCCATGTCTATTGAGACAAGAAATGAGCCCTGGAAATACATTCGGCGACCATCTTCAAGGTGCCAAACACTTCTCTCTCCCATCTCTATATAGCCATCGTTGGTAGCTTGGGATTTGTATAGGTTGGCATTGTTCGTTTCCAAGTAGAAAGGTATGAGCCGTCCATCACTCTGAACGATATCGACTTGATAATCAGAAACTCGCGTTAAGACGACTTGGTAAGTATGCCTCCAGCCTTGACCAATACCGGTGTCATAGGCAGCCAGGGTGCTGTTGTAGTGCCTAGCAAGGGTCAAGCTTGAATTAATAGATTGATAGTCAAGTTCGTACTGATACTTGTTGCCAGTAATCACGTTAATGGGGTTGCCTACGTGCTGCGGAATGGCTTGATCGATGGTGGAGCTGCCAGGTGAAGTCTGGGTTGCACACGAAGGTGCGCCAGCTTCGGGTACCAGGCAGCTGACAGAATTGTCCGATAGGCCTGGAATGTTTGTTTGTGCTTGTGCACTTATGGAGAATGCCGATGCAATAACCGTCGAAAGGCTTATTGTGGCAAAAAGGAATCTACGGCAAACAATCCAGACAAGACGCGACTGTTTTTCTGGCTTTGAAATTTCCTTTTTCATACACTTTCCATGAATCACTAAGGAACAATTCCATTGCCCCCATACCTTCTACTGCGTAGACAATGTTAGATAGCATTCTCTGTGGCAGCGGTTCAAAGTTACTTCAGTGTACGGCATGCAAACGCCCGAATTTCGACTAAATTACTTCCTGAACTATTATTTTATATAGGGAAGGACTTTATTAGGTACTAGGTGTCGTGTTTTTTTAGAGTCAGCTGAAGACTCAATAAAACCACCAGAGTAATCAAAAATATCATAGGGCCTACTTCTGGTGGAATTGGATGAACGTGTTGCCAAGCAGTGAAGCATCGTCCAGCAAGAGTCCATATTTGGTGAGCCGATACGGCAGCCCAGAATTTTTGACTATCTCGGTCGTAATTTCGATATCTCTGACAAGGAACTCCATAGCCACTATTGAGGGTTGGTTATCATCTATCACTATTTGCGGCAAAGTGCCTACGACTTTAGGCATCTCATAATCACGCAGAACTTTTATGTAGCCGTTGGGTGTCTGGACAGTAAAACCATGTGGGGTAAGAGTTGCTTGGCCAAATATCGCTTCAAGGTGAACCTGAAGTGCTTTGTGGTCATCGTTTGATGTTTTAATGGTGACGCCATTGATACCGTAGGCACCATTTTCATGATTCATCCATTCAGAAACTTCTACCAAATCCCGCCGATGCTGTTGACATAGAAAAAATGAAAGTCTGGGGAAAATACGGTTAGGAAGTAGCGCCAGTGTCGTTTTCGTTCTGTCAGATTTACCATCGGGTAGAACGACATCCCTACCAAATTCTAAATGTCCGCTGAGACTCCAACCCGCAGTTTGAGCTGTCTGTGCATCTTGGATTGAATCGGTGCTGTGGAGAGCTGTGAGAGCAACACCTTCTCGCTTGTTAAGATGCTGATACACATGTCTACCAAACTTAAAATCGCCTGTCGGCTTTACTTCAATGAGCGAAGCATCGTAGATACTAATGACTTCTAAAAGACAGTCGTTAAATATTGCAAGACTAGTGCTTGTGCCCCAGGGGTGTTTGCCCACTGGTGTCATGTTGAGGCCGATACTTGCGAAACGCGACCTTGCGAGTGACAT
This sequence comes from Halioglobus sp., assembly GCA_047629055.1. Taxonomy (GTDB): domain Bacteria; phylum Pseudomonadota; class Gammaproteobacteria; order Granulosicoccales; family Granulosicoccaceae; genus Granulosicoccus. The sequence goes on from JBLHWG010000369.1 coordinate 2,562, forward strand.
ATCCCTAACAGCTATTAGAGGATGGTCTATACCGAATGATTTAGTCTGGAGCATAGCCGGATGCAATCCTTACGGTAGGACCGGTATCGATCCAAGCGTTTTCAGCGGCGGTGTATTCTATAAGTGTCTCCCGGTTATTCATTACTTTGGCCCGCAAATTCATAGATGCGATTAAAGTCGGCCGAGTCTGGTAATGTGTTTACACTATCGCCCCACATATCCGCTATCGCAGAGAAACCAGGAAGTTTAATGCCATTTTGTTTGGCTAGCTCTTGAGCAAGGCGAACATCCTTTCGCATCAGTCCCATAGTAAAACCAGAATCGAATGCATCATTAAGAATCCATTTAGGATAATTAACTTCACTAACGGCACTCCTGCCAGAACTGGCATTAATACCCTCAAGCAAGTCGGTTGCCGAAACGCCTGCAGCCTCAGCAAGCTTTAAGGCCTCACCGACAAGAATCAGATTCGTTGCACATAGCATGTTGTTGGCTATTTTGGCTGCGTGTCCTGCGCCGCTGCCACCGACTTGAACGATTCGCGAGGTGATTTGTTCAAGCACTGGTTTGACCGTTTTGAAGGCAGTGGGGTCACCGCCAATAAGCATTGTCATCGTTCCCGCATTGGCAGCAATGGGTCCTCCACTTACCGGCGCATCTAAGAAGTAATAGCCATTGTCAGTCGCAAGTGCGCTGAGCTTCTGCGAGGTTTCTGGTTTTGATGTAGAGGTGTCTACTACGATGCAGCCAGATTTAATCGCACCGTTTATCGTTGTCATGACACGTTCAACTATTTCCGCGCTGGGCAAAGACAAGAACAGTATGTTTACCTTTGAAGCAACCTCGTTTGCTGATGCGGCAACTAAGCAGCCATGTTCCTTTAACGCCTGCATAATAGCGTCACTGGGGTCAAAGCAGAGAGCTGATGTGCCGTCGCTGAGTAGTCGTCGAACCATGCCTCCACCCATATTTCCGCAACCAATAAATCCGATTTTTAGTGTCATGGGTTGTTATCTCAATTGGCTCATACAGCGATCAATGAATTCGAATTAATTATCCCAATTTCAGTTTGGGACTTTTAGGGTTAGTGTTTAAAGACGAAAATGCTACCATCGTTTCTAATAGGTGATTGGATAGCTGACAAGCAGCAGGTGGAAGTAATCTGCCTTGACGCATAATCAAATGAGTATCACCCTGCTTGAACTCTGGAATATTTAGACGACGGGAAACTACATGACCGTCAAGTATTTCCCTGGTAACGACATACTCCGCCATGACAGAGACCCCAAGACCTTCACGTACGTAGTTTTTTATTGCAGCTATAGAGTTCGTCTCCAATGTAATGTTGAAACGAACCCCATGTATGGATTCAGCCTTTTCTATGATGGCACGTAGGCCTGATCCTTGATCCAGAACAGCGCATGGCAGGTCTTTTACTGTTTTCAACGATACGGGTTCTTTCAGGTTGGCAAAACGTGAATTTTTTGCGGCAATCATCATTAGTGGTTGCGGGGCACGTGCCAATGTTCTGATCTGTTGAGGTGGGTTTGCATTGAATGCAATCCCCAGGTGAGCAGCATCATTCACCACCGCGTTAACAACATCATCGGTGGAGCCTGTATGGAGGGAGTAGGTTATCCCCGAGTGTACTTGACTAAAGCTTTCTAAGGCATTCCCTATTAGATCGGCCACAAACCCTTCACCTACTGCGATGAGTATTTTTCCTCGTCGCAAGCTCTGCAAAGAATCGAGTTCTGAGCGCAATACTTCCACATCACTACGTTGCCGTCTTAGATGCAGCATGACTAATTCACCCGTATCAGTTAGCTTTACCCCTAAACGGCCTCTTTCTATCAACTGTATGTCGAGATCTGCTTGAAGGGCAGCTATTTTCCGGCTGACTGTTGAGGGTTCCAGGCTGAGACGGCTTGCAGCACTTCTTACAGTCCCTTCTTCAATGGCTGAAATGAGACAGGCGGCCTTACTGGGTTCTATGCCATATTTTCTGGTGTCCACAATTGCAACAATAAACCAAAATAAGGTAAGAATGTGCAACGATTACTTTTTAAGTAAAGTTGCAAAGTTCGTATAACTGTCGAAATACAAATATCTACCG
>JBLHWG010000370.1:0-4664 GCA_047629055.1 Halioglobus sp.
AATAGGTCTTCGCTTGATTCTCCATTGTGAACTGAGAATTTCTACTCTTTCCACCGGCCCCCATTCCCGCCACCATGTTTCGTTCGTGCTGCAGCAGTCGCTTGGCGATTTTCCAACCGTCATTCTTAACACCAACGAGGTTGGGCTTGGGCACCCTCACATCAACAAAGAACGTCTCACAAAATTGAGACGAACCACTGATCAGCGCAATAGGCTTTACGCTGACACCCGGCGTTGTCATGTCAAACAGCAGGAAGCTAATACCCTCATGTTTTGGCGCGTCGACTTTGGTCCTGACTAGGCAAAAAATCCAATCAGAAAAATGGGCAAAAGAAGTCCATAGCTTCGATCCATTGACCACATACTGATTGCCATCTTCAACTGCTCGAGTCTGCAAACTTGCCAGGTCTGAGCCAGCGCCTGGCTCACTGTAACCTTGGCACCAGCGAATTTCACCCCGGGCTATCTTGGGTAAATGTTCCAACTTTTGCGCTTCATTACCAAATTCAAGCAGCACCGGGCCAAGCATATCGACACCAAAGGACATCAAGGGACGGCGCGCATCAATGCGTCGCAGCTCCTGCTGAAGCACTTTGTTTTGTTCGTAACAGAGGCCACCGCCGCCATATTGCTTAGGCCAGGTCGGGCAGGTCCAACCTTTCGACCCCATGCGGTCCAACCAGATTTTGGCATCCGGATGACGGTAGGTTGCATTGCGGCCACCCCAGACCCAGTCTTCTTCTGTTCCTTTGCTCCGCATCGTCTGAGGACAATGACCCTCAAGCCAACTGCGGACTTCGTTCCTGAATTCTTCCATAGTGATTCTGATTGGCTTCTCTTGAAAGTATCTCTGTGATATTTGATATTTCCGCGTTCCTTAAAAATAAATATACACATATTTTTTTATTAACACCAAGAACCGTCACGCATTTGAGTAAAGCAAAACATTCAACTGGCTATGAGAAAGCGCGGACACTAAGATTCGTGCTGTGTACGTTGAGTCCAATATTGGTATGAACACAAAAGAAAGTGATAACTGGCAGTCTCAAAAAAGCTCTTTGACAAAGGACCGAATTGTCATTGCAACACTAGAGTGTATTGTCAACTACGGCTACGAAAACACCACCATGGCGAAAATTGCAAAAGTAGCGAAGGTATCGCAGGGTTCCATGCAGTACCACTTTCCGGCAAAGATCGACGCCATAAAGGCCGCGGTCAACTATCTTCACGCAAAACGTTTGTCGGACCATCAGCGCGATCTAGAGGAAACACCTGCGGGTGTAGATCGCATGGCCCATGCAATCGATGTGTATTGGCGGCACCTTTTTGAAGGTCACTATATTGCCTACCAGGATTTGGTCATAGCGGCACGAACTCATCCAGAACTTGCAAATGTACTCAAACCCGCCTATCAACGTTTTGTTAAATCATGGCGCAGAGATTTTCTTTCGAGAATTCCCGAGGGAAGCAAAGATCGAGAAAAATATGATTTGATCTGTGATATCGGCCAGTACCAGATGGAGGGCCTGGCGTTCGGCCGGCTGAATAATCAATTGAGCGCTGCCAGGACGCAAAAAGTTCTGGAGTTCACCAAAAAGCTATTGGTTGAAATGACTTCCGAACTTGAACTCTCGTCTCTCAAACCTGGTAAATGATTCAAGGCGCCCAGGCTACTGGAAACACCTCTGGAAATTCTTCCAGATGCTGACCATCTTTCGGGTCGAAGTCGTACAACGCCAACGGGTCGGGTATCGCCTGACTGCGACGATGCAGATAAGTCACATCGGGACCTGCCCACAACGACGCATGTGAACGTCTTGGGTGGTCAAGCTCTACACCACCTAACGCTGAATGAAGAATATTGCCGTGAAACAGCAGCACATCACCTGGTTCGTAATCCCAACCCACGATGTCGAATGAACCCCTTAACCTGTCAATATTCGGCAGCTCTGGCAGAGCGGGATCTAGGAATGAATCAAAGTAGGTCCACTTTTCGTGCGCTTCTTTGCCGATAAGCACCTCGCCAGCAGCAAAAGCTGCCTCTAGGGCTCTGGCGCCTTCAGGGTCATGACTGGGATCCAGACCCACCGGTGGTCGATAGGTTGTGTTCCATAAGTGGGAGCCTCTCACGAATTCCATGCTGATATTTCGTGGCGCTGGATCAGCGCAGACCCAGGCACGCACGAGCTCGTGACCTTCGACGTTGTAATAACAGGTGTCCTGATGCCATGCACTGGGTGCGATCATGCCAGCAGGCTTGTAAAACATCTGGTCCATGTAAAAACGAACCGGAGCATTGAGCACAGAGCCGACTATCGAGGCGACCGGCGATTCATCCAGAATCTGTTTTAGCTTCGGCGAATGCGTAGCCGGCCACTGATCAATTCGTAGCGGTTGAGCAACACCGGCAGACATACCGTCAGGGTGATTATTGGCGTATTCCAACCCTTCTGTAAGCACTTCCGTCCAGTCCTTACCCATGATGCCTTTCAACATCACAGCGCCGTCACGATGGAAATTCTCGGTTTCTTCTTTCGTCACCTCACGAAGCATTTCTGACATAGCCATCGTTGTTTAATCTCCTTCGCCGTTAGTGTTAGCATACCTAAAAATAAATACACATACATTGTTTTTGCAATCAACGTTTTTGCAAAAAACGTTTCTGCAACAAACAACATGCCTCCTGAGGGAAACACATGTCAGCATCATTTGAGTACATTGACTATCAAGTCGAAAACGGTCGGGCACGCATCACCTTGAACCGCCCTGAAAAGCGCAATGCCTTGTCGATTGAACTGGTTGAAGAATTGCGAGATGCACTCTGGGAGGCAGATGATGACACCTCAGTCCATTGCGTCATTCTAAAAGGAGCTGGTAGATCTTTCTGCGCAGGATACGATCTGACACCCACTCGTGCTCGGAAAGATGATGACGTTGAAAGGCGCAAAAGAACGAGCATGGATGATGACGCCTGGGGCATAGAACGCTTCCAGAGATGCCTTCGAACCCTAACTGAAATGCACAAACCCACCATCGCCCAGATTCACGGTCACTGTTACGCAGGCGGCACTGACCTGGCGCTCTACTGTGACATGCTGATCTGCGCCGACAACGCCAGCATTGGCTACTCCGCGTTACGCAATATGGGTGCTGCCCCAAACCAGATGTGGCTCTACCATATCGGACCGCAGTGGACAAAAAGGCTGCTACTGACTGGCGACACGCTCACCGGCAAAGACGCCGCTCACATTGGGCTCGTGCTCAAGTCCGTACCCGAAGAAAATCTAGAGCAGGAAGTTGAAGGGCTAGCTGACCGCCTGAGCTGGATTGATCCAGAAATGTTATCAGCAAACAAGCGCATCATTAACCTCGGTATGGAGTTGATGGGGTCAGGTACGCTGCAGCGCCTGGCCGCTGAGAACGACGCTCGCGCTCACACGACCAAGGCTGCGAGAGACGTATTCAAACAAATATCGACCGAAGGGCTCAGAGCGGCACTTCAAGATAGAGATGCTCCATTCGGTGATAGTCGTGCTCAAGTCATTGGACCAGAAATCCGTGATGAAAGTGGCAGACTAGTAGACCGGCAGTAACGGATATCAATACAGAGACGAGACACACCACTAGCAATCGATCTAACTAGGAGAGAAGACAATGGCAATGCAGGACATCACGCCACTAAACGATCAACTGGCTGACATTATCGTTCGATCAGATGAACCGTGGATCGAAACAGAGCCGGGTAAAGCCTGGATAAAGGTACTGTGGACCGGACCGGAAACTGGCCGTTGGTCTGCCCTTTTCCGTTGGAAGAAAGGGTACGTGGCGCAAAAACACAAGCACCTCTCTGACGCCCATACATTTATTCTCAAAGGCCAGTTGCAGGTTCGCGACGGTATCTTGAACGCGGGTGACTATGACTATGAACCCAATGGCGTGTTGCACGATGCCACCATAGCGCTGGAGGATACTGAATACCTGTTCATCTGCGATGGCCCTGTGATGTTCTACAACGATGATGGTTTGACACACTATCTCGGCTGGGAAGAACTGACGCGTATGAAGCAAGCCGCGAGTGCCGCACAATGACGGCAACAAACGATTTCGTTATGAATCAAACAATGTTGCGGATCAAGGACCCCGAAAAGTCCATACCATTCTATGAAGAAGTCCTCGGCATGACGTTGCTCGACCGATTCGATTTTCCAAATATGGCATTCAGCCTGTACTTTCTTGGCTATCCCGCATCCGAGATTCCAGAAAAGAAAGAAGAAAGAGCAGAATGGATTTTCCAGCAACCAGCGTTACTCGAACTTACCCATAACCATGGTACGGAATCAGATGCCGAATTCAGTTACCACGATGGCAACGGCGAACCCCAAGGTTTTGGTCACATCGGCATTTCAGTCCCCGATGTTTATCAAGCCTGCGAACGGTTTGATTCGCTCGGTGTTGAGTACGTGAAGCGACCAGACGATGGCAACATGAAGGGGCTGGCTTTTATCAAAGATCCAGATGGCTACTGGATCGAAATTTTATCGGCCAAAGGTTTGCGTGATCTTATTCTTGGCTGAAGCAGGTTCGTTAGAGCGCGCATAGTTTTACAATCTTTAATACTATGGGTACCTCTGCTTTTCCTATTGCTAGCAGTTATAAGATTTTCT
>JBLHWG010000371.1:0-4658 GCA_047629055.1 Halioglobus sp.
ATAACCGCGATCCTTTCCACTAACACCGTAGCGTTTTTTCCCTGCATCCTGCTCGTAGGAGTCCGCATCAGTAGTACCGAAATAGCCGTTAAAATTCTCTTCACACGCGAGATAAGTGCCCCAAGGTGTCCGGCCGTTTCCACAATTATTAAAGGTGCCGAGTGCCGTCACGCCGTCTGGGTCGGCATTGGTTTTCATCATGTCATGAGCACGCGCTGGACCTGTGATGTCCATTGGCTCGTCAGGAGTAAAGCGGCGGTTATAAGAAGAATCCTTAACGATTTCCCAATTGCCATCGACCAGCTTCAATTCAACAGCGGTCAATCCATGGGCGTTTTTGCCCTTGTTGATATCGTCGTCGGAGGCGTATTTTCCATCGGGATTATTGCCCCACATGACAGACCTATTGGTGTACTCGTTGTTGACGACTAGAATTTGTCGGCCATCTTTGTCAGAAAACATTGACATGCCATCGTTGTTATCGCCGAAAGCGCGAGCTTGGCTTGCAGCGGTACCACGCGTAAGATGGTCAAATTCTGGGACATCAGAAAACATGGGGTCGCCCCAGCTCGTTGCCACATGCCAGTTGTAGCCTTCTGGTACGATGATCGTATCTTCTGTGCTAGCCGCAACGGCCGTGAATCCGAAACGGTTGTTGGAAGCTTCTGCCGATATTGATGTTAATGCGGTAGTGGTGACACCCAGTGTGGCAGCGCCTCCAAAGGCCAGTACGCCTTTCATGAAGCCTCGCCTTGATATTGCCTGTTCAACGATAGCGTCGAAATCGTTATCGTCTGACTTTGGATTTATTGCTTCATCATAATCATCAAAAGACAGGTCGTTGAGCTCGTCTTGAGTTAGATTGATTTTATTATCAATATTCATTTTCACCTTCCGGGTAAGAGCCGAGTCAAGCACATTTAACAAGGCAGCTATGGGCTAAGGGGTTGATTTTTGTGCTCTGGTTGCCATCTTGCGACACCTATATTTCAGAGCTGTTACATCGCATAGACCACCTCAGAAGGAAGTTATCTTTGTTGCTGAAATTGGGTACCGTCATTGCAGAATTACATAGCCGCTTACTTGAATGCAACATTTCAAGCACTTCAAATTAAATATTTTCACTTTCGATAATGCCGTTTTATCGAAATCATGCAATTTTAGGCTTAAATGTGCCGTCTCTATAGGCAAAAAACTTTCGCAAACTAGGGTTGGGCTTAGTGGTTTATCTACCACATCTCGATGAAGTTGGTCCGGTCTGGATTGGAGGTTGGGTCCCTGTTCTGCCCTGGTGTATGGGAACTTGTTCCCAGCAGGCGTTTTCGCCGCCTGTGGGAATCATTCGTCAGCTGGTCTTGTGTCGTATTTTAGATATCTTTTTCAGGGTTTAGCACAACGTCCCTAATGGCTTTGAAAAGCTGTCTGGCCGCCGCTGGTGGCTTATCGATCTTGCGCTCAGCCAGAGCCTGGCGTTGCAAGTGGCGAAATTGCTGCCGATCGGCATCAAGGTATTGATCCAGAAAAACAGTCAGCGCCTGTTTCTCGGTTTCACCGGCTACATCTCCGAGCATCCTGTCCCGCCAGTTTTCGATCATGTGCAGACTTTTAGTATTGGCGCGGGCAGCCTGGCGAAGAGCTTCTAATGCTGCATCAATGGGAGCTATATCGATGTGGCGCATTTTTTTCGCCAGAAAGCCCAGTTGGCGTTTCCGAGCGCCATGGGCTTTTATTCTATTTAACTCTTTGATTGCATCGACAATATCTTCAGGTAGGGGGATATTAGCCAGTTCACTGCCGCGCAGGTCAGCCAATCTAGCGCCTAGATCTCTGACCGCATCAGCTTCCCGTTTTTTCTGGCTTCTACTTACTTCGTCGAATTCCTCAGGGTCGTTGGCATTCTGGTTTGAATGGCGTCCAGGGGTCTTGACTGGGACCTCGGCAGCATCCTGAAGGGCTTCTTGAGCGATATCCTGAGCAGATTTATCATTTGAACTTTTTGGAATGTCGTCTATCATATAATTAAGCGGATTTACGTCAAAAGAGTTATTTTTACCCAGTGTGACAAATGTCTACAATAGCTACACTGAACCTGTTGTTTTTTGGCGACATTCACGGTCTAATATTGGCAACCAGATATATAGGAGAATTGCCCGCAAGGGTAAGCGTACACGATGTCAACTTCTGTACCCAAGCTGCTGATCATAACGCCTTTCTTGGCAACGAGTATGTGTTCGTGGGCATCAAATTCTAGCCAACAGAGCAGTCCGTTTGGGTTTAATTCGACAGAACTAGACTCCATCCAGTTTACTCGATCAAAAGCAAGCACCCTGAGCTTAGGTGCTGACGATACATCAAGCAGCATTGAAAGGCAGCCCACAGCGCTTACTCGGCAAACCGAATATTCTTTCAAGCTCAAACCTAAACGGCCTGATTTTTCAAGTGCAGGTTCTTACGGCCTTGGGCTGTTCAGTGATGCTGAATTAGAAGTTAGCAATCATTCTCTCGGTTTTCCGGGGATCAATCCGGCGGTTTCTGTTCTAAAGAACGGCTTGGAATATTCTGCGGGCCTGAAAATTGAGCAAGAAGAAGAGGATGTCGGTGGTTCTGCCTACGTCAGTTCGAGCATGTTAGGTCTGTCATACGGTCGACTGGGTCGACTCTGGTACGGCGGTATCGATGTCAACCTAGAGAAATTTGCTAACGGTTTTTATGGCGGTAAACAGCCAGATGTACTTTCGCTGGACGTAACCACTGGACGTAGGCTTGGTTTTACTGGGTTGAACAGTCATTCGCCATTGTGGCTATTGTCCGTGCAGGGCAATTTCGATATGGATGGGAGTGACGTACTTCGGGAAAATGATGGCCGTGGCGACTGGTATTTGAATCCAAGTCTCTTGTGGCAGCAGCCTGGATTCACTTTTTCTGCGCAAATGCAGGTGCCGATTCAGTTTGAAACACTGAACGCCGAAGGCGAGCCCGACTACCGGCTACGCGCCGTCTTTGAAAAGCAGTTCAAGTAGAAAATATAAAAGCAAACCCTGCACTATATTTTCTCTAGGTTGCTTTCCCCAGAATCGGCGACCGCTTACTTAGCCTTTGATGAATCGACTAGATCGTCGGATTCAGCTGGTGGCGGTATTTCGAATTGAATACCGTTGTCGGTATTTTTCATGCGGATAAGACTCAATCGGGCCACCAGGTCTCCTCGCTTGCGATGTTCTATTTTCACAGGAAGGTAATCCAGCGACGGGGCAAACCAAGTTGTTGTCTCGCGACTGCCACCGGTTGCGTTGCGATTTATTACACGCACCGTCTCAATATCGCCCAGTCGAGTTTTTAGTGTTTCAGGGCCTGTGTAAACAAACTCGACCGCTTTGATTTTGTCTGTATCAAAAATGGGTAATTCTGCATTTTGAAAGTCGTGGCGCAGTGCGTTCATGATCAGCAATGTGACCGTCAGGCGATCCAATATCGGATCTGTAAACGCCTCTGTCATATTATTTCCGCGATACGTGTGTTCGAGAGTTTTGTTGTCCCAGTCGAACGTTACATCTACCGCCCGGCGCTTTTCCTTGTCTTGCCTGAACCGGTAAGTTTGCGGTTGCAACTCTGTTAAATCGTCGTTCGTGACCACTTTAAAGGTGCTAACTTCAGAAATATTCCCTTTGCCCGCGAGTTTGAACACACCTCTGGGTTTTGTCGTTAGGCTGTAGTGCCAAAGTTCGTCCTTTTTTTCCAGCAATAGCGAAGCAGTACCAGCGGTTATCATATTATTTCCAACTTCAAATTCCACTTCGAAGGGAGATAGATCTCCCGGTTGAATGGATTGAGCGAAAACACCAGAATTGCCGATGCAAATTAGCAACAACGCCAATCCTGCACATTGAGTTGCAAATAATTTTATGCGCTTCACGTTGCGACAATCGACTGATTGCGTAAACGAGCTCGTCATGAGGCGATTCCTGTTTGTGTACTATTTAGAATAGTTGAATCGTGGTTCAACGTGCCGACCAATGTAACATTGCTACAGAAATTCTGGCTCAAACAGCTGGTTACTATGCGTGAACTTCATGCCTGAGCGGGCGTTATTTTTGAATTCAAGCAAATCTGCAATGCATTTATATATAGCTCGTGTTCCTGATCCAGGACTCGTTTGCCAAGGCTATCTGACGTATCTTCACGCAAGATTGGCACCCTCACTTGAGTGATAACGGGTCCAGCGTCCAGCTCGGGTGTTACAACGTGCACGCTAGCGCCAGCTTCCGTATCGCCAGCTTCAATGGCCCTGCGGTGCGTATCGAGGCCCGGGTGGCGAGGCAGCAAGGAGGGATGAATATTGAGGATTTGGCCTGACCACTGATTGACGAATTCAGGCGTAAGGATGCGCATGAAGCCGGCAAGCACAATCCACTGGGGTTGTAATGCTGATAACTCATCTTGAAGGGCTTGGTCGAAGGCTGCGCGACTTGGAAATGTGGTGTGGTCAATAATGATGGTGCTAAGGCCAAGCTTAGCAGCAGATTCAATACCCACGGCGTCTGGACGATTACTAATCACCAGGCCTATGCGGGCATCCAATCTGCCATCGAAGCAGGCCTTGGCCAGTGCAAGCATGTTGGAGCCCCTGCCGGAAATAAGAATCGCAAGCGTCGGAAGTT
>JBLHWG010000372.1:0-4645 GCA_047629055.1 Halioglobus sp.
ACGCAAAGGCTGTCCTAATTTGCCAAAGCCTATTCCGAGAGTTTCCACACAGCTATCCAGCACTGCTTGAATGCTCTCTGCACTCCATTCATTACCCTGCTCGAGCCCACTTGCGGCACTTTGCAACACATTGGCTGTTGCCTGCTTGAACTGCTTTGCACGAGCTTTTTCGTCGTAACTTGTCGGAGCCTGATAGAAATATCGCGAAGCCTCTGCCATTTCAACCAGATTTTTTGCCCGGTCGCGCAGCAAATTGGCGACCGATGGCAATGGTGCACCGCCATCCACTGATATATTTATATCAGTCAAATAAGGCAACAACGCTTTCGCCAAATACGTTGCATCCGCGCTTTGCAAGTATTGTTGACTCACCCACTCCAGCTTTTTAACATCGAAAACAGAGCCTGAACGATTCACGGCTTCAAGCGTAAACAAATCGCGCATTTCATCAGCTGTGAACAATTCCTGATCCTGATGTGACCAGCCCAGACGCACTAGATAGTTCAACAACGCTTCAGGTAAGTAGCCATCCGCCTGGTATTGCATAATGCTAACAGCACCATGACGCTTAGACATGCGCTTGCCGTCCCCGCCCAGGATCATGGGCAAGTGGGCGTAAACTGGCCTTTCAGCACCCAGTGCTTCGAGTATATTGATTTGTCGTGGCGTGTTGTTGATGTGATCATCACCGCGAATGACATGAGTAATTTCCATGTCCATGTCATCCACAACCACGGTCAGGTTATAAGTTGGCGTGCCATCAGAACGCATGATTACAAGGTCATCCAATTCGGCGTTATCAATCACGATCGGGCCTTTTACCGCATCATCGATGGTTACTTTGCCACTTAAGGGGTTCTTGAACCGCACAACCGGCTTTACACCTTCTGGTGGCACATCTGTTCTATCTCGCCAGTGACCGTTGTAACGCGGCTTTTCCTTGCGCGCCGTCGCCTCTTCGCGCATAACATCTAACTCATCAGGGGTGCTGTAGCAATGGTAGGCATGCCCACTATCCATTAACTGCTGGACCACCTCTCGGTAACGATCAAACCGCTGGGTTTGGAAAAACGGGCCTGCATCGTACTCTAGACCCAACCATTCCATGCCTTGCAAAATGGCCTGGACGGATTCGTCGGTAGAACGCGCCTGGTCCGTGTCTTCAACACGCAGGATAAACTCACCACCGTGTTTTCGGGCAAACAGATAGCAAAAGAGTGCCGTTCTGGCACCACCGATATGCAAATAGCCTGTCGGGCTTGGAGCGAATCGGGTACGTACCTTCATGATGCTACTTCTAGGTGTAAGTTGGGAGTTCGCAGTGTAGCAGAGCCATTCAGTAAAAAAGCCAGACCATTACCGTACTGGAACGCAACATTAATGGTCCCAAGCACGGCTATACTATGCAGCTGGATAATCTATGTAAGGCTAATGCAAGCATCTACGACCTCATCTACGACCTCTTCTGCGACGGAATCTGCAGAACCTTCCAGCACTGTTCATACTACTGATACGACGCGCTGGTTCTCCTGCGCCGCGACTGAACTCGGACACGTGCGCAAAGTTAACGAAGACTCCTTTCTGGATGCTCGCGAACAATCGCTATGGGTTGTCGCCGATGGCATGGGAGGCCATAGTCGCGGTGATCGTGCAAGTCAGCTCGTCATCGAAAGCCTGTACAAATTCGTTGCATCGGGCAATGCTGAAGAAAACTTGAACGACCTGCTAAACCGGCTGTCAGCTGCAAATGAGGCCTGTCGAAAAGCCTCCAATGGCCAAGTCATGGGAAGCACCGTTGCTGCGCTGTACCTGCACGACGAAAGTGCCTATGTTCTGTGGGCAGGCGACAGTCGAATCTACAGAAACCGTCAAGGGGAATTCTCACAACTTACCGATGATCACAGCTTGGTTCAAGAACTCCATCGCCTCGGTGAGCTAACGGCAGACGAGGCAGAAAACCACCCGTCGTCCAACGTCATTACCCGTGCAGTAGGCGTTGCAGATCAAATAGATATTCAGGTGCGCCAAGTTGATCTTCAAAATGGGGATCGTTTTTTACTGTGCAGTGACGGCCTATTCAAGGACGTCAAGCCTGCTGAAGTTGAAGCCAATCTTGCGGCACCGGCACCGCGTCAAGCGTTGGATAAATCAGTCGCGTTAGCACTACGCAGAGGTGGAACGGACAACGTCACCGGCATCGTCGTTCAAGTCGCCAATGTATAAGGCAGGGCCGTCTTCTTTGGCCCTCCCCCTGCTCTTTTAATTCTCGCGCCCTTTGTTAGCCTTTATCAATGAACGACGGCTAGGTCCGGGACTGCGTCCGCGCCTGCTTCTTCGTTGCCAAAGATAAATTTGCCATCTGAAACATCCACAAAAACGGTATCGCCGTTATTGAACTTTCCGCCCAAAATCAGCTGTGCAAGCGGATTTTCAATCTGCTGCTGAATCTCACGCTTCAACGGACGGGCACCATAGACAGGATCAAAGCCTGCCGCGCCAAGTTGATCGAGTGCAGCATCGGTAATGACTAGCTCCAGCTGCCTATCTGCCAGACGTTTTGCCAGATGGTCAATTTGAATACCTGCGATCATAAGAATGTTGTCTCTGGATAGTGGCTTGAAGACTACCAACTCATCCACACGGTTGATAAACTCTGGGCGAAAGTGCTGTTCGACAATTTCCATTACAGATTTTTTCATCAGTTCGTAGTTATCTGACCCTGAGAGCTCCTGAATTACATGACTTCCCAGGTTCGATGTCATGACAATAACCGTGTTTCTGAAGTCCACCGTACGCCCTTGCCCATCGGTAAGCCGACCATCGTCAAGCACCTGCAGAAGAACATTAAAGACATCAGCGTGTGCCTTTTCCACTTCATCGAGAAGGATCACAGAATACGGTTTCCTGCGAACAGCCTCTGTTAGATAACCACCCTCCTCATAACCGACATAGCCTGGAGGTGCTCCAATCAGCCTTGCCACAGAGTGTTTTTCCATAAACTCAGACATATCGATGCGCACCAAAGCATCATCGGCATCAAACATAAATTCTGCCAACGCCTTCGTCAGCTCCGTTTTACCTACACCAGTTGGCCCAAGAAACAGGAAAGAACCAATCGGCCGGTTAGGATCGGACAAACCAGCACGCGAACGTCGGATTGCATCAGACACCGCTTCTACGGCCTCATATTGGCCGACAACACGTTTGGATATTTCCTGCTCCATGCGCAGCAGTTTATCTTTCTCACCTTCCATCATTTTGTTGACGGGGATTCCCGTCCATTTGGCTACGACTTCCGCTATTTCATCTGCCGTGACGTTGGTTCGCAGCAACGTCATTTCCTGGTCACCTGTTGACTCTATGGCTTCGGCTAAAGATTTTTCCAATGCCGGAATTTTCCCATACTGCAACTCTGACATGCGTGCAAGATCACCCGCCCGGCGTGCCGACTCAAGATCCAGGCGCACACGCTCTAGTTCTTCCTTAATGCCAGCAGCATTCTGCACAATCGCTTTTTCCGCATTCCAGATTTCCTCCAGATCAGCGTATTCTTTTTCAAATTCTGCAATATCGCCATCCAATGTAGACAGGCGCTGAATAGATGCATCATCGGTTTCCTTGATCAAGGCAACACGCTCAATTTTCAACTGAATGACTCGACGCTCAAGTCGATCAAGTTTCTCCGGCTTCGAATCAATTTCCATCCGAATATGGGATGCAGCTTCATCTATCAAATCGATCGCTTTGTCCGGCAACTGCCGATCGCTGATGTAGCGATGAGACAAAGTGGCTGCAGCTACGATAGCAGGATCGGTGATTTCAACGCCATGGTGGACTTCATAGCGTTCTTTTAGTCCACGCAAAATTGCGATCGTATCTTCAACACTAGGCTCATCGACAATGATTTTCTGAAAGCGCCTTTCAAGTGCCGCATCTTTTTCCACGTACTGACGATACTCATCAAGGGTCGTAGCACCAATGCAATGAAGCTCGCCACGGGCCAACGCCGGTTTAAGCATATTGCCAGCATCCATGGCACCGTCAGCTTTACCCGCTCCCACCATGGTATGAATTTCATCGATGAATAGAATCACTTGCCCCTCTTGCTTGGACAGATCGCTCAGTACGGACTTGAGGCGTTCTTCAAACTCTCCTCGAAATTTAGCACCTGCAATCAGTGCTCCC
Source organism: Halioglobus sp. (assembly GCA_047629055.1). GTDB lineage: Bacteria > Pseudomonadota > Gammaproteobacteria > Granulosicoccales > Granulosicoccaceae > Granulosicoccus. The sequence goes on from JBLHWG010000372.1 coordinate 4,186, forward strand.
ATATCCAGAGAAAGCACCCGCTTATTCTTCATGCCCTCGGGCACCTCACCATCCACAATCCGTTGCGCAAGACCTTCAACGAGTGCAGTTTTACCGACACCGGGTTCGCCGATAAAGACGGGATTATTTTTGGTTCGACGCTGTAATACCTGTATCGCCCGTCGAATTTCATCGTCACGCCCGATAACAGGGTCAATCTTGCCTTGTTCAGCACGCTCAGTTAAATCGATAGTGTATTTTTCAAGAGCCTTGCGATTTTCTTCGGCATTCGGATCATTAACAGGTCCACCGTGCACTTCTTCAATGGTTTTATTAATGGCCTTCAGATTCGCACCGTGGCTCAGCATAAGATCAGCAAGAGAGTTCTTCTTCTCCTCAAGAGCTGCGACAACAAACAGCTCGGAGGAAATGTACTGATCACCTCTGGACTGGGCAGCCTTATCCGTCAGATTAAGCAAAC
>JBLHWG010000373.1:0-4637 GCA_047629055.1 Halioglobus sp.
ATAGCGTTGAGATAGACAATCAAAGCTATATCTTGATTGGTGATACTGGAGACAATCTTAGAATTCACCGAAACAGCACATTTTATCTAATTGCCGAACCTCTCCCGAACCAAGGGCCTGATGAGTTCTTAACACCTTATATGACTATAGATTTCGTTTACGAAGACGGCCCTAGAAACGTCGAGGCCTTTGCCGTACACGAAATGACGATCTACCTTATAAGCAAGGAACCCGTTAGCCCAAGCGGCGTGACAGCCAGCCGCTTGTACGCACTACAGATCCCATTGACACAGCCTTTAAACGCGCTAACAGCTGCTTTTATTACTGAACTTCCAGTACCTCAGACCAATCTGGAATCAATGCTTGCAGCCTCATTCGCCGGTATCGATCTAGGGCACATCACAGCTATGGACATGACAGCCTCCGGACACGCAGCCTATCTGCTAACTTACAGAGAAGTACACAAAATTGAACGTAGTAGTGATGAATCATGGTCTGCAGCCTTTCAAAGCCGGGGCATACGAATTCACACTCACAATCTGGAACAAGCGGAAGCTCTAGCGATTTCGCCAGGAAGATCGGTGTTTGTCACATCAGAAAATCGAGGCGCACCACTATGGTCCATTCCAATACGGGCTGCTCCCTAGGAGGCTTTCTGAGCGGACCCAGGTTCAGCCGGTAGACTTTGCTCAACAACATCACCGACCATTTCGGCTGTAGCTGCTGATAGTGTCCAACCCAGATGCCCATGACCGGTGTTGTAGTAGACACCAGGCAATTTCCCAGCTCCCACTTTGGGCATCATGTTCGGCATCATCGGCCGCAAACCAGCCCACGGTACGACGTGCTCAGTATCGACGTTTGGAAAGTAGCGCCTACACCATTGAACCAAGGGCTTGATACGGTCATCTCTGATGTCGTAGTTAATACCATTGAATTCCGCAGTACCTGCGATACGAAAGCGATCGTGACCCAGACGACTAGTGACAACTTTCGCATCATCATCCAGCAAGCTGACCCAGGGTGCAGCTGACTGACTCTCTTCGTCTGGCAGTGCAACGGTGATGGAGTAACCTTTGACTGGATAGATATTCACACGATCACCCAACTGCGCACCGAGCTTACGACTCTCGATACCTGCACAAACTACAACCCCGTCAAATTTTTCTAGATCGGAGTTGACACTACCCGCCTGGCTAAATTCAACATCGACTTTCTTGCCATCGTGACTCAGCTTGTCAACCGCAACATCGTGGATAAAACGCGCGCCAAGGCGCAAACATGCCGCTGCTAATCCGCGGGTATATTTATGAATATCACCCGTGGAATCGCTTGGCGTGTAGTAGCCGCCGTATAGCTCGCCACTTAAAGCAGGCTCTATGGTCTTCATTTCTTCAACAGACACAGCCGTTCGCTCAAGGCCACCTTTAGCGAGCATGGTATTTACGCGAGTCGCATGATCAAAGCCCTGCTTGTCTTGGTACATGTGTAAAATACCGCGAGTTTCATGGTCAAAATCTATATTTTCCTGAGCTGCCCAGGAAAACAAATGCTCACGAGCTGCGATCGCTAATCGCGCAGATTCCACAGTATTATTTTCGTAATTTGGAATGTTGCTGATGAATTCAGCCATCCAGGAATACTTGTGCCAATCCGGCTTAGGATTGACCAGCAACGGGGCATTCCTGTTAAACATCCACTTGATGCCTTTTAAAATGGTTGATGCTTGTGTCCAGACTTCCGCGTTAGACGCTGAGAGTTGCCCACCATTGGCGAATGATGTTTGCATCGCTGCATACCGATTTTTATCAAAAACCGTGACGCGATAGCCGCGATTTAACAAGGAGTAGCAAGTGGTTACACCGGTGATACCAGCCCCAATAACAGCAATGTGTTTCATAGTTAGATCCAGACAAACGAAAGTCGATGTCGGCTACCAAAGGTGTATTTACAATTTTCAGCAACCCGCTCATCCCATCTGTCTCGGAACCTGAGAGTTTTAGTGTTCCTAAGCTTGACCATAGATGATCAAGTCGGGTCACTTACCCCTTCGGTGGATAGGTTGTGAACAACATATCTCTCTCCAGATGCTTTTCGAGTCTAGGGTCCGTTTGCCTGAGAGTTTCCCGGGTGTTGCTCCTTCGGCGTCAGTAGCAGGCCAAAGCCCAGCGCTGATCTCTCCCCTACACTACGTGGACACTCACCATTAGAATGGTTCGTATCCGCAAAGCCTGCGCACTATGCAACACTGACAGGAACAACGCAAGCGTTCCTTACTGAGTTTCTCGACTAACGCTTTAGGTAGGGCTTCAATACATCCAGCCAACTTCGTCGAATTCGCTCGTATTCGAGTTCGCAAATTTGTGCACGTTGTTTCGACAATCCATATTCCGAATTGATCAGCTCAACATGCGCATCAGGATCACTGCCGTAGACGTGACAGATAGTCGCGTAGTAGCGTTGGATATCGAGGCTGTGTTCGCTCCAAAAATCAGACTCGTCGAACCCTTCTCTACCCTCGCTTTCCAGTCCAAACATCTCTGCTGCATTCAAAACCACATCAGCACCATTCTCAGCGTATTCCAACAACAAAACGCTTGCCAAGGCATCGGCGGCATCTTCTTCTCTTGCCAACAAAGGTAAATCGTACTGGGCAAAAAGAACATGACCTACTTCGTGTACCAGGGTATGAAAATATACGTCGCCAATAGGTGCATCATCAGTCCCAAAGTACTCAGCAATGGTGTCAGCAAAACTCCCTGGCATTAGTATTTCCATATGCTCAGGATCAAACAACGGCCCATCTTCAACTTCTGTTAAAACCGTTACAGGTTCGGCTAACCGTAACAGATCATTCACGAAGGTGATGATCTCTGGCAGATAGGCATCCTCGGAATTCAACGACACTAAAACAAGGCCGTATTCTTCATACACTTTGGTCTCGCTTGAATTTCCACTGACCGGAATAGCCAACAACAGGGACGCTGCAATCACTCTCGCTTTTAACAAAAAGAGACGCTGAATCTGCGTAAAACAATAGCCTTCAGTTGCCATATTAGCGATCTCTTCGACTCGATATTTTTCTTGTTTGAAAAACCGGCTCGTCCCATGTACCTGTCAGGTCATACTCACGTAATCCAATGCGATCAAGGTCTATACCAAGCGCCTTGAGAACTCCAGTGGCAATCAAAGCACCTACGCCAGCAGTTGCTCCTCCAGTAATCACTCCAATAATTGGCAATGCAGCACTGACTCGTGGCAGCACGGTTATGCTTTGATCAAACTGACGAGTATTCAAATCGGATTTCCCCACGACATCAACAACCCCTATCGGCCCCGTAAGCTGTACCAGATTGACGTCCACCACACCCTTGTCGATTAACGCATCACCCGTGATCCGATTGAACGCCAAGCCGTCATTGGATATGTCAGTGAAATCCAGATTTAGCCGTCGAGGTAAGGCTTGTAGAGCAAACAAGCCCACTATTCGACCAGCACCGGGATCCAATGGAATGATACTTCCCTGTTCAACATTTATTTTGATACGACCATCCAATTCAGCGAGGGAAGGTAGATAAGCAGGCCCAGGCCACGATAGTTGAAGCTGCGCAGCACCCTGCCCTTGTGAGATCACATCGTTCAAACCGATGTGCGCAAAACCTTTGCCGAAGTCATCACTTTGCAACACCATCTCCAGCTGCGTTTGATGCTGATCCTTAAAGCTTGGATTCACCCCTTGTGGATCTTTGAGACGCCAATATCCCTGCCCGACCAATTGCATGTTTTCATAGGCGAATCCAAGTGTTGTCACTTGCAAACCACTAATGTCCGGCTGTGCACGTAAAACCAGATTCTTGATTGTCTGAGCCTTGTGAGTGAAGCGCACTATTTTCGCATCGATAGGTGGAAGAATACGCGGGTCTAGCGGTGCACTTTCCCGCCCGTTAACCGCAGCATCCTTGCTATTCAGCGCATCAATAACTGCCATGTCGAGATGCTCAATATGAGCATTCAACGGCAGCTTTTTGGACCAGTGGTTCCTTGGATAGGCAACTTGCCCATCCAAGGAAGCGTTCTTAACTGTCGTTGTTAAATACGCATTGTCTGACACCATGCTCAGTGTCGCCTGCCCCAGTGAGTGACTACCTAGCTCCAGTGATTCAATACCTAATTGGGCAGATATAGGAATGATGGGATTGGGCGCAGCCGGATCGCCATCTTCGAGTGAATCAATAAACTGTGCAATAGTGTCGACCCAATCATCTGCCGCCAGTCGCTCAACCTTTCCCTGCAGTCGCAGCCCGGGTGCAGGATTTACCATGGAAGACTCCCATAGCTTGCCTGCCCCCAAATTAGCCACTAGAGATTGCAGACCTTGTGAATTTGTTATAGCACCTGCATGCAGTTTTCCATCGAGTCGAATGTCCCACCTCTGCGCCGTTTCGCCAGGTTTGAACGCGGTGTCTAATTGAAAATCACGTGCCTCGGCGGAACTCTTGTACAAGGGTTTTGGGAGCAGCAGCTCAGTACCGACTAAATCGCTTTGAATGTGTAATTGAACACCCTCATTAGTTAAGCGATTAACTGAGTGAGGAACCGCTAAATCCACAGCCCAGCTGGACGCACCGCGTAGGAAT
>JBLHWG010000374.1:0-4632 GCA_047629055.1 Halioglobus sp.
CGACTGGCTGCTGTTTTGGGAATAGCAATTTCTGTGGATTTTCAGAATGCTGACGCTCATACAGTAGGTGATGTCGCAGATGATGGTTCTATAGGGAACCTTATCGATCGGACTCGGTCTTGAGTCACGGTATGGGTGATAACCCGAAATATGAGCATGATAAATCGGCTTTTCCAATTGTTAGGCTTTGCCTGTTCTGTTAATCTCAACCCCCGTTCGATATGAAAATTTTCATGTCTTAGCGGGATCTTCCACGGAACGTTCCGCGTCACGCTTTCAGTCGTGTTTGTATGCAAGATGATCTCGTCTTGTTATTACACTCGGCATCAACAGACTCAGTCTATGACGCGTTTTATATTCGTGACCGGTGGCGTCGTTTCGTCATTGGGAAAAGGAATTTCAGCGGCCTCTTTGGCGGCACTGCTCGAAGCAAGGGGCTTAACTGTCACCATGCTCAAGCTGGACCCCTACATCAACGTTGACCCAGGCACCATGAGCCCTTACCAGCACGGTGAGGTCTTCGTTACGCATGATGGTGCGGAAACCGACCTTGATCTTGGCCACTACGAGCGCTTCGTGCGTATCCAGACCAGCCAGAGCAATAATTTCACAACCGGTCGCGTCTACGAAACAGTCATCGCTAATGAGCGCCGGGGTGACTACCTAGGCGCAACTGTTCAGGTTATTCCGCACATCACTGATGAAATCAAACGACGAGTGATGATTGGTGCCGGTGATGCTGACATCGCCATGGTAGAGATCGGCGGTACTGTCGGTGATATAGAGTCATTGCCATTTTTGGAAGCTATTCGGCAAATGGCTGTTGAACTTGGCAAAGAGCGAACCTTGTTCATGCATCTCACTCTGGTGCCGTATATCGCATCGGCGGGTGAGATCAAAACCAAGCCAACCCAACATTCTGTTAAAGAGCTACGTTCAATTGGTATACAGCCGGACATATTGTTGTGCCGTTCTGATAGACAATTGCCTGAAACGGAACGTCGCAAAATTGCACTGTTTACTAACGTGCAGGGGCGTGCCGTCATCGCTGCAACCGATGCGGACACAATTTACGACATTCCACGCATGCTTCATGCTCAGGAGCTTGATCAGTTGGTTTGTGAACAATTCAAGCTTGACTTGCCGCCGGCTGATTTGACGGCGTGGCAGCGTGTTGTCGACAGAATTCGGCATCCTGAAAAAGCCGTGACTATCGGCATGGTGGGTAAGTACACCGAGCTGACTGAATCTTACAAGTCGCTTAACGAAGCGCTGACGCATGCGGGCATTCAGACAGATAGTCGTGTAAAAATCCGCTACCTGGATGCAGAAAAGCTAGAACGTGGTGATTTACGTGCCTTGGGCGAAATTGATGCTATCTTAGTCCCTGGTGGCTTTGGTAATCGAGGTGTCGAGGGCAAGATAATCGCGGCACGTTATGCTCGTGAAAACAATATTCCGTATTTAGGTATTTGCTTAGGAATGCAAGTCGCCGTTATTGAACATGCGCGACATGTTGCCGGGATTCAATCCGCCAACAGCAGCGAGTTTGATCTTTCAACGCCTGAGCCTGTCATAGCTTTAATAACAGAGTGGCAGAACCAGGACGGCGAGACAGTGCTAAGAAACCCGGACTCGGATTTGGGTGGAACGATGCGACTTGGTGGTCAAACCTGTGCAATACAACCAAGATCACTTTCAGCACGTGTCTACGGTGCTGATGAAATCGTAGAGAGGCACCGCCATCGATTCGAATTCAACAACAACTACACCAACCGTCTCACTGAGGCTGGATTGGTTATATCGGCAAGATCCAGCGAACCCAATGGTGGTCTTGGCGGTAATACGGCAACGGCTTATGGCAATGACACAAGCTTTGACCCAGAGGGTTTAGTCGAAATGATTGAGCTACCTGACCACCCTTGGTTCATCGGCTGTCAGTTCCATCCGGAGTACACTTCCAACCCTCGCGACGGACATCCTTTGTTCACTGGATTCATTACAGCGGCCCTTGAATTTCAATCTAACCGCTTGGCAACGGAAACTGAAGAGGCAGATAGCTCCGAAGTAGTCTAAATACCTTAGTCCCATTCTCTTTAATTTAAGGCAAAGCCATGCAACTGTGCGGTCGTGAAGTAGGTTTGGACCAACCGGTGTTCCTGATAGCAGGACCTTGTGCGATAGAATCTGAAGCGCTTGCGATGGAGACGGCGCAAACGCTAAAGGAGATGACATCCGAACTGGGCATTCATTTTATCTACAAGTCCTCGTTCGATAAGGCTAATCGTTCCTCGACCCACAGTTTTCGTGGGCCGGGTATCGAAGAAGGTCTGCGAATTCTGGCTAAGGTACGCGATGAAATCGGTGTTCCTGTGCTCACCGATGTGCATGAAGACACACCCATGGATGAAGTCGCTGACGTCGTTGACGTTCTGCAGACGCCAGCATTTCTATGCCGCCAGACCAACTTCATCAAGCGAGTGGCTCGCGCTGGCAAACCTGTCAACATTAAGAAAGGCCAGTTTCTGGCACCTGGCGATATGGTGCATGTAGTTGAAAAAGCTCGAGAAGAGGGCAATGAGCACATCATGGTCTGTGAGCGTGGCGTCTCCTTTGGTTACAACACATTGATGTCGGACATGCGTGGCCTGGCCATTATGCGAAACACCAATTGTCCGGTGGTTTTTGATGCTACCCACTCCGTACAGCAACCCGGAAGTCAGGGTGGTAGCTCCGGTGGTCAACGCGAATTTATCCCTGTTTTAGCAAGATCTGCAGTGGCGGCGGGTATCTCAGGTCTGTTTATGGAAACCCACCCAGAGCCGGACAAAGCCTTGAGCGATGGGCCGAACGCGTGGCCGTTAGGGCAACTACGCCCGCTGCTAGAGACTCTAATTCGGTTGGATGCTGCCGTTAAGTCAGGAGATTTTGCTGAGACGCAATATCTACAAGGCAAAGTAAGCAGTTAAACTCCACCCATTGTTTCATTTAACTAAGGATTACTCATGACATCTCGAATCTCTGAGTTGCACGCGCGCGAGATTATGGACTCGCGTGGCAACCCCACCTTGGAGGCTGACATTACGCTGACATCAGGAGCCAAGGGCCGAGCTGCAGTACCGTCTGGAGCTTCTACTGGAATTCGAGAAGCACTGGAGCTTCGCGACGGTGATAAATCCCGTTATGGCGGAAAAGGTGTGCAAAAGGCAGTTGATAACGTCAACTCGGTTATTCGAGACGCCGTCATGGGGTATGACGTCACCGACCAGGCAGGGCTGGATAAAGTTATGCTCGAGCTTGATGGCTCTGAGAATAAAGATAACTTAGGCGCTAATGCCTTGTTAGCCGTATCGCTTGCAGCGGCTCATGCTGGTGCCGCTGATTCAGGCGCTATGCTGTTTGAATATCTTGGCGGTAAGGATGCAGTGAACCTGCCGGTGCCCATGATGAACATCATCAACGGTGGCTCACACGCAGACAACAGCGTCGATTTACAGGAATTCATGGTCATGCCGGTTGGCGCATCCTCATTCAAGGAAGCACTGCGGTGTGGCGCTGAGATCTTTCATTCTTTGCGCGGTGTATTACACGATCGTGGTCTGAACACGAGCGTAGGTGATGAAGGTGGATTCGCGCCTAATCTGTCCTCCAATGAAGAAGCCATCGAAACTATTCTAATTGCCATCGAGAAGGCTGGCTATGAAGCGGGCAAGGATGTTTATCTTGGTCTGGATGTGGCTGCGTCCGAATTCTATAAGAATGGTGTTTACGATTTGGCATCCGAAGGTCGGGAATTCGACGCGGCAGGCTTTGTTGATTACTTGGCCGACTGGGTAAATCGCTATCCGATTATATCTATCGAAGATGGTTTGGATGAGAGTGACTGGGCCGGATGGAAGATTATGTCCGATCGCTTAAACGACACCATTCAATTGGTTGGTGATGATTTGTTTGTGACTAATCCGAAAATATTGGCGCGTGGAATAGAAGAGGGTATTGCCAATTCAGTGCTGATCAAGGTGAATCAGATTGGTACGTTAAGCGAGACGCTGGAAACCATTCGCATGGCGCATCTGGCCGGCTACACGACAGTTACCTCTCATCGCTCCGGAGAAACTGAAGATACCACTATTGCCGACCTGTCTGTCGCTACGCATTCCAAGCAGATTAAAACAGGCTCATTGTCGCGTTCAGATCGAATCGCAAAGTACAACCAGTTGCTGCGAATCGAAGAATACCTGGGTGATCGTGCGGTTTATCCTGGTGCCAGTGCTTTCAACCAAACTCTATAGAGTTCGGGAGTTGTACAGGGCCCGATATGCCGCATTGCAGGGGCGGGATCTAATGGACCAGACACCATGAAGGTGTTTGTTGCGCTCCTGCTCGTGTTACTCACAGTCCTTCAGTGGCGGTTGTGGTTTGGCAACGGTAGCCTTCAGGAATTGTCGCGTTTGCGCGATCAATCTGCGCAAAGTCGTAGTGAAGTGCTAAGACTGACAATACGTAATCACGCTCTGGCTGCCGAGGTTGCAGATTTAAAAAGTGGTCTTGATGCAATAGAAGAACGTGCCCGTGGTGAGCTGGGCATGATCAATGAAGATGAAACGTTTTATCGGTTCATTCACGAGAAAA
>JBLHWG010000375.1:0-4559 GCA_047629055.1 Halioglobus sp.
GGCAACACGTGTTGCGGTTAATGGGTGAGTCATTAAAAACTCTAAGGATGACCCTCGATACTTACTCGCATCCATCATGTTGGTGAACATGCCGGTCATGGCGTTGGCATCAAGGCCGGAAGCCACCAGAGTTTTCATGCCGAGGCGATCGGCTTCACGCTCAAAATCTCGGCTGTAAGCCAGCTGGTTTTGAATAGCCGCAGCTTGGCTACCCATGATGCCCGCGATGCCTGCGTCAGTGTTACTTGTCGCAATCAAAATAATACTGGCCAACAAGGTGGCGAGCGCAACAGGGTCGCGACGTTGAGCGGCTTCAACTTGGCGAGCAAAGTGACGCTGACTAAGGTGGGCAAGTTCGTGAGCGAGCACGGAAGAGAGTTGATCTTCGTCATCCGAATACAACAATAAGCCGAAATTAATCCCAACAACGCCGCCAGGGACGGCAAAGGCGTTTAATTCAGGGCTATCAATAACAATCAGCTCTAAGTCCGTACTTTGTAGTTGTGAATTAGGAACTAATTGATAAACAAGATCGTGAAACCATTCTAAAATAATAGGGTCATCTATGGTTGACACTTGCGAGCGCATGTTTCGTAACCAATCGCGCCCTAGTTCATGTTCTTGCTGTAAGGAAATCAAGCCGGAGGTGGTATCACCTAACGCCGGAAGTTCATTCGCAGCGAAAGTGAAAGGGGCCGTGGTTGCAAGGCAAGTACAAAGGAGAATGGAGAGTAAATATTTCAAAAGTGATTTCCGTGGCCTTAGGTGTCGCTCATTTCAGACTAATCGTGGACAGTGCAGTTCCCAATGGATACAGAATTACATTGCTGGCGTATACTTGCATCATGTCAAAACGTCAAAACGGTGTCTAACACTATGCAGGTTGCTGTTGAGCTCGATACGCTAGGGTTACAGTGTCCTATGCCTTTATTAAAGACCAAACTGGCTTTGCGTGAGTTGCTGGTTGGGCAAGTGCTTAAGGTAACATCCTCTGACGCTGGTAGTGCTCGTGATATTCCTCGTTTTATTCAACTTAGTTCCCATGTCTTGCATCAAAGTGATGAAGTCGATGGGTGTTTTATTTTTATGATCGAAAAGGGAGCATGAAATGCTGAAGGTTGTTCAGCGCTGGATCGACAGATATTTATCCGATGAAGAGGCTATTAGCCTTTTGTTGATCTTAGTGGCGATTATGCTGGTGATCATGCTACTAGGGCAGGTACTCGCCCCTTTCCTTACCGCTGTTGTTATTGCGTATTTGCTGCAAGGCGGTATGAATTACTGCAAGCGGCGTGGGCTAGGGCACTTGTCGGCAACGGTGGTGATGTTCTTATTGTTTATGACGGTGATGTTTACGTTGCTTTTGATCATTTTGCCGGCAACCTGGAATCAGTTTATCCAGTTTATATCGGAAGTTCCGCGCATGGCCTCAAAAGGCCAAGAGTTGATGTTGCTTCTGCCTGAACAGTATCCTGAGCTGGTGTCCGTTGAGCAAGTTAGGCAATGGACGAAGGACATTGGGGATGAAGTTGCATCCATGGGGCAGTTTGCAGTGTCTTTCTCGCTTTCTGGTATTGCAGGCTTGATGGGTGTGCTCATCTATTGTGTATTAGTGCCAATCTTGGTGTTCTTTTTACTTAAAGACTCAAGTCAGATTTTGAATTGGATTACTGCATTTTTGCCTAATAAACGTAATCTCCTAATCAATGTCTGGACTGAAATGGATATGCAAATCGCGAATTACATTCGCGGTAAGGCGCTTGAAATTGTTATTGTTGGTGGTGTGACCTACATCGCGTTCACCATCATGGGAATCAATTATGCTGCACTTCTGGCTATTGCCGTTGGGTTGTCGGTATTGATTCCCTATATTGGCGCCGCCGTAGTCACCGTCCCCATTGCTCTGGTTGCCTATTTTCAGTGGGGAATAACAGACCAATTTACTTGGTTGCTTATTGTGTATGCGATCATCCAAGCGTTGGATGGCAACGTATTAGTCCCCTTAATGTTTTCTGAGGTGGTTAATTTACATCCTGTCGCTATCATAGTGGCAGTCTTAGTATTTGGTGGATTGTGGGGGTTTTGGGGTGTCTTTTTTGCCATTCCTTTAGCCACATTGTTTAAAGCAATATTAAGGGCATGGCCTGTGGCGCTATCTGGCGGGCCAGAACCTGGAAACTGACTTGTCAGTAGGGGTTTGCAGCAGTAGACTTGCGGCCTCTAAACACCAAGCCCAGAATGGCAAATAAGAATAATTCGGGAGAATGGCACAAATGATAACCGGCAGTATTGTTGCTCTCATTACACCGATGCATGCGGATGGCAGTATCGATTGGGACAACCTTGATAATTTAGTGAATTTTCATATCAAGGAAGGTACCGACGCGATTGTGGCGATGGGAACCACCGGGGAATCAGCAACGCTTGAGGCCGAAGAGCATATCGGCGTTGTTGAGCGCGTAATTAAAACCGCAGCAGGACGCCGCCCGGTTATCGCAGGCACAGGTGCAAACAACACCTCTGAAGCGATTGAACTAACACACGAAGCAAAGCGCGTTGGCGCCGATGCCTGTTTGTTAGTAACACCGTATTACAACAAACCGCCACAGCGTGGTTTGATTAAGCATCACGAAGCGATTGCAGCCGCGGTGGATATTCCACAGTGGTTGTACAACGTGCCGGGGCGAACCGGAATTGATATGCTGCCAGAAACCATTGCGGCACTGGCTGATATCCCGCAAATTACTGCAGTGAAAGAAGCCACTGGCGATATGGATCGCGCGCGTAAGGTGATTGAGCTGGTAGGTGATCGTATGGCAGTGTACTCTGGCGACGATGCCACCGCCTATGAGCTTATCTTGCTGGGTGGTCACGGTAATGTATCGGTCACCGCGAACGTAGCTCCAGCCTTGATGCACCAACTGTGCATGTTAGCGCTTGACGGCAAAGCCGATGAAGCTCGTGCATTAAACGAAAAACTGATGAATCTGCACAACGCCATGTTCGTTGAAGCAAATCCGATTCCGGTAAAATGGGCAGTGGAACGTATGGGCAGAGCTGGCCCTGGTGTTCGCTTACCGCTAGTGCCTCTTGATGAGCGCCTGCAGCCGAAAGTCGAATTAGCTTTAAAAGAGTTTGGCATTATCTAACGGATACCAATGCGACTACTTTGTATTCTCCCGCTGGCTGCACTTTCTGGGTGCAGCTGGATGTTTGGAGACACCTTCGATAACCGTGCGCTCGATTACCTCGAAGCGCAGGAATCTCCCGCTACGCAAGTGCCTGCGGACATTACTTTAAACACCTATGATCGATACCCCGTGCCTGACGTTAATGGCAGCCAGGATTTAGCGGATGAATTCATCATTCCTGTGCCTGATCCTATCGTGATTGATGAAACAGACACTGGCAGCACATCGCTTAGCGAATATCAGAGCTATGATCTTAATCCGCGCATAGAGAAAGATGGTGCCGGGACGGAAGTATTGCGTTTGGATACTGAATTTGCCATTTCTTGGGCCAAAGTAGCGGATGCTGTGGCCGGAACAGACCTCAAAATGACGGATCTTAACCGCAGCCTGGGTATCTACTTTTTGGAACTTCCTAACCCTGACGCCGCGAACGACGATCGCAGTTGGTGGGCAAAACTTTGGAGTGATCCGGTTGAGCCAACACTGACGTACGAATTGAAGATGGTCAACGCGGGAGAGGGGGTGTATGTCTCACTTCTGCAAGATGCTGAAACACTCGCAGATACCGTCACGACTCGTTCAGTGTTAACTCAGGTACGTGACCAGCTAACTCAGTGAAATACATTTCGCTTGGCAGTGGCAGCCGTGGAAATGCTACCTTAGTGCGATATCAGTCTGACGCTATCTTGATTGACAGTGGATTCTCACGCAAAGCATTGCTGCAGCGCGTAGAACGCGCTGGTGTAGAGCAAAGAGAGTTGGCGGCGGCGTTTGTCACCCATGAACACAGTGATCATGCCAAAGGCATAACGTCGCTGTGTGAACATTTGAATATTCCTTTTTATGCCTCTTTTGGTACGGCCCGAAAAATGGAGTGGACCAATCACTCCTTGTGGCGCTGTATTCGTGCAGAACAAGTTATCGAGGTAGGAGGCATGACGGTCATGCCTGTGGTGGTGCCACACGATGCCCACGAACCACTTCAGTTTGTTATTCAGAATGCAGATGGCCACAGGCTTGGTATACTATCCGACCTTGGATCATTGACGCCTCATATCGTCGAATCGTATAAGCATTGTCATGCGCTTCAAGTCGAAGCGAATCATGATCCCAGCATGCTACAGAACGGCCCATACCCACCGTCATTACGGGCCAGAGTCGCTGGGGCGTATGGGCATTTGAGTAACGAACAATGCGCTGACTTCATTCGCCGTGTGCGTTGGTCTGGCTTGCGCCATGTCACCGCCGGGCATATCAGCGAAAAGAATAATGACCGGAATCTGGTTGCTCAGATTCTGGCGGTTGTGCTGGAGTGTCACCCGAATGAGGTGACCATGCTAGAGCAAGACGAACTGTCTGCCTGGGTCA
>JBLHWG010000376.1:0-4518 GCA_047629055.1 Halioglobus sp.
AGGGATAGTCGGCTCCTCGAACCAAGTCAGATCATAGGGGGTGATCGCCTCGGCTGTCTTGATGGCCTGGTCAACGCTCATCGAATAGTTTGCATCCACCATAAACAGCACGTCTGGCCCAATAAATTCTCGGACCGACGCAATGCGATCAACGTCTTGTTGTAGCTCTGGCTGTCCTATTTTTATTTTCACACCGGTAAATCCGTTTTCCAGATAACCCGCCACATTGGCTAACAATCTGTCTTTGGACAGATTTAGATCGATGCCCCCACAATAGGCTCGACATTTATTGCCATGCCCGCCGGCTAATTGCCACAAAGGTTGGTCAAATTGTTTGCAGCGAATATCCCAAAGGGCAATGTCAACAGCTGCAATCGCAAAACTTGCGATTCCACCACGGGCCACGTAATGCACGTGCCATTGCATATTCTCGTTAATCGTTTCAATATCGGTGACGTCCTGCCCCATCAACCAAGGGGCCAGGTCATGTTGCACCATAGCGGCGATGGAATGCCCGCCCTTGCCACCCGTATAGCTATATCCGGTTCCACGCTCACCAGAATCCAGCTCCACTGTCACAGTGATTAACTCAAAATGAGTGTGATCTCCGTGCATGGCATCAGTGAGAATTTCCTTCAAAGGAACCTTGTACACACTGGTTTCGATATTACGGACGACACCCATACGCATTGAATCCACTGATTTTTTCGAATTCGGTGGTAGATGAGACGTTCCTTTGTCTACAGACCCAGCTATCGCGTATTGTATGACAAGACTCTGGGAACGTCACTGATTTTGATTAAATGTCATACAATTTCATTTGTATCGTATAACAGCGAACTGATCGAAAGCAGCACAAATCAAAGCCTTTATCAGACCTATAGCAAGTTCGCCGACCCAACATACAAATCGAGCCAATTGATCATGAATTCATCGACATCCACCAAACGTATCGCATGTTTTGGCGAAGCTATGGTGGAACTCATGCTGGGCGATTCGGGAAGTGATAATGCAGCACTCGGATTCGCAGGTGACACACTAAATTGCGCCATCTATTTGAAAAGATTACTAGGCGAGTCTGCCGAGGTATCGTTCATTACGAAACTTGGACAAGATCCCTTATCAATCAGAACCAAATATTTCATAGAATCCGAATCGATTAACACCTCTGCAATCGCGCACTCAGCGACCCGGTCCATTGGTTTGTATGCCATAGAAACTGACAACAAAGGTGAACGAACTTTTAGCTACTGGCGTGGCCAATCAGCGGCAAGAACGTTATTCGAAGATCAGGATGAAAACAATTTTTCTGTCCTATCAGGATTTGACGTGCTCTGTTTTTCTGCCATCTCGTTGGCCATTCTTCCGGCAAATACGCGCCGTGCCCTTCTCAATGAATTGTCGAGGCTAAGAGCTGAACATGGGATTTGTGTTGTATTTGATTCCAACTACCGCCCAGCGTTATGGGAAAGCGTTGAAGCTGCACGGGAGTTTGTTGCGGATGCATGGCGCGTTACCGATATAGCGTTACCGTCGATTGATGACGAACAACAACTTTTCGACGACGAGGATGAAGCTGCTGTGGTGTCGAGACTACACGGCTACGGCATCACTCAAGGCGCCTTGAAAAGGGGTGACATGGGGCCGAGATCGCTGCAGCTAAAAAACCCAGATTCAGCCACTGAATCGCCGGTATTTCCGGCAGCCACAAACATTGTTGATACAACGGCTGCCGGTGACAGCTTCAATGCAGGCTACTTAAGCGAATTACTGTCGGGAGCTAGTAACGACTCTGGTACTTACTCTGCGTCCGATAACGATGCCGCGATGCTTGCTGGCCACACATGCTCATTGCGAGTCATTGCAAATTCGGGTGCCATTATTCCGAAGGAACTCTGGTGAGCGACGAACATGCGGTCGATATCATCGCAGACGATATTGAGCGCTGCATCATCTTGGGGGGAGTTGCCCAATAACACACCGTTACCTGCTGAAAAAGACCTGGGCTGTGAGTATGGAGCGAGTCGGACAGTCGTGCGAGAAGCCATCACGACACTGACCAATCGGGGAATACCTGAACGAAACGCCACCAACTATGTAAGTCACAAGGCCATCTATGAAGCCATTCTTGAAAGAGATGCTGATGCAGCAGAATTACACCTTGAAAATGCAAGGGAGCAGTTCAAAGATATTTTTGAGGTTGCAAACAACAATTAGATTCAATGCGTCGAGATATCTTCGCGTTTTAAAACTTGCACGTGCGTAGCGCCTGCCGCTTGGGCATACGCATACCCGTTTTGAACTGCCGTGGCAATTATGCCAGGAGCAACACAATCTCCTATTTGCTGAACGGTTTTTACTCCTGCATCTTTCCACGTTGAATTCATGCTGGACAACTCGTGCCACAATTGGTTGGTTGGAATACGAGACGTCGCCGTAACTAGGTTTTTACACGGTATGTGCGTAATATTCCCTGAGTAGCAACACGCCAAAGCCAAGGTGTTGCTATCCTTATGGGATAGGTTATGAGATAACACTAATTTTACACCGAGTTGTATTAAACGCTTTTGAATTCGACCCTGCTCCAAAGTTTGTTCTGTCCATGCTGCAACCACTGGCGACGGCGAGACATAGACGGTTTCAAAGCCTGCCTGTGCAATCATCTCGGCCAGCACACTGGCCATGTAAAAGCGATCATCGTCGAAAATAATGACAGGACCTTCATCACTTAAACAGCTGACACCTCGTTGCATAAGATCATCAGGTGTAATCACATTGTCGCCTGACAGGAAGCTTAAGGGTCGTCTGTTTGCACGTCCTACACCGTCTCGTCTCCAACTAGAGCCGGTTGCAATGACAATATGAGGAATGTCGTATTCCAATATATCGGATGCACTAAGTTCACTTTGTAGATACATGTTCACATTAGGCATTTGCCGCAACTGATGCAAGCGCCAGTCTCGCACTCTGGCCCAGGCGCCGAGCCCAGGTAATGCACTTTCCAGTGTCACTCGACCACCCCAAGTATCCCCTGCCTCAGCCATAGTCACCGTCGCGCCACGCTGACCTAAGGCTCTAGCGGCTTCAAGTCCTGCAGGACCACCGCCAATAACAAGATGGTGCTCAACTGTAACCAATCGTTCCACACGTTCAGGGTGCCACCCTCGCCGCCACTCTTCCCCGACAACCGGGTTTTGGGTACAACGCATGGGAACATTGGTGTTGTCGCCAGTGATGCAAATGTTGCAGCCTATGCATTCGCGTATATCGTCTATACGACCTTCGAATATTTTATTAGGTAGGAATGGATCTGCAATAGAGGGTCTGGCGGCGCCAACAAGATCCAGAATTCCTTGCTTTACCACACGCACCATGGAATCCGGTGACGTATATCGACCGACGCCAACGACAGGTTTACTCGTAACGGACTTAACAAAGGCTGTGTATTTCTCTTGATAACCTTCTTCCGAAAAACGTGAAGACTGACTGTCATTGGACCAATTCGATAAATTAACGTCCCATAAATCCGGCTCTTCTGCCAATGCTTCTATGATGTCTCGTGCCTCACCGTCGTACTGTAATCCTTCGGCCCCCATGAGTTCGTCTACAGGAAGCCTAACGGCCACAGCACAGGTATCACCTACAGCGTCACGGGTGTCTGCAATGACTTCGCGGAACAAACGCAGGCGATTAGCTAAGCTGCCTCCGTATTCATCGGTTCGATGATTATGTCGTTGTAATAGGAAGTGCTGGAGCAAGCTCATGTCATGCCCCGCATACACATAGACAATATCAAAGCCTGCCTGTTTGGCGCGAATTGCAGCGTCTTTGTGCCATTGTCGAAACGTTTTAATATCGCGTATAGACATTTCACGTGCATGCACAGGGTCGTCTTGATCGACAATGGCAGCTGAGGGCGCGATAGGAATTTCCCGACTATAACGATTAGCACTATGCAAGCCGTTATGAACTAGCTGAACTGCTGCCAGGCTTCCATGCTCATGAACCGCATCTGTCATTAACTTCAAGGATGGGATATCGCGTTCGTCCCATAGGCGACCTTCGTTGGCAGGTGTCAGGTCTGAAGTTGGATGGATCTCGGTTTCTTGAGTCGAGACAACACCCCACCCGCCTTCGGCCTTGATGCCTCGGAATCGTGCTTCTGATTGTGGGTATCGATAGCCCATACCCGAGCAGTGCGGAACCTGATAAAAACGATTGGGCGCGGTGACGGGGCCTATTTGAACTTCGTCAAATAGAACATCATAGATTGGGTCTCTACTCAACGCTTTTATCCTCAGTAATAAATTTGACCATGATCCCTGCAGGCGACCACTCTTAACTAATAGGTTAAAATAACTCTATACATTAGCGCTAAAAGCAGCTCCAACGGTAAACCAAACCCATGAAAAAATCCGAATATAAAAAATGGTCTCGAGCAGCAACTGACTGGTCTGCAGATTATCTCGAGAACATCGAAAGCATGCCTGTCCGAGCGCAGACGTCTCCTGGAGATAT
>JBLHWG010000377.1:0-4488 GCA_047629055.1 Halioglobus sp.
CTCAGCTTTAGCAATGCTGAAGGCGTCACTATCGCCAGTGTGGATGCTTCAGATAGCGCAAATAATGAAGAAACAGCCTACAACCCGGCAACGGCGGTATTGATCAGTAACGATTCTACCGCAACGACCATCACCGCCAGTGCAGCCAACATCCCAGATTCCACACTAGATTTGGTGTATGTTGCTCGCCGTAGCGTTACTCTGATGATCAAAGATGAATCAGGCAACCCCATTGCCGACGCCGATGTCACCATCGATGACGACCGTATGATTGAGTGGGGATTAACCACAGAGTTCACCAGCGCCAGTGACGGTAGCATTACCTTCGATGTGCCCGAGTTAGCTTTAACAGTAAATGTGTCAGCCACACTTTATGATGATACAAGCTTAACCTTAAGCGCCACGGGCACCGAGGTTAACGCCGTCATGTCTGCAGCCAGCACCGAATACCAACTTGCAGGGCAAATAAATGCCAGAGGATTTGATTTCAACTCAGAGTTACCCGCGCTTGAGATTCATTTGAACGACGGTACAACTACCACTCCTGTCGTTGAAAAGATCAGCAACACGCAAGTGAGCTACACATGGGAATCGTCACTCAGCAGCAGTCTTCCTGAGTCACTCTCCGTTAGCCACAGTGAAGTCGTCGATGTTGATATAGCGCTGAATCCAGCGTTTGAGGAAGAAAACATCAACCTAACACTCGTTAGTGACAGCAGCACAGACAGCGGCGCGGGTAATGCGTTATGGCTGCTACTGCTGAGCTTGGTACTTATCCCAACAATGAGAAGGCCACTATCCCCACAGTAACTTGATGGCCACCACAAACGTGATCACCTCAAACAGTCGCTTAATCATCTGATTACCCGACTGTATTGAGGTTTGAGCGCCCAAATAGCCGCCCAGTAAAGAGCCAAGTACCAAGGCTGGAATCCAACTCCATTGCACCTCAGCGACAGCGCCCATGGTTATCGCTCCTGCTCCATTCCAACCTAAACCAACCGCCACTAAGGTTTGTGCAACGGCCAGTTTGTATTCCAACCCGAACCAATACACCAACCACAAAGTTACAAACAAACCTGAACCAGCGGATAACGCACCATTAGCAAGCCCAATACAAAACAATACTGCCCCACCAACAACATACCCGGCGAGATCACGGTGTTTATCCTGAGTGGTTAAGCCAAGTTCAGGTTTCACCATCGAATACAGAGCCAAGAGCAGGGTTAATATACCCAGTGCAATTTCTGCCGACCGTGCCGGTACATCTAAAATAAACAAAGCACCAAGAATCACTCCCGGCACACCTGCCAAGAAAATCAGCAGCAGAATTAACTTATCTAGGTGCCCTTCTCTTAAATGACGTGCCGTCGCACCCACTCCCAAGGCCACTGTCGCGATTTTGTGCGTAGCCAAAGCCAGCGGAAAGGGTAAGCCCATAAAGATCAAGATCGGCAATTGAATCAAGCCAGCACCGCCACCGGCCAGGGCAGAAAACCAATTGGCGATCACAGCAATCGCAAACAAGGCGATTTGTTCGATATACTCAGGCATTAGAACTCTCAGAACTTCGGAAAGAATATGCAATACGCACTTTACTACTACGACTCATGCCCATTTTGCCAGCGTGTACTGATGGCCATGCAAAGCCTTAACGTCAATGTTGAAAAACGCAATGTGATGAAAAATCCGGAATTTCGTCAGCAGCAGATCGATGCGACCAAACGCACCACCGTTCCTTGTTTACTCATCAAAGATGGCGACCACGAAGAATGGATGTTTGAATCAGGCGACATCGTTCGTTACTTGAAGTCCGTCGCTTAACGTAGCGCCAAAATCAAAAAGCGGTTAGTTGGCCTTCAATGACCCAACTAACGACTCCAACAACTCAGGCGATGTGATCAATTGCTTCACGGTATCCACAACCGCCTGAGTTTGCGGATCAACTTCCACGTTGATCGCATCCCCCGGCTGAATCAGCCCAAACGTTGTAACATCACGGGTCTCAGGAATTAAATGCACTGAGAAGCGATTACCGTCCACCTCTGCAATCGTCAAACTACACCCATTTAGAGCCACGTACCCTTTGTTCAACAAATACGGCGCAAGGTGATCCGGGCGTTCCATCCACACCACAAGATTATTGGTCGTCTCGATAATCTCAAGCACCTTAATCTGATCCATCACATGACCAGATAACGCATGACCACCAATTTCATCACCAAACTTTGCTGCGCGTTCAATATTCACAATATCGCCCGCATTTAAAGCACCAAGATTAGTGACCTTCAAAGTTTGGCCGATGGCATCAAAACTCACCCGCAAACCATCGATCGTTCGTGCCGTTAAACACGTACCATTAATGGCGACCGACGCACCAATTTGTAAACCTTCAATTAATGCCGGAGAAAAATCAAAAACAAAGGAAGCGAAATCTTCTTTCTTAAGAATTTCACTCACCGCCAAACGGGCCTGAACAATACCAGTGAACATATAAAACGCGCCTCTAATAACCAGATCATCACAATCTAAGTCATTATGCACTATACTCGCAGATGACGCAGGCCCTAGCAGAGTAGAAGAATTGGAAGTAAAAAAGACAGGACTCATTCTTTCCGGCGGCGGTGCCCGAGCGGCATATCAAGTAGGCGTCCTGAAAGCGATTCACAAAATTCTCCCAAAGGGCCACTACAACCCTTTTGACATAATTTCTGGAACATCCGCTGGAGCCATCAACGGTGTCGCGTTGGCAAGCTATGCAGAAAACTACCGCATAGGTATTAAACACCTCGAACGCATCTGGATGCACTTCACACCAGAGCAGATTTATCGCACAGATTTTTTAGGCATATCCCACGGCCTCATGAAAATCATGCGCTCATTAATTATTGGCCGCCGTTTTAAAAACGACCCAGTGTCCTTGCTCAATAATCAACCATTGCGCGATCTACTGGACGAAGTCATTAAATTTGATCAAATACAAAATGCTATCGACAACGGCGCTTTACACGCACTTGCCGTCAACTGTTCGGGCTTGGACAGTGGTGAATCCGTCGCCTTTTTTCAAGGCCACTACAGCATCACCAACTGGGATCGTCATCGCCGAATAGGCAAGCGCACACGGGTCACGCTTGATCACCTAATGGCCTCCTCCGCCATTCCTATGATATTCCCTGCGGTCAAACTGCATGGCGAATATTACGCTGATGGGGCCGTTCGTCAGCTGGCTCCAATCAGCCCGGCACTGCACTTAGGTGCCGAAAAAGTAATGGTTATCGGTGTGAGCGGTATTGCCCACAAACGCAAAGAGCACATACGAGAAAATCCCTCCTACCCTAGCCCAGCAAAAATTATGGGGCACATGCTAAACGCCGCCTTCCTCGACAGTATGGAAGCCGACGTGGAACGCCTTAGTCGCATTAATCGCACCGTTGAGAAAATCCCTGAAGAGATTCGCAAAGCACAAGGTATGGAATTAAAAACCATCGACCTGCTCGAAATTAACCCGAGCCGTTCCATTGACCAAATCGCCGGGGAACACGCTTATGAAATACCCCGCGCGCTAAAAATGGCCCTCGGTGGCAGCGGAAACGCAGGCCAGAACGGCTCCGGGATTCTCAGTTATTTGCTGTTCTCTAAGGGTTTCTGCAAAGCGTTGATTGATTTAGGCTATAGCGATGGCATGGCTCGTCGCGATGAAATTCGCGCCTTTTTCTCAGACCATTTTGAAGAGCAGCCAATCAAAAAATAAATGGAGAGTACTGCTATGCAAAACACCAAGCACCAACGCATCGTAGTGCTCACCGGAGCCGGCATCTCAGCAGAGTCTGGCATCAACACCTTTCGCGACAGCGGCGGTTTATGGGAAAACCATCGCCTCGAAGACGTCGCCACACCAGAAGCGTTTGAACACAACCCAGAACTGGTACAGCGTTTTTACAATGCTCGCCGAGCACAACTCAACGATGTAAAGCCCAACCCTGCTCATATCGCATTGGCCGAATTTGAAGCCGCGTTCACTTGCACAGCCTGGCTGGCTCCAACAAACTGATACATATGCACGGAGAACTGCTTAAATCACGCTGTATCCATACCGATAAAATACATCCGCAAACGTCTGACATCACAGAACATAGCCACTGCGAATGCTGCCAACAACCTGGACTGCGTCCGCATATCGTATGGTTTGGTGAAATGCCATTATTTATGGATGAAATCTATCAAGCGTTAGAAAATTGCGATCTATTTATCAGCATAGGAACCTCCGGAAACGTCTACCCCGCAGCAGGGTTTGTGGAGGTCGCCAACTCAGTAGGCGCACGAACCATCGAAATTAACTTAGAACCATCCAACGGTGCGGCTGCGTTTAAAGAAGCGATCCATGGGCCAGCTTCGATAGAAGTGTCCGCATTTTTATCAAGCCTTTAGCTCGGCGTTAATATAAACCTTCTTACGCAAATAAACGCTCCATTTGCTCCAAACTATCCA
>JBLHWG010000378.1:0-4479 GCA_047629055.1 Halioglobus sp.
GCCGTAATGACTCTGTTCCCCATCTTTTTTGCGGAAATAGAAAATGATCTACGCAGAGTGCTGGCTTACAGCCTTAACAACCAATTAGGTTTTATGGTCGTCGGTGTAGGTATTGGCACAGAGCTTTCACTTAACGGTACGGCTGCACACGCCTTCTGCCATATTCTGTACAAATCGTTGTTGTTCATGAGCGTTGGAGCGGTTCTCTATAGAACGGGGACTTCCAAGGCTTCAGAGCTTGGAGGGTTATATAAAACGATGCCCGTTACCATGGTGTGTTGTTTGATTGGGGCAGCCTCTATCTCCGCGTTCCCATTGTTCAGTGGCTTTGTTTCAAAATCACTTATCCTAGATGCAACGGCAACAAACGGGTATTACCTTGTATGGCTTGCACTGCTTATCGCATCCGCAGGTGTATTGAGTCATTCAGGCATCAAAATACCGTACTTTACGTTCTTCGCCCACGATAGCGGCAAGCGTCCTGCTGAAGCACCTATCCACATGCGAATCGCAATGATACTGACAGCTGCTGGCTGTGTGATTATCGGTGTCTTCCCAGATTTGCTTTACAGCTTGTTACCGTACGAAATTGATTATCAGCCGTACACATTTGATCACGTGCTTGTACAAATGCAACTGCTCTTATTTGCATTGCTTGCCTTTGTATTCTTGATGAAAACGGGTGTACATCCACCTGAAGTTAGGGCTACGAATATTGATACCGACGTGGTTTACCGAAAATTCATTCCTAGTATTTTCCCTGTGATCGTCACCGCGGTTGTCTCTGCCAACCGCTCACTGCGAGTCGCAGCTCTAGGCGTTGTTGGCGGTGGGTTGAGTCTGGTTGAGAAAATATCAAAACCAGGTGCACCACTGGCCAGGGGGTGGAGTGTTGCGAGCATGATGTTTGTTGTTACCGTGCTCATGTGCCTGGTGCTTATCCTCAACCTCTGGTAGCAGTTGCTCCATGAAAAAACTGTTTGGGCATCCTGATTCAGGTCATGCGTTCAAGGTGCGTTTTTTCATGTGCGTGGCCAATATTGATCACAGCTATGAAGTTGTTGATATCTGGCAACCTAGAGAGCTGCGTTCAGCGGAATTTCAAGCGGCGTCCAAGTTTGGTGAAGTGCCATTATTGTTGGATGGTGACACTCCCTATGTGCAATCCAACGCTATATTGATGCATTTTGCACGGCATGTTGGCCGTTGGGGTGGCGAATCGTCTGAGCGTATTGCTTTGTGTGAGCAATGGATGATTTGGGAAGCTAACAAAATTGGAATGTGTTTGCCTCAGCTGCGAAGCTACGAAAAATTTGGGAAAAATGAGGCTCTCGAGGGCGCGCTTCCTTGGTTAAAGGAGCGTTACGAGCATGATGTTGGCGTTCTAGAATCTGTGTTGTCTGATGGTAGAGCTTGGATCATCGAAGGTGAGGAGCCGAGCATTGCAGATTTTTCATTGTGCGGTTACTTCTATTTTGCCGATGAAGTCAACCTCGCGGTGCCAGCGCATGTTAGTGCTTGGCTAAATCGGCTTTCGCGGTTGGACGGTTGGCAACATCCCTATAAATTAATGACTTAGTAGGGTCGGACCATGAAAGTTAGTCGTGGCTAACTTCCATGGTCCGACCCTGCTAAGTTGTTGATTTAGGCTTGATCGGTTCCTAGTGTTAAGCATGCGCTGGCTAGTTGGGTGATGCCTTCCCAATCGCCAGCTTCTACCAATTCTCTAGGTGCAACCCATGATCCGCCTACGCACAGTACGTTGCTCAGCGACAGGTAGTCCATTGCAGTTGCAGCGTTTATGCCGCCAGTGGGGCAGAACACTGTTTCGGTGAAGGGGCCGCCTAATGCCTTTAGCATGTTGGGACCGCCAGATTGTGCAGCTGGGAAAAACTTAACCTCGGTGAAGCCGCCGTCTCGGGCGCGCATGATGTCCGCAGCGCTCATAATGCCGGGCAGTAGTGGCATTCCAATATCATTGGCAGCCTTGCCGAGCGCTGCTGTATAGCCAGGGCTAACCGCAAATACGGCGCCGTGATCTTGAGCGCGTTTTAGATCATCGCCGTTAAGGGCTGTGCCAACACCAACAATTGCACCAGTGACCTCGGTCATGGCTTTGATAGCATCAAGTGCTGCAGGCGTGCGTAACGTAATTTCCAGTACTCTCAGGCCACCAGCAACCAGCGCCTCGGCCAGTGGTTTGGCTGACGATACATCGTCGATGACTAGCACCGGAATTACTGGCGCAACCTGCATGAGCTCACGAACATTCATGATGCTAATCTTTCCTGTTTATTAAACGCTAGGGGTGAGGGTGAGGGTGAGAAACGAAATCTTAATCGTCGTAAAGGCTGATAGCACCTAGTTCTGCGGCACTGACGTGGTGGCGGAAAGCTGAAAATAATTCGCGCCCCATGTTGATTGTCTTGCGACTCAAATCAGGAGTCTCCACAACACGCGATTCCCATTCTTGGACATCGACCAGCGCGTTTAGTGTTCCATTTTCAGCATTCATCTGAATCATGTCGCCAGTTCTAACCTTGGCAAGAGGTCCGTCCAGTATGCATTCTGGTGAGATATGAATAGCAGCGGGTACTTTTCCAGAGGCACCAGACATTCGGCCATCTGTAACCAGTCCAACTTTATACCCGCGATCGAGTAGTACACCTAGAATGGGCGTCAATTTATGCAACTCAGGCATACCGTTGGCTCTAGGTCCTTGGTAGGCGATGACCGCAATAAAGTCTTTTTCTAGCTCGCCGTTATCGAAGGCAACGCGCAGCGCATCTTGAGAATGGAAAACGATAGCAGGGGCTTCAATAATGCGATGTTCAAGCTTCACTGCGGACGTTTTAATCATGGCGCGACCCAGGTTTCCACTCATGAGGCGGAGTCCGCCGTCAGCTTGAAAAGGTTCAGCAGCGCTGCCGACAATCGAATCATCCAGTGACTTTCGTGGACCATCACGCCATTCCAGCACGCCATCGTTTAGCCAGGGCTCTTGGGTGTATTGATACAAACCACTAGGGCCTGCAATGGTCTGAACGTCATTGTGCGCAAGTCCTGCATCCAGGAGTTCGCGGATGACCAGCGCCATACCTCCAGCAGCATGAAATTGGTTTACGTCTGCCTGACCACTTGGGTATATATGAGTCAGCAGTGGCACCGCGTGACTCAAATCATCAAAGTCGTTCCAGTTAATAATGATGCCCGCAGTTCTGGCAATCGCAACCAGATGTAAGGTGTGATTTGTTGAGCCACCGGTGGCCAATAAACCAACCAAGGCATTCACAATGGATTTTTCGTCAATCATGCGTCCAAGGGGGGTGAATTCGTCACCTCTGGCAGTGATTGCAACAGCACGTTGAGAGGCAGCAATAGTCAACGCTGATCGCAATCCTGTTCCTGGATTAATAAATGCGGCCCCCGGTACATGCAAGCCCATGATCTCCATGAGCATCTGATTACTATTGGCTGTTCCGTAAAAAGTGCAGGTTCCTGGGCCGTGGTAAGACGCACTTTCGGATTCCAATAATTCCTCACGGGTAGCTTTGCCTTCGGCAAAAAGCTGCCGTGTGCGGGCTTTATGTTTATTGGGGATGCCGGTTGTCATAGGGCCTGCAGGAATGAAAACGGCGGGTAGGTGTCCGAACGCTAGTGCGCCCATTAGTAAGCCCGGTACAATTTTGTCACAAACGCCTAGATAGACACTGGCGTCAAAAACGTTATGCGAAAGGGCAATGGCTGCCGACATGGCGATAACATCTCGGCTAAACAGAGAGAGTTCCATGCCCAATTGGCCTTGAGTTACGCCATCGCACATTGCGGGCGTTCCACCGGCAACTTGGGCTGTGGCGCCCACCGCTCGAACTGCCTCTCGGATTTTTTCAGGCGCGTACTCGTAAGGTTGATGTGCCGACAACATGTCATTGTAGGAAGTGACAATGGCCAGATTAGGCGCCTTCTCAGCATGCAGGACAAGTTTGTCGTTGATAGGTGAAGCTGCAAACGCATGGGCAAGATTAGTACAGCCCAACATGCCGCGATTAGGTGGTGATTCTGCCAGTTTGTTAATTCGCTCTAGATAGGCTGCGCGAGTGGGGCGGCTTCGTTCTATTATCCGTTGAGTGACGTCGTCAACCACGGTGTTCAAGCTTGGCATTGGCCTGTGAATTCGCTGTGTAGATGAATTACATGATTATGTCATATTGTTTGGTTAAAACCTGCATTTGTCGAAGTACGAACGACTAAACATGTTTAAAATGCAAGGTATCTACTGTCTTTCACTGGTTTGTAGTATTATTACATAATGAATCTAATATCCAACGAAACCGTAAGGCCTTTTGATTTTGTTCTGTTTGGCGGCACGGGTGATTTATCCATTCGCAAGCTAATTCCGGCTCTTTACTTCCGGCATTGCGAAAATCAACTGCCTGAAGATGGCCGAATTATCTGTGTAGCTCGCTCAAACTACAGTAC
>JBLHWG010000379.1:0-4455 GCA_047629055.1 Halioglobus sp.
CAAGGTTGCCATGATGACAATGACAACCAGGACAACGCCGGAAATAACGTTGTTCTGCAAGTCGGTGAGCATTATTTTGGTTTCTGCTGACTTGTCTTGATGAAAGCCGATTTTGAGAGTTGACGGGAGCAAGGCTCGTTCAGCATCGATAGTCTCTCGCACAGACTCAATCGTTTCAATGATGTTGGCACCCAGACGCTTGGAGATTTCCAGCATCAGTGTGGGTTGTCCGTTGAGTCGTGCAAAACTTGTCGGGTCTTTGTAGGTTCGACGAATACTGGCTACATCGCCGAATGTCACTACACCCGTATCTGTGACTTTGACGGGCAGGTTCATAACATCCTCAACATTCTCAATGACGCCTGGAACCTTTAGAACCATTCTGCCGGCACCTGTGTCGATGGCACCCGCTGCAACCAGCAAATTGTTATTTCGAATAAGGCCAAACAAGGAGTCGAAATCTACCTGATAGGTTTCCATTACTCGAGGCTCAACGACAATCTCCAGCACCTCCTCACGCTCGCCCGCGATATCGGCTTCTAGCACACCTGGTAATGCTTCAAGTTTGTCCTTGAACCCTCTGGCGATACGAATTAGGGAACGCTCCGGTAGAGGGCCCGACAAGCTAATATTTAGGACTGGAAAAAGAGCAATGTTGACTTCGTTTACAGTCGGTTCATCCGTAGCTGCAGGCAATTGGGACTTTCCTGCGTCGACTCTTTCACGAACGTCTGCAATGGCGGTATCGCCATCAAATCCTGCATCGAATTCCAGAAGTACGGAGGCATGACCTTCGCTGGCAGTACTGCTCATCTGTTTAAGACCGCTGATGCTCTGCAGTTCTTTTTCCATCGGCCGCACTAGTAGGCGTTCAGCATCACCGGGTGATATACCGTCGTGGTTCATGGATACGTAGATGATGGGAATCGGAACGTCTGGCTCGGACTCTTTAGGAATGCTGCCATAAGCAACAAAACCTGCTGCCAATAAAAAGATCAACAGCATGATGACGGTGCGATTGCGATCGAATGCCGCATCGATTAAGGCATGCATATCAGAGACGACCGTTAGAGGGGCTGTTACGAATTGCCCGTACGGGGTCTACAATTTCCCCGATGTTTACGAAGCCTTGCCCCATAGTGATGACGCGAGTATCTCCAGGAATACCGCTTACCCAAGCACCGTCCAGAGACGTGCTGACAAGTTTGATGGGAAGAAACATGACCTTATCTTCAGGATTTACGGCCTTGACGCCAAGCTCCCCGTTATCTCCCAGTGATAGCGCTGATGGAGATATAAACGTAGCTTCAACCTGTTCTACGGGGATGTACATAGACGCGCTGACACCAGCAGCAATGGATCCGCTGGTGTTCCAGACTCGTGCCTCTATTTTGAAGCTACGAGTTTGCATATCAGCAATCGAGCTGATGTAAGTTAGTTTGCCATTAAGGTTTTCACCGGTAATCAGTTCAACGGTGACCGATTGTCCCACTTTCAGATTGGACAGAGATTGCTGGGACACATAGGCGCTGACATGGAACGAGCGATCATCTATCAGTTCCGCCACGACATCGCCTCGCTCAACCAGTGAGCCGACGTCGATTGGCAAGTCATTTACGACGCCAGAAAATGGTGCTGTGATGGTTGTGTTGCTGATATCCAGCTCTACTGCTGCGAGCCCGGCGAGCGCAGATTCCAGGCTCGCCTCTGCCTGTTCTAACTGTAGCTGTGACTGTAATCGTTGCTTGCGTAGCGATTGTGCAGCTTCTTGCTCACTTCTGGCCATTTTTACACGTGCTTGGGCTTCGGTCAGAATGTTTTTACGTCCACCTACGTCCAATGACAGAAGGGGTTGTCCTAGGGTAATCCGCTCGCCTTTTTCAACCAGAAAACGTGTCAGTGATCCGCTGGTCTTTGCTTTGAGAAAGAGGTGTTGGGCCGGTTCAAGTTGTCCTTGCAGCGAAATTTCGCGATCCATCGTTTCGACACCGAGCGTTTGGATTTCCACTCGCATGAGTGAGGCGCGTGCTTCATCAATTAGCGCTATTGACGACTCCTTAAAAAACAAGCCGGAGGCCATCCACAGACTCAGTGCGACTGTGACCGCACCTGCAGCCAACCAAGATGTTTTCACGATACTCCCACTCCTACAGCATTCATCGGTAGAGTATAGAGGGGATCACTATCTAAGGTCTCGTGAAACAATAACCTATCCATATAATTCATAGCTTTCAACATCGTCAGAAAGTTTGGCCTCTTCGGGCCGTCTGTTTTGTATTGTTTTGTATCTGTTTGCAAGGCTGTGTAACACCTAGCGCCAATCTAGATAATTTCGCGAATCAGCGGGGGTTTCAACGAAGCACGCTGCGTGTGCAGGGATTTGACTTACTGGTGTACAGTAACGGCGCTCAAATTGTCAGCAGTGTTAAGGGCTCAGTCGGTACTCCGTTGGCCATGCACGTCTACCTAGAAGGGGATGGGTCTCCGTGGCGCTATCGCACTATAGTTATGCCTGATCCAACCCCCAGAAACCCATTGATGTTGCAATTAATGGCATTGGATGAACATCTATCAATTTACCTCGGCCGCCCATGTTACAACGGTAGCTCCACAGATCCGGGTTGTGATAGCAGGCTCTGGACGTCAGGACGATATTCTAGCCAGGTCGTGGATAGTATGGCAGCTGCCATTGGTGTGCTGGTTAAGCTTTATAGGCCTGATGAAATTCGACTCTTTGGTCACAGTGGCGGTGGTGCGATTGCGCTGTTGCTGGCTTCGAAAATCCCACTCGTGACCCAAGTGGTGACCATAGCCGGTAATCTTGATACCGATGCCTGGACCACGCACCACGGATATACACCACTATATAGTTCGCTCAACCCAGCCAAGCAGCAACCACTGCGTCCAGAGGTTAATCAATGGCATTTGCTGGGTGGTCGTGACACCGTTATTCCAGCGCAGTTGATTAAACCGTTTGTCGCAAGCCAAGCAGCCGCTAGTGGCTTTATGTATCGCGGTTACGATCATGGTTGCTGTTGGGTAAATTTATGGCCGACTGTTTTGAATGCTCTGGATAGTCGCAGTACCAAGCTATTGCTTGATGCGCAATTTAAATTTCCAGAGATTTCATTAGGCGTTGAGGGTAGTCAGTAAAGACCCCATGAACACCAGATGCCAGCAGTCTTTTTGCCGCATCTGGGTCATTCACAGTGTAGCAATAGACTCCCAGCCCGGCGTCAGCCAATACTCGTGCTTGATCGGCGCTAAGGGTTGTTCCATCGCAGTGAATATTTCGGCATTCGTATAAATCGATAAGAGCTTGCCAATCTTCCGGGAGCGCGTCCACTAACAAGCCGCGCGCAATGTCTGGAAGTCGTTTTTTTGCCAGCTCTAGCGACAAGCGGCTGAAACTGGAAAAAACGAGTGGTAAATCGGAAGGCCAATCGGATTCGATCATGTTGCAGATCGCGTCCACAGTTTCTAATTCCAGACCTTTTTGTGGCTTTATCTCTAGGTTTAATCCGATTGAGCGTTGGATTAACAGATCTATCACGCTGCTCAATCTTGGCAGCGGTTCGCCTGCGAAGTTGTTCATCCCCTTGCTGGCATCGAGTAGGTCTAGTGATTCAGCTGATTGCTCAGAGAGCAGCCCAGAGCCGTTGGTGCATCTATCGAGAGTGTCGTCGTGGTGGACAAAGGGAATTCTATCGCTGCTGATTGATACGTCTATTTCGACACAGGTAGCGCCGTGATCGGCTGCTAGTGTTAAGGCTGCGTTGGTGTTTTCTGGTGCATCTCCGGACGCACCCCTATGGGCAATAACCGTCGCCAGCCATGCGGGGCCATTGGCTTTAGTCATAGGAAACTCGTTTTATTGTATGGATGCGGTTGTGATACTAGTCTCATCCGGGCTGACTTGCCATGCTGTTTGTTTTTGGCTTCGCATGAAATTCCGGCGCAGGAGTTCGTACTCGCGATATTCCTTGGCAAAATTTCTAGTGCAGAAGTCGTCCAGTTGATTAATCCGGCAGTCTTCCTGGCGTAAAACTTCGTAGGCCAACTGTTTCACATTAATATGCGCGCAGCCTGTGCTCAATACCAAATTCCCCAAGACGGCAGAAATCCCCAGTGACTGTAAAACCCCCTTGTTCATGCCGTCGAATACCTTCCTTTTAGCTGCCCTGTAAAAATGCATAGAATCTTTGACTGCCCTCTTGGTAGACGGATTGGTTTTATAGGTAAATAAGCACTGCAATACAAGTAAGTGTTGCTTTAATTTCACATTGTTTACAAGTCGGAAGATTATTACGCAATCAACCACCGTGTCGTGGCGCACAGTGCGTATAACTCCCGTCAACAAACCCACCAGTCGTCAATACCTCGTCTTCGATTCGTTAAATCCAAGTAAGATATGGTTGTCGCTTTACTGCGATTTTTAGCGGCACTGCATCAGAT
>JBLHWG010000380.1:0-4339 GCA_047629055.1 Halioglobus sp.
TGAAACTATCTCTGCCAGATGATCGAAAGCAGATCGAGGAAATTGTGCAACACGTGTTTTTTTTACGGCAATGGCGGTGACCAGATGTTCGCCACCATTGAGCACTGCGAAGTCACCTGCGGTGTCACCTTTTTTGCGTGATTGCAAATAGAAGGTCTCGCCGGAGATGGTGAACGGCATGTATAGCCCAAGTTCTCCGTCGAGAACGATGTAAAGGTTTTCGCTTTGACGGCCAGCTGTGAACAGTGTGCAGCCTTCGGGAACTTCTTGAAAAGATATAAGCGGTGTTAGCTTGTCCCACAGTTCATCTGTGATGCTCCTTAGTAGTGGCAGCTTTTTAAGTTGCTTTATCGCACGAGTTTCTTTCAACACAGCACCTGTTGTTTTGAAAATTTAGAAGCAAGTATTGCTGTCACTTGATTGCCACTGCGGGCACGGACGTCGGTTACTCCATATTCCATCGCCAGACGAAACCCGAATTTGTTCAGAAAGCGTTCATATTGATCAGGACCAACACTACCCACTGCAGAAATCCTGCCATCGCTATCGGCTTGCAGCGTGATAGCGGCGAGAGGGGCAGGTGCTGGGCCTGAAAGCACAACAGCCGCTTTGGCAGGATCATAGACACTGCGTTCGGAACAACAGCTGATGACGCCTTCCCGTGTTTGCCGAGCACCACTTGTATCGTAAAAGGTGACGGGGCTGCTTCGATAGGAAATATGGCTTATTGGTTTGGCAGGATGCGACATTTTGTGGCTGCAAATAGCGGAAAACGCAACGACTGATTGATCGTGATCGAGGCCACCGGGCCATGCACCTTTAGCCGGTGACGAACTGCTCAGCCGAACCAGAAAACATGGCGTCGTTACGAACGGGTAACTAAAAACAAACGCCTCGCCGACGGGCAGAGAATGCAGGGATATTGGCTGGCCGTCAGAGTGAATAAGCTTGGATTCAGGGTAGGGGGTAGTCAGCACATCCGCTCTTGTGTGCATCGCTGCTGCCCCGGCTATCAAGCCTGTGCACAGTGAATTGAAGCCTCGTCGATCCATGCCATGCTTCTCCAAGTTAATGCTGCAGTTGTCGCTGACAATGACCTCCTAGGAGGCTGCATTGTGTGTCAGTGGCCTTTTGTCAGTATAGCGAGGGTGCTATTTTTGATCTACCCGCCTGATTTAACTCAACGGGGATAAATCCCCCAAACCATACTGATTATTCTACCTCGAAGTTGATATCTGCAAACCATGCGGTACCTTTCTTACCAGCATTGTCGCCATCGACCATTACTGCATAACCGTCAATTGTCTCAACGTCTCTGCCAAACAGCTCTTTAAAATCTGCCGCAATGTTTCTGTTTTGCGTGACCCATTGGCCAGCTTTGAGGTTTCCGGTTTGGACAACAACCATTTTGGCATTTTTGGTGAATGGGTTTGGCCAGGATTCACCAATACCCTGATTTGATGACCATACGTAATTGATGGCAAGTGTTTCCCAAGGCAACAGGCCTGTTTGGACGACTACATATAGACGAGCTGGAAAATCATCACCTTGGCGAGTCTTCTCGTCAATGTCCTCATAAACGCTGTCAATCTTCCAGGTCCAGCTAATCGTGGGAGTTTTTGTAAGATTTATTGTCTTCTTCTTATAAAGGATTGATGCAGCACCGTCAGTACTACCTTTTAGAGCCCGGGTTCCGTCTATATCCACTATTTCGTAGTGTGAATTTCCAGAAAAACTGCGTTCCTTCCAATTTTGTAGTGTTAAGTCCTTAAACGATGGGATGGGATGTTCATTTGATGGACCTGTGCCCCATGCAAAGCCGCTGGACAATAATGCAGAGCTCAGCAGTGCCACTGCAATTCCCGCACGAGCGTAGGGTGGGGGGCTGGCACTGGCACCGGCACTGGCACCGGCACTGGCGATGTCCATGTCTAGGAAGCAGTCGCTCCGTGCGGGGTGTGAAGAATTCACGGGGGGAATCTTATTATCCATATTGGTTCAGACGTTAGAAGGATTGAAAAGTTAAAACTCTCTTACGAGATCAAGAACTAGTACGCGTCAGAGTGCGTATCGCGTAGTATTCACGATTATTTGTCCATTAAAATTCCAAAAAGTTGCTTATACACCCATGCCTAGTTTGACCTCCCAACGCCGTTTTTGGTGGTGCGCCTTTGGCACCATAGCTACTATTTATGCTTTGATCCTGGTTGGTGGAATAGTTCGCGCAACCGGCGCTGGAATGGGCTGCCCTGACTGGCCAACGTGTTTTGGGCAGTGGATTCCGCCGACAAGTGAAGCTCAGTTACCGGTAAATTACCAAGAAATATATGCTGACCGTGGTTATGCCGACACCATCTTCAATGTGAGGAAAACCTGGACTGAATACCTGAATCGTCTTTTGGGCGCATTTACCGGTCTCACCATCCTTGCCACATTGATTTTTTCTGCGGCATACAGACAATCTGAACCCAAAGTGTTCTGGTATGCCCTTACCGGGTTTGTGCTCGTGGGGGTGCAGGGATGGTTGGGGTCTGTTGTTGTTGCAACGAATCTGCATACAGGCATTATCACGCTGCACATGCTGCTGGCCCAAGTCATTGTGGGCTTGCTAATTGCGACGCTAGTGCGCTCAGCACGCTCCCGATACGAATCTATTATGATTGAGCAGCTGCCACCGTATTTTTATACCGTAATGGTGGTTGCAATGGTCATAGGTTTGTCCCAATTGGTGATGGGAACTCAAGTAAGAGAGGCCGTCGATCTAATTGCCAGAAGTAGCAATTTTGCCGACAGACATCTTTGGATTGAACGACTCCCGCTTATTTTCAGTGTCCATAAATACTCGGCAATTCCGCTGGTTATACTTAATGGCTGGCTTGTTTTATCGGTTCTGACTCATTCTCAGTCAGTGATACTCAGACGCTTAAGTTTGGCGTTGGCAATAACTCTTTTGGGTACAATTGCTGTTGGCATGAGCATGGATAGATTGCACCTTCCGATGTTTGCGCAACCGTTGCATTTGCTTCTATCCTCATTAATTTTTGGTGTGCAACTGGCTTTGATGCTGGTATTGCAGCACGCTATGAAAACACCCAGAGCGCGCGTTGAATCATCGCGCGGAATGGTGGGCGCAAAATAATACGGCCGTGTGTCACAGCTGTGAATAACCACAGTGGTTTTACCAAAACCCCTGGCACTGAGTCAGGATCTGACTCACAGTAATCTCCACAGTTTGATAAATCTATCGACAGGGAGTCGTCATGCAAACTTGCACAAGGACGTGCGCAAATATTCATCCGCTAAGTACGATCACCACAGCACGCTTATTTGCGATCATCCTGGTGCTGCTGTGTTCTGGGGTAAAAGCTGATGGGCCAGCTTATCGCGAGTCTCTCAGCAGTCTGGACCAGAACCAGGACCCTGATCGGCATTCGACACGTTCGGTGCCCTTAGCAGATGCGCAACTAACCGGGTTAATCAACATCAACAGCGCAACGCTTGAAGAACTAGCTCAGGCTCTGCCCGGAATTGGTCCTGGAAAAGCTCAGAACATAGTCGATTGGCGAAACGACAACGGCGCTTTTCAGTTTCTCGATCAACTGCTGGAGGTTAGTGGTATTGGTCCCAAAACTCTGGAACGCATAGCGCCTTACATACGTTTTGGAGAGGGTAACGCGGCAGTGAGTGGTAGATCGTCGTCTAAGCGAGACCCTGTGCACCGCTGGGTGCTTTTAGAAATCGTCGATCGTGCTAATAGAGATGCCGCGCGGGTGTTACGTAAGCAGGTGGGCAGTTAGTGGGTAAATATTCCACCCATTTAAAAACACGGGTTCAGACCTCCATAGCCAACACGCTTACGGCGTCGTGATCTTAATCACCTTCAAATTCACATAGTACGTGAACGGGGACATCCAATGCCTCTATGCGTGCCCTACCACCTAGTGCCGGCAGATCGATAATAAAAGCGCTTCCGATAACCGATGCACCGCAGCGTCTGATCAACTTAATACCGGCTTCACAGGTGCCACCAGTTGCGATCAAATCATCAACAAGAAGCACCCGCTCTCCGGGCTGAAGCGCTCCTTCATGCAATTCCATGGTGGCTTCACCGTATTCCAGCGTGTAGGACTCGCTGATCCTTGGCCCTGGAAGCTTCCCAGCCTTGCGAATAGGGACAAATCCGACTGACAACTGATGCGCGATAGCACCTCCCATAATAAACCCTCTAGCCTCCAGGGCTGCGACCTTGTCAATTCTGGCGCCTGCATAGGGGTGGAGTAGCTTGTCTATGGCGATACGGAACGCCTGTGCATCCCCAAAAAGTGTTGTAACGTCTCTG
>JBLHWG010000381.1:0-4231 GCA_047629055.1 Halioglobus sp.
CGTCGGTGGAATCACTCGTTTAACCGAGAGCGGCTTGTCGATGGTTGAGTGGCGGCCTTTGTTAGGTGCATTCCCACCGACTTCAGATGCAGAATGGCAGCGTGTTTTCGCCGCGTACCAAAATTATCCTCAGTATCAGCTAGTCAATCAGGGTATGACACTGGATGCGTTCAAGACTATTTTCTACTGGGAATATGGGCACCGTATATTAGGTCGGATTATTGGTGTCATGTTTGCGTTACCATTTTTCTTTTTTCTGTTCACTGGCAAGATTGAGAACAGCCTAAAACCCAAACTTTGGATTGCATTGTTGCTGGGTGGCTCCCAGGGGTTGATGGGCTGGTATATGGTCAAGAGCGGACTGGTGGACGAACCTTTGGTTAGCCACTTCAGATTGGCTGCTCACCTAAGTCTTGCTCTGGTGATTTTTGCCTATTTAATCTGGCTAGTGATGGACCAAACTAATCTGGCTCGGCTTCAGGTTTCGAAGCTCTATAGACGGACAGCGCTGCTGTTTGCCGGATTGTTGACGATCCAAATTGTCTACGGTGCTTTCGTTGCAGGTAATCGAGCGGGCTACGGATTCAATACCTATCCATTGATGAATGGAGAATGGTTGCCAGAGATTGCACTAAATCTGCTGCCTTTTTGGCACAATCTAATTGATAACAACGCGATGTTGCAGTTTATTCATCGTTGGCTGGGTGCGCTTGTGATGGCGACGGTCCTGATGTTGTTTGCTATTGCATGGCGCATCGAAGAGGCAAAAGTCCGAGCATTAACCTCCGTCTTGCTGCTGGTGGTGATCTTGCAGTTTGTCATCGGCGTGATGACGCTCATTTATGTTATACCCATAGGTCTTGCCAGCTTCCATCAGGCAGGCGCTTGCATTGTTGTCCTGACCATTGTGGTGCTGCTGCATCGAACCGCCGGAAGTAAAAAATGAAGCTCTGTCTCGGCCAAATTAATACCACGCCCGGAGATTTTGCGGGTAACTTGTCCGCGACATTGAAAGGCATTGATGTTGCCAATGTGGCAGGTTGTGACGTTGTGCTGTTCCCAGAATTATCAATCCCCGGTTATCTGAGCCAGGACCTGATGTACCACACTCGGTTTATTGATCGAAACCTCTCGGTTCTGGATGAAATTGTTGTCTATTCACTTGGTTGCCATCCTGATTTACATATTGTTGTTGGCTACGTAGATCGGAACCCAAGTGCTGGGAAACCTTTCTACAATATGGCGGCGGTAGTGAGACACGGTAAAATTGTCGGCAGATATATAAAACGACTTTTACCGTTCTACGACGTCTTCGATGAACTTCGGTACTTCGAATCTGGTGATGAGTTACTAATGCTTGATGTTAAGGGGCACAAGGTCGGGGTAACAATTTGTGAGGATCTTTGGAACGACAAGGGGTCCGATGATTACAACTATTCTGACAACCCATTTGAGCAGTATCGTGATCTTGGCGTGGATGTGGTTTTGTCTCTGAATTCGTCGCCCTATGTACAGGGTAAACCTTGGCGTCGATTGGAAGTGATTACCCCCGGAACGATTGATGGACCAACGGTTGTTTATGTCAATCAATACGGCGGCCAGGACGAACTGGTATTTGACGGTCAGAGTTTCGTCTTGAAAGATGGGCAACTGGTTCATCTCGCTACAGATATTTCGAAAGACAGCTTTGAGATTGTTGATCTGGAAACCGCTCAACCTTTGGCGCTGGAACGGAAAGGTGTTTTGGCAAAGACGCCAAGATTGTATAACTTGTTAGTACTTTGTCTGCGAGATTACGTACAAAAAACCGGATTCAAGACGCTGGTGCTGGCTAGTAGCGGCGGAGTCGATAGTGCGGTGGTTTGCCAGATGGCCTGTGATGCCGTTGGCCCAAAAAATGTACACGCGATAAGACTGCCCTCGAAATTTTCTAGCGATCACGCGCGTGATGATGCGATCGAACTACATAAAAATTTGGGGTGCTGGGACTATGAGGTGGAAATCGACCACGATTCGATGCTGACCTATCTCAATGCAAGTTTTTCTAAAGGTAAGGCAGCTGAGAATTTGGTAGTCCAAAAACTCGAGCATGGTTATTCAGTGGTCGCAGACGAGAATATTCAGGCGCGGTTGAGGGACTTGTATGTGATGCACTTTAGTAATGCTTTTGGTGCGATGCCACTGTCGACCGGTAATAAAACAGAATCAGCCTGTGGCTACTATACGCATTTTGATATGAACTTCAGTTTCGCACCGATCAAAGACCTCTACAAATTTCAGGTGGTCGATATTGCTCGCCGTCATTCTGGTATCCCGAAAAACATCTGGATGAAAGCACCGAGCGCTGAATTAGCCGAGGGCCAAACCGATGAAGCTAGTCTTCTGCCCTATAGTGTTCTAGATCCAATTGTTGCTGCGTATGTCGAAGACTATGTCAGCACGTTCATTGAATTCGAGCACTGGGCCAAACAGCATGGTACTTTTTATAGCCAGGATGCTAAGCAACTCGATCGTTGGTTGCAGGGTGGTGAAGCATCTGCTGCTTTTAGCCGCATCATAGCGTTGATCGGTCGGATGGAATTCAAACGACGGCAGACCTGTCCCGGGACAAAAGTGTCCCGGGTGGCGTTTGGCATCGGTCGGCGAATTCCTATCGTCGAGAAGTGGTCAACCTCCTAAGTCTTGTTGTCTAATTCCCGTCGATTAAGCTCCACTGATCACTTCGATCGAGCGTGGCTGACTTTCTGCGGTTTTGGGAATGGTCACAGATAACACGCCGTTATTCGTCTTCGCGGTGATGTTGTTGTTATCTGCAGTCTCGGGAAGGGTGAACTGGCGAACAAAATCGCCTGTAAACCGTTCTCTGCGCTTGTAACCGTCTTCCTCGTTGGTTGATACACTGTTCCTCGAACCCTTAATCGTCAGGATATTCTTGTCCAGAGTGAGCTCGATGGCGGATGCGTCAACACCGGGTATATCGGCTGTCACGACAAAATTAAGTTCTTCTTCAAAAATGTCGACCCGTGGCGCCCATTCTGTCGCGTCGTAAGAGGGGGCTTCCGGTGCTGGGAAAAAACGATCATCGAAAATCCGACTAAGGTTGCTGTGTAAACTGCCAAGTGCTGCTGTGGGTCTATAAACTGCATTGCTCATGAGTTACTCCTTAGAAAAACTGATTGATTACGTAACACTACCTAAGCTCTTCCTTGTGTGATTCAAGAGGTGATGATAAAAATATGTCATGCTGTGAACTGATCCAAGTCATGGTCAGCTTGAATTGGCTATGTTGTAATTCACCTTAAGTTCTATATGAAAGGAGTAATGTGATGGCTTTGTATCAGAGGGTACTTATTGCGCTGGATTTTCACAGTGACAACGTCGAAATCATCGAAAAAGGAAAAACGCTCGCTGCTGAAAATGGCGCTGACCTTTATTTGATTCATGTGGATGAACCGATCGCCGTGGCTTATGCAGCTGATAGCTTTGCCTTTAATGACCAGATTGTCTCACTACAGAGTAGTATTCGAAAAGAAGCACAGCAGCGAATGGAAAAGGTTGGTGGGCAGCTAGATGTGCCAGTTGAGCGAAGATTGATGCGTGAAGGTAGCCCCGCCCGCGAGATCCATTCTGCTGCAACTGAAAATGATATTGATCTAATTGTAATGGGCACTCACGGTCAAAAAGGCCTGCAACTATTACTCGGCTCGACGGCAAACAGTGTGCTACATGGCGTTAGCTGCGATGTGCTCACGGTTCGCCTCAAAGGCTAGATCCAGCCTAAACCCGCACTTCGGGTCAGAGTTACGCCAACGATATAGCCAAAGGTTAGAAGCGCTGCAATAAACGCAGCGCTTCTGATGGCTTTGGTCTTGCCTCGCAAGGTCAATACACCGAATCCAATGTATAACACGAGGGCTAGTAGTTTAGCTGTCAGCCATGCGTCAGCGAACGGGTATGTACTAAGGGTATAGGCCAAGGTCGCAGCCGACAAAAGCAGAATGGTGTCTATGATATGCGGTAATACCTTGACCGGCTTTGTCGTTAGTAGGTCACTGCCTTGCAGCATCCAAATGCCTCGAACCAGAAAGAAGGTGCCAGAGATAACAACGGCACCGATATGTAGCATTAGGGCAATGGAATATGTGGTCATAAGCGAAGCTCTTCTAGGCATAGATACATCAGGCAATCATTGTACGCAATATGTTCATCGGTCGTGGCCATAAAGATCATC
>JBLHWG010000382.1:0-4215 GCA_047629055.1 Halioglobus sp.
GAGCCAGGAGATTTTAATTCAGTGCTACAACTCGATTATCTCGTTCATGGTATAAATCGCTATACATATCTCCAAAGTTGGTTATCAATCTCCCCTACTAGAAAGACGCTTATCTGTGAGTATAAAAACCAACTAGTAGGCTTCGGTACCATTCGCGCCTGCATAAACGGTTTCAAAATAGGACCACTCATTGCTCAGCGGACAGATATCACGCACATGCTGGTTTCTGCGCTGGCAAATAGTTGCAGCACGAATGAACTTATCCTTGATGTACCAGAACCCAACAATGCCGCAGTAGACTTGGTGGAATCTCTGGGACTAGCACACACCTTTGAGACAGCTCGCATGTATCGCGGCACCGCCCCGCACTACCAACTACAATCGCTATTTGGCGTGACATCCTTCGAGCTGGGCTGAGTAACTCTGGACTGGGTAGTTCTAGTTAGGCATTCGATTGAAAACTTGATGAGAGAGAAAGCATTCCCCCACGAATAGTGAACTGACTTAATCACGTCCAACAAATCTCCCGTGCTTGATGGATGCAAACACATACGGCTTGTCGGCTCTCATACGAGCAGTATCACTTTGCATAACCTTTAGCGACACATCGACATACGGCGCCAAATCCGTTTTGTTAATAACTAACAATTCTGAGCGAGTAATGCCTGGGCCACCCTTAAGTGGTATCTCTTCACCTTGTGCTACATCGATAATGCACAACGTTAGGTCTGCCAACTCAGGGCCAAAAGTTGCGGCCAGATTATCGCCACCACTTTCAATAAAGACGATATCAAGATCTGAAGACGCTCTTGCAGCTAATCTATTGCGGCTAGAGTCATTGAGGCATCTTCCCGA
Organism: Halioglobus sp.; assembly: GCA_047629055.1. Classification (GTDB taxonomy): domain Bacteria; phylum Pseudomonadota; class Gammaproteobacteria; order Granulosicoccales; family Granulosicoccaceae; genus Granulosicoccus. The sequence goes on from JBLHWG010000382.1 coordinate 856, forward strand.
ATAGCTGTAGGAGGGCAACCACCCATCTCTACTCCAATGATCCTATCTGAAGGTAACACCTGGCTGCGAACCAGAAAGTATGCGTCCTCACGTGTGTCGATATCGTTTGCTACAACAGCAATACTGTTATCACTACCCATGTGTTTACACTTAGCATTCAGCAAGGATTCCAGCCCGTTATGGCCATAGCTAATCAGTAGAGGTTGCAGCGGTACATTCCACTTTGCCGCCGCCCGGGTAATGGATGCGAAAGGTGTTAATTTAAGCGCAGCTATAGGCAGCTTCTTGATGTCGATATCCAGAGATTTTAATACCCGTAAGTACGCATCAGCACGCGACAGTTCTTCTTGTCGAAGCTCGCGCGTATCCCTGGTCGCCAACAAGTACTGACTCCACTCCATTAGGGCATCTTCGTCATGCACGACGCTAGCACCGCACAGCCGAGACAAATTAGGAATCTCTTGATGTTTTCGAATTGAGATGACTTTCCATGGCCACCATTCATGAAACCACCTACCCTCGCCTCACTAAAAATGTCACCGCAGCGGCATTGGAACAAATTTACAGTCCGAGCGAACGTGAAATTGTCTGGTCAAAAGTTCATCGACTCAATACCGGATCTCGATTATTGATTCTGGTTTTACTCCGTTCGGGAAGTGTATCAAGAACAAATGCTCTCACTTCACTATCGGATCGATTAGAGTCTTCGGCAAATTGACGCGTCCGAGATACCAGCGAGCGAATATTTTTTTGTTCAGTACACTCCAGTTGTGCGATCAACACCGCTGGGATAGTTTGACGAGATTCTCGAGGCTGATATCAAATGTTGCAAACATCAGTACGGACAGTATTCGCAGAGACACTAGTTTTTCGACTACTTGGAAGAAATGAGTAACAGAAATATTATTCGTCGTCAGAAAGTCTTGACTATCGAACAACCTTCATACATCAAAACAGTCGATGACACTGGACGCCGTAGCGACGACGCCAAACGCCGAACTCAGAGCAAAAGAGAAACATATGTACCGATCGGTCTGTTTGATGTTAGGCTACGATAATGAATCAGAAACATGACATAGACGAAGTGTTGTCGATTGGTTGTCGAGTGTTTTGTGGCCAGGGATACAGCAAGCTCGGGATGGCTGAGTTATGCCGTGAAACGGGGATGACCAAAGGCGCTTTTTACAACGCCTTTGGTAGTAAACAGATGTTTTTTGAACGGGTGCTGATAACCTACGGCGACGCAGGTGTCGTTTACTGGCGATCTCGCTTGGCCGCAACGTGCGGTGGCCCGGTCGAGCGCTTGTTATCAGTGTACGTGTCGATGTTCGAGCTGCAGCCGGGCATTCGTTTTCACGGTTGTTTGATCAACAACACGCTTTCAGAATTGGGCGGCAGCAGTCCAGATGTGAGCTCGGTGGCGGTATCGCAGTACGAACGTATTTTGGCATTGGTCGAAGGGGTAATCGTCGAGGCGCAGCAGTGTGGTGAATTGGATGCGTTGGTGCCGTCTCGGGTGATGAGCGAATTGTGTCATGCCACTTTTTTTGGCGCTTTGACACGGGTGAAGAACATTCACGATCATCTTTCGGGCATTGAAACGATGCGTCTGTTGTTCCAGTCATTGCGACAGCAGGGTGGCGTAGATAACCGTGAGAAGAGAGGTGCAAATTGACGACCTTGTTGGCGTCGAACGCGAGGAATGCTGCAATACAACTACGGCAAGAACAACAGGCGCAAGTTGCGTTTTCACGCAGCGGCGTTTGCAGTGATTGAGGACACCAAGGTTTTATTGCAGTGAGCGAGCAAAGCGCCCGAGATCGCGCTGGGTGCGAAGAAGTAGAAACAAGTAAACCCAAAGTTAAACCACAATTTGTCGATTCATCGCAGATCTCAAGTGAGGATTTTGCGGAGCTGGATGGGAGAGAGTCATGTCTTAGAAAAAGACCTATTTGATCATCAACACCGTGCCAAATACTAACAATATAGCCATCTTTCAGGAATATTATGCACAGATGGTTGAGCTTATTATGAAGCATGGCGGCAAGGGGATGCAGCGCTTTCGCATCGTCGAGCAAGTGTTGGGTGTGGGCGGAGTCAAGGCTGCGGCGGTATTTGAATTTCCCAGCGCCGACGCGATCCGCGAAATGGTGGCATGTAAGGCATTCACAGCTCTCAATGACCTGCGCGCCAAGGCTTTTGCTCAAGTGCCTGATTTGATGATCTGTGAAGATATGTAAGGGGCTTTAAAGCCGTAGGCGCTATTTACTCTAATGGGATGTAATTGATGAATACTATTTCTGTCGGTCTGGCCTTGGCCAGTTTTATGGTTGTATTTGGTTTTGTATTTCGGTATTTGCGCACCATTCCGCGTGGCAAGGTGCCAGTGTCGGTCACCCCATTTGTTTTGCAGTTGGGGACTGGCTTAGTTATGGGCTTGGCGGCCTTGTTTTTTGCCGTGACAGGTGACGGAAACGTTGGCTTTGTCTGGTTGCCGTTGGTATTGGCGTTGCTAATGAGCTCCTTTTTACTGTGGGTCTTGTCACAGCGAGAAATTCCACTGGGGGACATAAAAGTCGTGGTTGGTGACAAGCTGCTGCCATTCAACGCCATTGGCTCGGATGGTCAGCCCTTTAGCAGCGAACAGCTGGTGGACAAGCGCACTTTGTTCAAATTTTATCGCGGCGGCTGGTGCCCCTACTGTTCTGCGGAACTGGTGGCATTTAATAGTATGCGTGGGGAGTTGGCTGAATTTGACGTATCGGTAGTGGCGCTGAGCAAAGACGATCCGGTAAACGCTACTATTCATCGTGAGCGAGACAGCATCGATATTCCGTTGTTATGTGACCCGGAGTTGGAGGTTATTCGGCAGTACGGCGTCGAGCACCACAAAGCGCTGGGGCAAGAAGTCAACTCGAGCACTCTGATCGGCGGCATCCCCTTCGGAACCGCGCCATTTAAGTTGCTCAGTATGGCTGTGCCCACGACCTTGCTGATAGACGAACACGGGGTTATTCGCTGGCTTGATCAGAGCGACGATTACCGACTGCGCGCCAGCAACGAGCGCGTGCTGACTGCTGTGCGTGATGTGTTCGACTGATGAGCGCATGATCGGCAACATCGTTTGGAAGCCTAGCGGCCAGCACTTGGGACATTCCGACATCGCAGAAAGTTGCTTTCAACCATCAGTGAGCTCTTATGCCGTACCTACGCTCACCTGCACGTGAACTAGTGACGCCAACTGAGGCTTTCATCCTGTTGGCTAGACTTCGAAAGAAAACATGCAAAACTGTGCATTAAGATCACATAAGAAAACGCGCATTCCAGTATTAACGTAGCAACGATACTATTCTGAACCGT
>JBLHWG010000383.1:0-4179 GCA_047629055.1 Halioglobus sp.
GGGGCCTAATTCGTATCATTTGGAAAACATGTCGCATTGAAGTTATCCTGAACAGCGAAAATGTGACCGCACTACTCGAGGAGAAAACACCGTTTATTCCGTGCTACTGGCATCAGCAGCAAATATTCTGCGTGCGATACTTACTCGACATAGCGAAATCAGACTCCCGTCTGAAGCTTGGCTATCTGATAAGTCCATCTGCTGACGGTGATATTGCAACGACTATGTTTGGCAGCCAAGGTGTACACATCATTCGTGGCTCAGCCACTAGAGGCGGCGCGCAGGCTTTACGTGAGATCTACCTGCGAATCAAGCAAGACGGAATATCTCCAATTGTTACTCCAGATGGCCCAACAGGACCTATTTACGAATGTAAGCCAGGCGTTGCTATGTTGGCCCAACTCAGCAGGGTACCGATGCTGCCGCTGGCCTATTCATCCTCAAGCACCTGGAAACTAAAATCATGGGATCGCTTTATGTTACCGCGCCCGTTTTCACGTATTGTAATTGGCGTGGGTAAGCCACTTCACGTGAACAGAGAGGATTCAAAGGATGAATTTGCTGGTGTTTGCAGTGAGATGAACCACCGCCTAAACGAAATATCAGCAACATGCTCGAAACGAATTTAACTAGCTACCTAAATATTGTTGTATCTAACCCAAATAATAACGGTAACAAAGAAATGCCAGGTTACTCGACCTCAACTACTGACCGTACAACAAATTTTCAATGGTAAATAAAATTCTACTAACAACAGTACTTAGCGCATTTGGTTTCACTGCGGCAGCGGCGCAAACTGAAGTGCGTTTCATCAACGACTGGAAATGGGAAGGACAGGCAGCACCTCTTTTACTAGCGCTTGATCAAGGCTTCTTTAAAGAAGAAGCGCTGGATGTCACGCTGGAAATCGGCAAAGGCTCCCTCGATGCGCTTCCAAAAGTAGCCTCAGGGGAGTTTGACTTAGGATCAGCCGATATCAACTCGCTCATAACGTGGCGAGACAAAAACCCTGATGTCGATATGAAAGCCATTTACATCATCTACAACTCCCCCCCTTTCGCAGTGATTGGCAGGCCCTCATTAGGAGTCGTTGGCCCACAGGATCTAGAAGGTCACACGCTGGGGGCGCCTGCGTTTGACGGTGCTTTTGCTCAATGGCCAGCCTTCGTCCGAGCCAATGGGATCCTTGAAAACCGCGTCACAATTCAAGACGTCGGCTTTCCAGTACGTGAGCCTATGCTGGCCGCTGGTGAAGTAGATGCCATAACCGGATTTTCTTTTACATCCTACATTGGAGTGCAGAAGGCCGGCGTTCCTGCAAGTGACATTTCGCTGATGTTGATGAGTGATTTTGGGCTGGACCTTTACGGCAATGCTATTATTGTTAATCCCGATTTTGCTGAGAAAAATCCTGGTGCTGTTCGAGCTTTTTTGCGTGCAGCAGTGCGAGGCTACAAATCAACAATTGCGAACCCGTCAGCTGCCATAGAACACGTGCTTTCTCGCGATGAGGGTCGCGATCGAGAAACTGAGCTCAAACGACTTATCATGGCTATTGGCCACCACATTGTTACCGATGAGGTACGCAATGCAGGCTTAGGAGACGTCGTAGACTCACGATTGGAAAAGTCCATCGCTCAATTAGCGCAGATGCATAAATTCGCATCCAAACCAACGGCGGCAGACGTATTTGATGACCAATACCTACCTGCGGCAGCGTATCGGCGTCTGGACACACCTTAATCGTCGCCAAGTGGTACTAGTATTCAACAAGGCACGGTGCATCTAACCAGTATTCTTCCACGTTTTTCCCAACACCCATACGATCTACTACAGCGAAGAGCCCATTGCCTCCAATAGGCGTGAGCACACCGTGCCATGTGTTTCGACGGTAATTGACCCCTTGATATCCATTGCTCAGAAAGACCCTAGGGATTCCAGGAGCGCCATTGTGATCTTCAGCGACTATGACTAGAAATGGAGTTTCCGACAACGGTATGAAGGCTTGGCTGCCTTTCGGGTGTCGTTCCAACATGGAGAGCGTTAGTGGTGATTCATACGGTTTAGCGTGAAAAACACTGATACCTGCTTTCCCGTCTGCAAAATCCAGTTGTGCTAAATCACTATATCTTGCACAGTTTCCTTGATTAATCATCACCGTCGGCTCGCCCTGAGCCTGGAGAATGTCACCGAATGGTTGAAATGAAATCTCGTCTAAGGACCGTACGGTAAGCATTTGCTTTTTCATAGAGTTTGGTATTGGAAAGTAGTATTACCGTAACTAACGGTAGCGGAACAAAGACGCGGTCATAAATATATCTCTATTTTCGCCGTCTATCCTTTCAGGCGATCGAACTTAGTTTAATATACGTACTCGTACGTATGCAATGCACGAAATTAAATCAAGCTTTGGGAACCCAGTCACTTCAAATGGAAATTTTATTAGTTGAAGATCATAGACTTGTTGCGGATGCAATGCAGATCATGCTCAAGCAGAGTAATCCCTCTTCGAATGTTACTGCAAGCTACTCAACGCAGCACGCACTTTCCATACTAGATGCAGGGAAAAAATTCGATTTGGTGCTAACCGACCTATTAATGCCAGGCATAGATGGAATCGGATTGCTCATAAGTATTAAAAATCGAGACCTGGCTTTACCTGTTGTTATCATCACTGCCTCTGACGTCGACGCTCATGTTAATTCTGCCATCGAAAATGGGGCCTCCGGCTTTATCGTCAAGACTCTACCCGCATCAGAATTGATTGCAGGCTTACAGATCGTGGCCGATGGAGGAACGTTATTTCCTGAGCGCTTCGGCAAAACGAGCCAATCATCACTTCGTTCAGATAACACAGGCAAAGTGACGCCGGACTTACCGGAACTACAGCTAGGTAGAAAACAGCAGAACGTCCTTCAGCTTATGGCTGACGGACATTCAAACAAGCAAATATCTCAGATAGTTGGCGTTAAAGAAGCTACGGTCAAATACCACACTTCGCAGCTTTTCAAACAGCTTGGCGTCAAAAACCGCACCTCGTGTGTACGGGAAGCACAGAGGCGCGGTTTGATCAGAAAATTTAACGACCTATCTGGATAACAATTCAGATATTAGCGTTTAACCGGGGTGACCATTGTCGATAGCCCCAGAAAACCGCATAGAAAGTACCCTATAAACGAGTAATGAGACCGCAGCAACGGCCCACTTGACTGCTAGGTCGCCTGTCGCCCACTGCATCCACGGAAGACCTGTTCCCGCAAAGGCAATTCCAAAAAACAACACGGTGTCCACAAAGGAACTGATTCCAGTGGAAACACTGGGCGCTATCCACCATCTGCCAACTCGAAGTCGATCAAAGATGGACACGTCAAGTAATTGAGCAATTAAAAATGCACTGCCGGAGGCAATGGCAATTCTTGTGTCAATGGACTCTACAGACAAAGACAGGGCAACACCGATAGCAAAACCGACGTACACAACTTTTCGAGCGGTGGCTGCACCATAAAAACGGTTTACCAGATCATTAACAAGGAAAGCCAAAGGATAGGTTATCGCTCCCCAAACCAACCAGTCATTAATTGGGATTGCAACCAGATAATTTGATGCCCCCACGACTACCGCCATTGCGATAACGGCCCACCAAGGAAAACGTTTACTCAAAGGAACTTCTCCAAATTATTTGATTATAACTTACTCAGGGTTTGAACAAACAACTACTGGTTCAACTTGAACGACAGTGGTACCGGAAATGACCTTGCAGATACATCATCAGGCGGAACTGGCATTGGTGATGCCTTTTTCAAAGTGTTTAAGGCCGCCTTGTCCAGTAAAGCAGCTCCAGAGGATTCAAGTACACGGGTATTGATCACGCGTCCGTTGCCATCAATCGTGAACTCAGCCAAAACGACCCCTGCCAGCTTACGTCTCAACGCTCTTTTCGGGTAGGTGTGAAAATTAATTATCCAGGCCTGTAATTGCCTCCGATAATTCTCAACACCTGCTGCTGTTTCAGCATCTGCCACCTGTCCAGGTTGAGAGCTAGCATCCTCAGCTTCAGACATACGTGATGTTGCGTCTGCGCTGGAATTTGGTTTTGGTTCTGGTTCTGGTTCTGGTTCTGGTTCTGGTTCTGGTTCTGGTTCTGGTTCTGGTTCTGGTTCTGGTTCTGGTTCTGGTTCT
>JBLHWG010000384.1:0-4161 GCA_047629055.1 Halioglobus sp.
CTACTGCTAGGACACTGGCTACAATTGCCAACAACAACATTAACCGAAGCGCGGTCTGAGTGAGCAAACCTCGAACTAATGGAACGGCTGTGGCGGTGTATAGCGCAATAAAAACGAATGTAACAGCGACGAACCAGTATCCCTGACTTTGCTCTAGCAACAACACCGATTGTAAGTGCAGTGCAACGACAGCGGGTAGCGTGAATACGTAGAGCAGGCTCGCCTTCTCGGAACGAATAAAGCTGGCGAGAAGAAGAACGATGCCAGTAAAAAATAGCGGCAGAACAAATAGGTACGAAGCTGAAGGTAGCGATATGGTAAATCCGATTGCGAGTAGGCCCCAGAACAACCACACCCCAACAAGTGCTTCTGGCAGAGGGATATCTCTGTTGACGCGTTGAGCCACGCCAATACCGATCGCGAACGGAATGCCGAACAGTATCATTCGATAAGGTTCGAGATGGGCGGGCCAGAATGGGGTTGTGCCATTCAGGAAATGAACCACCAGGAATGCTGAACCGCTCGTAAAGGCGATCGTAAAAAACAGTGCCAGGGGCAATGCGGTTGAGGCCAGGGCTAGTCGCCAGTCCGTGACTAACCGTTGTGCACTGATCAGCAGGAGCATTAGTGCAATACCTAGAAACCACGGATTTAAACTTGTTGACCAGGAAAGCCATGCACCAAAGAGGTTGAGAAAAATCACTTCATCATCATTGCTCAAGTTTAGGGCTTGTGTGGCGAGGTGGTTTGTTAAAGGGTAAATATTGTCACCGTGGTGTTGCAGTGATCGCAAGTCAAGATTAGCCAAACTGTCATTTGCAGTGTGGTGATGGTTCTTCTCGCCCACAAAAACGAAATCCAGTGCGGGTATGCCCAGGCGAAGAGGCACCGTCAAGTCTGTGTCGCTTGCCATACGTTTGAATACTTCATTGTAAAGGGAGGTTCCGCTTGGGTTGCGGGCGGTGTTGCCGTAGATTCGCACCAGTTGCTGGTTCATTTTTGAAGTTCGGAACAGAAAACTGCGCCCGGTTGTGGTCGATGCTTCTAGATTAATAACCACGGCGACCTTGTCTTTGTCTGGATGCTGAGCAAAAAATGCCTCAGCACCGAGTAGACCATTTTCTTCTGCGTCGGTGATCAACAACATAATCGGGTTAACCAACTGTTTGGCTTTCATCAATCTGCCAACTTCCATGATTGTGGCAACGCCCGCGCCATTGTCACCAACTCCGTCAGATGCGGGTGTGGAATCGTAATGCGCCATGAGCGTGATATAGGGCTTATCTGGTTCGCCAGGTAGCTTGGCGATGATGTTGTGTACGGGTGAACAACGTCCCATTACATTTGAACAACCCCAGGCGCTTTGTACCGTTGCATCGATGTCGTGATCACGCAGCCAACGCAGAATGCGCTCTCTGACCGCGTGGTTGGCAGCGCTGCCGGTTGGATGTGGTTCGTTGTGCTTGATAATTTCCGTCAACACATCATAGGCGCGTTGTCCTGAAAACGTGCCAGCCGGGCTGTCCTGAGGTTGTATTGGCGGAACCGCGGTGGATAAATCCTGGGCGATGTAACTGACGATGCTGATTATAACAACGGCAATGAACAAATATTTTTGCAATTCAACCCCTCGTCCAGCCTGACGAAGTTTTACCTTCCCACGCAGCTCCCGCGGTTGCAAATCATTCACTCGAAGTCTTTGGAGATTTCCATTTTTTACTTAATGGGCTGTCACAAACCAAACTCGCCAGTGCCGGTATGTGGGTCCATGCGGCTATCATAGAGTTCCAAATCAGGCGCCCTGGTATGCGCGTAATTGGAATCGGGTAGCTAGGCACCCCAGATGTATCACATCGATTTCTGGAGATCGTTGTGGGGTGTGTTGGCTCCAGTCTTGTGGGTAGGGATCCAACCTTCAATTATGAAAATTAACGTCCCTTATGCAGGAGCTAAAAGCTGTCCAGAGGCCTGGAATACCCATTTTTTTGTGTCATTGAAACTAGTCATCATTCCTATAATCCTTATCTCTATCGTCTCTACAATTTTAGCTGCGATGGTGATTTTCTCCATGGTCTGAATAAGCTGAGAAAGGTCGGGCGCGTTCAGCGTGTTGCCCATCGGACAGCAGTCACGGTGAAGGGCTCAAACAGATGCTGCTCAATAAAATTAATTCCGCGTTGAAAGCGTTTCACCTGATCCTATCGATCTATTGCCCTTGGCTTGGCCTGCTAGGACCGCTCTCGGAGCGGCTATACTTACGAAGCCCTCAAGGCTTATTTTGATCTATCTTACTGAATGGATTCTGATTGGAAATCCGTCACGCCGGAAGATTCTCCCAAGACGCCTATGAACGTGATGGCTGATCCAAAGCATAAGGATTTGGGCACGCCGAAGATATCTGAAGGTGATGATTGTTACGATTTCAGTAGCAAAGTCTACGATTACTCAGACGGCTCCGAAAAAGATACTGGCAAGATATTCCACCTTGCAGAAGTCGCGAAAGAAAAACCCGTTGCTCTGATATTTGGCTCCTACACCTGACCTCCTTTCTTTAACATGGCTACCGATGATGCGATCAACTACGGAGCAATTGGCATGGTCATTGGGCACGAAATAGGCCATGGCTTTGCCGATCAGGGATCGAAGGTCGATGGTGACGGTAAGCTCAGAAACTGGTGGACGGATTCAGACCTGAATGCTTTTGAAGAACGCGCTGAGCGGTTGGTTTCACAATACAATCGGTACGAGGTGCTACCTGGTCTTTCTATCAATGGTGAACTAACGCAAGGTGAGAATATCGGCGATCTCGCTAGTTTATCTATTGCCTATGTCGCCTATAAAAAGTCTCTCGCCGGTAAACCTGCGCCAGTCATTGATGGCTATACGGGCGAACAGCGCCTATTCATCGGCATGGCCCAGGGTTTCCGTGGCAAACGTCGAGATGGTGCTGCAAGAGAACAGGTGAAAACCGATCCGCATTCGTTGTCTAAATTCAGAGTCAATGGTACCGCCGTTAATGTGGATGGCTTTCATGAAGCTTTTGACGTCAAGCAAGGTGACCAGCTGTACGTTCCTAAATCGGAACGGGTAGTTATCTGGTAAACACAGATAGAGCACTATAAAAACATGCGAAGTGCGCCTTTGGCTCATTTCGCGATAGACTTCCTGTACTACTCCTAATTAGATTCGATATGACAAGGCAAACGATTTTTATTACTGGCGCGGCCAGCGGTATAGGCAGGGCGACTGCAATTCAATTTCATCAGCGAGGTTGGTTTGTTGGTGCAACGGATGTTGACGAGGCGGGTCTTATCTCGTTAAGCGAAGAATGTCACAACGATTGTTTTACCTCTCACCTCGATGTAGCTGACAAGGACGCTTATGACAAGGTTATCAAGGAGTTTGCCATTCATGCTGGCGATCGCCTGGATATTCTTTTTAACAATGCAGGCATAGCCATTTTTGGCACCATAGCGGACATTCCGTTTCAGAAAATCATCGATACGGTCAACGTCAATTTTATTGGTGTGCTAAACGGCGTTCATGCAGCGATGGATCTCATTCAGCGAACACCCAACTCTTTGTGTTTTACCACAGCGTCGTCCGCCGCCTCATTCGGTACGGCAGGGCTTGCAACTTATAGTGCGACGAAAGCCGCGGTGAAAAATCTAACAGAAGCATTAAGCGTCGAGCTTGCCCGCCATGACTCTAGAGCCGCGGATGTTTCACCGGGTATTATCGACACGCCTCTTTGGGATACCACACGTCATTCAAAGGGTCAGGAGAAACCCGCCATGAATTTGGCTAGAGCCAACCAGGGGAGGACAGATGCGAGCAGAACCCTTTCTGCGAATGAGGTAGCAGACTCAGTTTGGGAAGCTTATACAGGGGATGGACTTCACTACTATGTGCCCCCTGAAGTGGCAGATCGTGAAAAGGCAAAGGTGGCGAACCCTGAAAAGCTTAGAGATGAATTGATCGGAAGCCGAAACAAGTGACTCCATTCAAAGAAGGTTATTTCGATAATGGAGACGTCACGCTCCACTACGTCGAGGCCGGTGAAGGTCCGCTGGTTATTTTTTATCACGGCTTCCCCTTGTTTTGGTATTCGTTTCACCACCAGATGACTGCGCTGCAGAGTCAATATCGCGTCGTTGCGGT
>JBLHWG010000385.1:0-4133 GCA_047629055.1 Halioglobus sp.
TGGGGGTGATTTACGTCCAAACCAACACCTGAGAAACAGGACCTCGGTCATTGTATAGATCACCTCAACTTAACTGTCATACATTGTGCCAGCTTGTGAAGCCGTATCACCGTTTCGAAATGAACAGCCTCACCGGAACACTGAGCCACAAAATGATACTTGCGGCGAAGATTGATAGCATCATGACGCCAGTAAGGAGGGTTGTCATAGAATCTGTCGGCGTCAGTCGCAGTAGCTCTGCTAGCGTCGCCCAATCGATAGGCTTTGCCACCCACTGCTTTATTAGTCCAGTAATTACAGTGACATACAGCGTATAGAACAGCTGAGGGGCAAGACTGATGGCCCCCCACAACAGCACTAAGGTGGTCGTCAGGTCGAGGAGGAAAACGCCTATCCAGCGTAGCGAGTGAAACATCGGTCTGCGGTAAAAACGACTCTCAAAACAGATTGACTTGACCAAACAGCACAAAGCTGTGGCCATAACGGCGCAAGTCGAAAGCGCCACCAATATGACACGAGCACCAAGGGACAGATGCCAGAGAGTGTCCCGAGCGAGAATGTTCGGCAATTCCACCCAATGCCGCCAATGCCAGATCGTGACGAGGCACAATCCAACAATCAAAAGCCGTGAAGCAATTCTCAAAGAAGCTGTGATACCTATTATCTGCCACCGCGTGCGACTAATTTATGGAAACTACGCTCAATCAGAGTAGCGGGATCGTGTCTACCATCTTTACCAAAGGCGACCTTCGGGTCAGGCGCACCGTCAAATTCAAAATCTGCTCCCAATTCGATCACATAGCTATCACTTACCTTCACCAAGGTTACGGTGCCGCTAGTTTCGTGATTGCTCAACCCCTTAAATGATTGTAGATTCGTCAGCAGATGCGGATGTTCTCATAGCCACAAGTTCCATTACGGCCATCACGCTGAGAGCTTTACTCAATCTGGTTTTGAGTTGTTAAATCGCTGGGTTAATCATATTGATTTTCTTCTATATTATCGTTTTAGCATGGACCTGTAGGTCCGCCAATGCTTCCTGAGCCAAGCTACGTTCCACCCTACTCTGGCTGCCAGCCTTGATATTCACGAGTACTTGTAGCCAACGGTAATTCAACTTTACCGGCACCTCTGCTTGAGCGGTAAATACCGCTAATAATCTCCAGAGAAGCGCGTGCATCGGCGAGTGTTACAGGAAGCTCAGCATTCCCCGAAAAAGCGTCATAGGCTAATTCAAACTGACGTTTGAAGCCTTCCGAATGATGCCCATGTTCGTTAACGATATCATCAATTTTGGCCTGTACAAACGTATTCCTAGCCTCAAACGTCCATGGGTTTGTACCTGGGTTGTAAGGTGCTAAAGAACTCTGGGCCGTAAGATTCGAAAAACAGAAACGAAGGCGAGATTGATCTGACGCGGCACCCAGTGTCACCGAGGATGTAACTAATGCCCCGCTGCTCATTTCGAACACAATTGCGGCGCAATCATCGACATCGATAGGATTTACGCGTGTTGCTACGGTCGCCTGTATCTGAGCAACACTGCCTAATGTGTGCACTAGAATGTCGTGAGCGTGGATGGCATGCCCGACAACTGCACCGCCAAGCTCAGTTGCCCACTTACCTCTCCACGGAACAGCATAATAGGCAGCCTCTCGATTCCAGTGAGTTTCTATCGTGGCCGTAAAAGCCTTACCTGCCACATTCTGTTCGATAAGCTTTCGAAGCAGACTGAGCCCATTACCAAATCGGTACTGAAAAACCGGCATTATTTTAATTGATGTTTGTTTTGCCAACGCAATGATTTCATCAACATCCGACAAGGACGGCACAAGGGGTTTTTCGCAGACCACCTGTTTCCCAGCACCAATTGCTAGTTTGATTGCTTCTTTGTGCATTTGTGGTGGCAAACAAATATCAACCACATCCACATCATCACGATTCAACGCGTCCACGAAGGATGTCACATAGCTAGCCCTTGCCTTTTCAACAAGCGGTTTTGCACGTATTGCGTCTGGATCTGCAATGCAGGAAATTCGATACAAGTCTGGCAGGGCTAAATAAGCGTCCAAGTGCTCAGCACCAATGCCAGCGCCGCAGATTGCAACTCGCAGTTGTTTCAAAAATTCGCTCCTATCGTATCAAACTAGTATAGATTGAAATAATTAAGGACGGTGTTATCGACCTTGCCACCGTGCACAGTGGTTGGAAGTAACGTACAGAATAGAATACTGTGGGCATTGCTACAATCGACATTCGCCAAAAGGAAAATGACAATGCGATATATACCGTTGATACTGGTTATGCTGGCCATCCCATTGGGTGCGTACCTGAGTACGTTTCACTCATTTGCAGGTGGATTTCTACTCGGCTTTGCTATTTTAGGATCCGTTATAGGCATATACGATCTACGACAGAACCGTCGCGCAGTATTAAAAAATTATCCGTTGATTGCACGATTGCGATTCGTTTTTGAACACATTCGCCCCGAGATACGCCAATACTTCCTTGAAAGCGACCACGAAGAAGTGCCCTTCTCTCGAGAGCAACGGGCCTTGGTCTATCGGCGAGCAAAGAACATTGAAGGTTTACGACCTTTTGGAACGCTTAAAAACGTACAACAAGTCGGGCACGAGTGGATCAACCACTCAATGGCCCCCAGCCACATCGAAGATCACAATTTCCGAATCACCATCGGTGCCACTACGTGCAGTCAGCCCTACAACAGCTCTCTATTAAACATTTCAGGGATGTCGTTTGGCGCTTTGTCTGCAACGGCTATCGAATCTCTGAATCGAGGTGCACATCATGGTAATTTCGCACACACCACAGGAGAAGGTTCTATCTCTAAGTATCACGAGATTCACAGCGGCGATCTAATCTGGCAAGTCGGCAGCGGCTATTTTGGCTGTCGCGACGATTCAGGAAATTTTAATGAGAAAAAATTCGCAGAAGTCGCATCCAAAACCAGTGTGCGCATGATTGAAATAAAACTCTCTCAAGGTGCCAAGCCTGGACATGGTGGAATTTTACCAGCCTCAAAAGTCACGCCTATAATCGCGAAAACACGCGGTGTACCGATGGGCGTGGAATGCGTTAGTCCATCATCTCATAACGCATTTTCAACTCCGCTTGAATTGATGGCCTTCATCGTCAAGCTTCGAGAACTCTCAGGGGGAAAACCGGTAGGTATTAAACTCTGTGTGGGGCACCCTTGGGAATTTTTCGCGATCGCCAAAGCCATGAAAGAGACCGATACTTGGCCTGATTTCATTACCGTAGATGGATCGGAGGGTGGGACAGGTGCCGCACCTGTTGAGTTCGCGGATCACATTGGCGCACCCCTTCGTGAAGGACTTATGCTCGTTCACAACACACTCATGGGATTGGGGCTTCGTGATAAAGTTCGTATCATTGCGTCCGGTAAGATAATTAGCGCGTTTGATATTGCAAGAGTACTGGCACTAGGCGCAGACGCCTGCAATATGGCACGAGGTTTCATGTTTGCCATAGGTTGCATTCAGGCACAGACATGCCACACGGGTAGGTGTCCCACGGGAGTCACGTCACAAGATCCTATGCGCTACAAAGCGTTAGACGTCAACGACAAGTATATGCGCGTGTCTCAATTCCATGCCAATACCATGGAAGCCCTGAAACATACTACCGAAGCGTGCGGATTGACTCACCCCAAACAATTCACGGCACATCACTTAATGATTAGAATCAACAGTCGTGAGGTGCGATCAGCGGCCAGTCAATACGAATGGGTTGGCACAAATGAAATCCTTGATGCAAGCATTGAACATCCCACGTTTGCAAAATTCTGGGGTATGGCTCGTACAGATAGCTTCGCCGCCAACGTCACATCCAATGTGTAAGCCATAGAAAACATTCTCGTTATAGTTGGCAATAAGTGGCTACGACTGCATACTTTTGACATGCTCCACAATAAGCGCCTTATACAGAGCTTGAATACGAGAGGTAACCGGGAGCTCACCAATGCCGATAGGTTTGCCATCAATCTGCGCTACCGGCGTTTGTGCACCAAAGGTTCCTGTCAAAAATGCCTCATCAGCGGACACCGCATCCACTATGGAATAGTTACGTTCGAACACCGGAATACTATTATC
>JBLHWG010000386.1:0-4086 GCA_047629055.1 Halioglobus sp.
ATAACTTACACTATAATAACTACTCCCACTCAATAGTCGCTGGTGGCTTACTAGAGATATCGTAGGTCACCCTGGATATACGGGGTATCGAATTGCAAATATTGCGCGATACCTCGTCCAGAAAATCCCACGGTAGATGCGCAGATCTGGCGGTCATGAAATCGATGGTTTCAACAGCACGCAATGCAACGACGTAATCGTAACGACGACCATCGCCTGTCACACCGACGGACTTAATCGGTAAAAAGACAGTAAACGCCTGAGACACTTTTCGGTACAGATCATGGGCGCGAAGTGCTTCGATGAAAATGGCGTCTGCTTCGCGCAAAATATCCGTATATTCCTTGTTTATTTCACCGAGTATTCTTACCCCTAAGCCAGGTCCAGGAAACGGATGACGTTGAACCATCTCTGGTGGCAATCCCAAATCAACACCAATGGCGCGTACTTCGTCCTTAAACAGCTCGCGCAAGGGCTCAACAAGCTTCAGCCGCATGTCGCTGGGTAAGCCACCCACGTTATGGTGCGACTTAATCAGGTGCGCGCTGCCAGTAGTACTTGCTGCTGACTCAATAACATCCGGGTAGATCGTACCCTGAGCGAGCCATTTTGCATTAGGCAGTTTTGCAGCTTCCTCTTCAAATACTTCGATAAAGAGGTTGCCAATGACTTTACGCTTGGCTTCTGGGTCTGACACGCCAGCAAGGGCACTCAGGAAGCGTTCTTCGGCGTTTACACGAATGACGGATACGCCCATGTTATCAGCGAAAGTCTGCATAACCTGGTCGCCTTCATTTAACCGAAGTAAACCGTTGTCTACAAAAACACAGGTGAGTTGGATGCCGATAGCACGATGCAGTAAGGCTGCCACAACGGATGAGTCAACACCTCCGGACAAACCCAGAATAACTTCGTCACTACCCACTGATGCCTGCACACGACATATCGCATCTTCGATAATGTTGTCAGGCGTCCATAATCCATCACATCCGCATACATCCAGTACGAATCGATTCAGGATTTTGGCACCCTGCGCCGTATGAGTCACCTCTGGATGGAACTGAATGCCGTAGCGACGTTGCTCTTCATTGACCATGATCGCGCTGGGCGCGTTATCACTGGTACCCACTAAGGTGTAGTCTTTTGGCAGTAGCTCAACTCTGTCACCATGACTCATCCAGACATCGAGCTGAGGATTGTCGTTTTGAATCTTATCCTGAACACCATCGAATAAAGGCGACGGCGAAATGATATCTACCAATGCATACCCAAATTCGCTATGTGACGACCGTGCCGTAACCACTCCACCTGACTGGTGAACCATGGCTTGCATTCCGTAGCAAATGCCCAGAATGGGTACGTCCAGATTCAATACCGCATCTGGGATACGCGGGGCACCTGTCGCTATGACTGATTCCGGACCGCCAGACAGAATAACACCGCGCGCATTGAATGCAACAACGACCTCATCGCTAATGTCCCAAGGATGTATCTCGCAGTAGACACCACATTCTCGAACACGCCTGGCGATAAGTTGGGTTGTCTGCCCTCCAAAATCGAGAATCAGAATTCTTTGGTCGTGTAGGTCGGCCATTACTTGAATCACACTATTCGGTAGTTGGGTGCTTCTTTGGTCATTTGCACGTCGTGGACATGGCTTTCGCGCATTCCAGCACCTGTGACTCTGACAAATTGAGCATCGCGTTGCATTGAAGCGATGTCGGGGGTCCCACAATAACCCATGCTCGATCTTATTCCACCCATCATTTGATGAACGATGGCTGATACAGGGCCTTTATACGGAACACGACCTTCTATGCCTTCGGGAACTAGCTTGTCTTCGACATCTTCGTCATCCTGGAAGTACCGATCACTTGAACCGGCGCGCATGGCTCCAACCGAACCCATCCCCCGGTATGACTTGTAAGATCTGCCTTGATACAGCACAACCTCCCCCGGCGCTTCTTCCGTTCCGGCAAACATGCTGCCCACCATGACCGTGGAAGCTCCAGCAGCAATAGCTTTGGCCATGTCGCCAGAAAAACGAATACCACCATCCGCAATTAAAGGCACACCCGAACCGGCTAGCGCGGTAGCCACGTCGTGGATAGCAGTAATTTGTGGAACGCCCACACCTGCCACAATTCGAGTGGTGCAAATGGAGCCTGGGCCTATTCCTACTTTGACGCCATCTGCCCCTCTGGCAACTAGGTCAATTGCCGCCTGAGCCGTTGCTATATTTCCACCAATGACTTGCAACGTCGGATACAGTTCTTTAATTCGGGCAACACGATTAAGAACTCCCTCTGAGTGCCCGTGCGCTGTATCAACGACCAGAACATCTACGCCAGCCGCCACAAGTGCGTCTACTCGATCATCCGTATCGGCGCCTGTACCGACCGCCGCACCAGAAAGCAATCGTCCCTGAGCGTCCTTACAAGCATTGGGGAAATCCTGAGCTTTTTGAATGTCCTTTACAGTGATCATACCGCGCAGCTCGAAAGCATCATTAACCACCAGAACTTTTTCAATCCGGTGCTTATGCAATTGCTCGATGGCCTCGCTTCTGGGGGCGCTCTCATGAACCGTCACCAGCTTCTCTCTGGGAGTCATGATGGCCGAAACGGGTTGATCGAATCGCGTTTCAAAGCGTAAATCGCGCTGAGTCACAATCCCCACCAATGTAGGACCGTTTACTACCGGCAATCCGGAAATGCCAAGCTGCGCCGTTAAATCCACAACCTGTCGAATCGTCGTGTCAGGCGTTATGGTTATCGGCTGAGTTACAACGCCACTTTCGTGTTTCTTAACCTTGGAGACTTCACCAGCTTGTCTTTCGATCGACAGGTTTTTATGGATGATGCCTAACCCACCCTCTTGACCAAGGGCGATGGCAAGGCGCGATTCAGTCACTGTATCCATTGCTGCAGAAAGCAATGGAATATTGAGCGTGAGTGTTTTGGTTAGGCGCGTTGACAGGTCAACGTCGCGTGGCAAAACTTCAGAATGTCGTGGTGTTAGCAGAACATCGTCGAAAGTGAGAGCTTCCTGGGAAACCAGCATTGGACAAAACCAGAGCGAAACAGGATGCGTCAAAAGTATACAGTGATTACGCTGGTGAATTCATTTTCACATGTGCATTTTTGGAATAGCTGCGGTTCAATCTGACCAGAGGTGTATGATCGCCCCCGTGGATAAAAAAATATTTACCGTCAGTCGACTTAATCAGGAAGTACAACGACTGCTAGAAACCGGCTTCGGTACGCTTTGGCTACAAGGCGAACTATCAAATTTCAGCCGTCCCGCTAGTGGGCATTTCTATTTTTCGCTGAAAGACAGCCAATCCCAGATTCGATGCGCCATGTTCAAAGGGCGCAATCGTTACGTGGATTTCAAGCCCGGCAGCGGTGATGCAGTAATTGTGCGAGGCAAGCTTGGCTTGTACTCAGCGCGTGGCGACTTCCAACTTATTGTCGAGCACATGGAACCAGCGGGTGCCGGCAAATTGCAGGCAGCGTTTGAAGCGACTAAGCGAGATTTGGATTCAAAAGGCTGGTTTGATGCCGCTGCAAAGCGCCCTCTACCCTCGCTGCCTCGATCCATCGGTGTTGTGACATCCCCCACCTCTGCAGCACTCAGAGACGTACTTCAGGTACTCAATCGGCGCTATCGCCAAGCGCGAATCATTATCTACCCAACGCTTACCCAAGGCAGCGCAGCTGCTCCCGCTATCGTCAATGCTTTGAAGCAAGCAAATCAACGACAAGAAACCGATATTCTGCTGCTGGTTCGCGGTGGTGGCTCCTTGGAAGATTTGTGGGCATTCAACGAAGTTAGCGTTGCAGCGGCTATTCGAGACAGTCAAATCCCTATTGTTGCCGGCATTGGGCACGAAGTAGATGTAACGATCAGCGATCTTGTGAGCGACTTGCGAGCGCCGACTCCATCAGCTGCCGCTGAGCTAGCAACACCAGACAACACTAACTTGATCCAATCAGTCAATGCACTCTACTTGAGCTTGTTAAAGGCACATAAAATGCAACTAACATCGCTTGACAACTTGGTGGAGCAACAATCAAAGCGATT
>JBLHWG010000387.1:0-4078 GCA_047629055.1 Halioglobus sp.
GATTTGACAATAGCTTAGCCCTCAGTAATCCCATGGTACATATCAAGCGCGAGAATATTAATGGAATCGGAAGTTGGCACCAATCCGAATGTTGGCACTGATAGTCCGAAGTCATCACTGTCTGTGCCTACGGAGTTAAAAAACACATCAACCTCGAATTCTGATGTGTCTTCAAGTGCTGCCATCTTGATACCATGAACTAAGTTTAGCCGCGCAGCAATCAATCGCGTCGCGTAATCCATCAACGGGTGATCATCTAAGAAATAAACACCCAAGCGGACTGTTTTGCCTTTAGTCACAGAGATTTCCGGCTGCTCTGCCAACCCTTCAATGAACTGATCGAGGCTGTAGGTCACAAGACGCTGTGCGGTCGAGCCTTCAAGTGTGAGCGACACCTGTCGTGTCGAACAACTCGCCAGCACACAAGCCGATAACATCGCAACTGCTAAGTAGAGCGGCGACGATGATTCTGTAATCGACATTGAGTCACTGTTGATTTGGCTCCTGATTGCCAACCTCAAACTTGCGTCTGCGAGTTTGAATGGGCTAGCCATATTAGCCGAAAAGTACTATAAATACGTAGAGCCCCCACCTATGCCTGTGGAAGACGCAGTGCCGCTGTGCAAAGTTGCATTTAATTGGCAATTATCCAAGTTAATACTTTCAGACGAAGAGTTTCCCTCTCGAACTTCTGTGGAGGCAGTGCCGCCGTTATCACAGACATAGAATAGCTTATGAGTTTTGAACTTGCTGCTTACAGTGAGACTCTTTAACAAACCAAACGCATAGATTGGCTGCAAACATTACAGACAACAACACCATAAATCCTGCCTGATATGCGTCAGTCGGATACTGTCGTACACCCGTTTGCATAACACCTTGCCATCGGTTATCAAGCATCAGACCGACGAGTGGTTGTAATAGCGCGCCTGAGCCTACAATGCACATATTGGTAAATCCAATAGCCGTTGCACTGCCTGCAGGCGTGTTCCATTCGCGTACAAGGCCAAAACAAACCACCATGCAGCTGCCACCCAAACCATTAACGAAATACAAGGTTCTTAACGTTAATCTACTGAGTTCTGGAAGCAGAACAATAACACTGAAGCTAATCAGACCTAACAAGGCACCCACCAACAATATAGGTTTTCGACGTTGAATTTTATCGGACAGCCAACCCACAATGGGTGCACCGACCAACCAGCCAACGAACATGGTCGACGTTAGTAAGCTTGCATCGGCAGCTGATAGCCCGTAAACCGTCATCAACCATGGAACAGACCACAAACCACCAAACGCTAACATAACCGCTGACTGGCCAAAGCCAATTCCACAGCATAGCCATGTTTGTGCGTTTGAAAAAACCGGCCAGGCAACCATTGGACCATTGCTGGAATGGTGGGCTTTGGCAGACTCTGGTCGACGCGGCACAATAAACCAGGCCATAACTGACATCAATACAGCCCAAACTGCCAGCACGTAATAGCTGCCACGCCAGCCAGTCGATTCGACCAACAAACGCAATGGCGCTTGGCCAACCATCGCCCCTGCCATTCCCACGGCCAGCAAACAACCTGCAAGCATTGCAAAGCGCGCAGGTTTAAAAAACGTAGTAGCAATCGATAAAGTGCCAACAAATGCGAATGCCACCGATGCACCTATAAGCGCTCGGCTTACGCTGGCAGCAAATATCGTGGGACTAATCGCAAAGCCAAGCGATGCAACAGCGCTAACCACCGCCGATAGTGCCAACAGTTTTCGAGGGCCGTAACGATCAATTAAAACTCCTACGGGTATTTGTAAGGCCGCGTAGGTGTAGAAGTACATACTCGACAAAGCACCAATAGCTGCCCCATTGGCGTTGAAATCACGCATCAGCTCGCCGGTCATGATACTGGGCGAAACTCTGTGCACAAAGGCATAAAGGAAAAATGCTGTGCCCAGAATATACGCAGCCAAGGCTCGAGAAGAGGACACAGATGCAGTCGGGTGAGATTGAGAAGTCATGTTATCGCTAGTGACAATTACCGCGGTTACTACCAGGCAAGTGCGGCAGCGGGAAAGACATCTCCTTTCGCGCCTCGCGGATCGCAAGCAGCTTCTATACAACCATTGTCTGTGTTGAATGAAACCGCATTCAGGTATCCCTCACTCCACATCGGTGCAACGTCAAGTTCGTGACCGCGCTTATGCAATTCCTGTAGCACATCAGTAGCAACCGACTCCTCAATCCTGAGACGCTGTGCGAATCGATCATGCGGTGAGAAAAATCCATTGAAGTGTTCGCTGGAGCATTTCGGTGCGTCTATCGCCTGCTGCAGAGTCATGTCAAACAGTGCCACGTTCAAATAAAATTGCAACATCCATTGATCCTGTTGATCACCCCCCATCGTGCCAAAGGCTATCCAGGGCACGTCATTACGCGTAACAAGCGACGGCGAAATAGTGGTACGTGGGCGCTTACCCGGTGCAATCAGGTTCGGATGGTTGTCGGGCTCCATATAAAAAGTCATACCCCGATTGCCCAGTGGAATACCCAATTCGGGTAGTACTTCATGGGACGCAATCCAGCCGCCACTGGGCGTGAAAGAGGCTATCATGCCATTGCTGTCTGCGACGTCTACATGCACCGTCCCGTCCCCCCAACTGGCACCGCCGAGGCGTTGCGACGCAGGCAACTCGGCACTACCACGCCGCGGATCACCGGGGCGCATATCAGCGTTGGCACTTTGTATGTCTACCAAGCCAGAGCGGATCTTTGCATACTCTTCGTCGAGCAGGTCAGGCACCTCGACACTGGTGGGATCGGCGTAATACTGCTCCCGATCAGCGTACGCAAGCTTGCCAGCCTCAACCAGTAAATGCAGATACTCCGCTGAATTGTGCTGCATCGCCGATAGATCAAACTGTTTCATGATTTGCAGCTGCTGCAACAGCGCCGGACCCTGGCACCAATAGCCACACTTGAAGATACGGGTATTGCCCAGACCAACACTCAACGGCTGTTCAAACGGCGTTTCAAACGTCGCCAGGTCTGCAGCGCGTAACAACCCATCATTCGCCTGTGAATAGCGGTCAATCGCATCCGCGACACTGCCCTCATAGAACTCCCGCCGCACCGCTTGATACCCTTTACGATAATCCGCACAGGCAACGGAACAGGCTGCCAGTTGATCGTAGATAGCAGCCAGTTGTGGGTTAACGATTTTACCGCCAGACTCTATGGGGACACCGTCTTTCAGGTATATCGCGGCGCTGGAGGGCCAATCATTGCGAAACTTGTCAGCCAACATCGCAACACCCACCTTTTCCTGCAGCAACAGACCATCATGCATAGCAAATCCGCCGCGCGCGAGTTCAAGTGCAGGTTCCAGCAAACGATGAAACGGCATGGAGCCAAATCGTTCCAGCGCAGCAAGTAATGCGCTAAGGGACGCCGGCACGCCAGCTGCCAGAATTCCCGCATCGGGCATGGCGCTGTGCCCGCGAGCGCGCAATGCATCGACAGTAGCGAGCGCAGGCGCACGTGTATTGCCGTTTATTGCGATAGGCTGAACACCAGGACCGGCTATCAGTATCGGACATTCGCCGGCGGGTCCATGCATATGTGGATTGACCACCCCCTCAACCAGCACCGCAGCAACGCCGGCATCCACCGCATTGCCACCGGCCTGCAGCACATTGTGGGCCGCCAGGGCCGACTGATGATGGTGCGTAGCTACACCGCCCCGATACCCATACACACGCGCATTGCTGGTTGTGTTATCGGTTGGGCGGTTTCTGAAGGCACGGGTGCTTGTGTAGGTACCGCGGGGTGCTGGAGTCTCTTTCATAGTCGTATTTTGTATCTTCTGTCCTTGCAGCAAGAGTACCGCACAAACGTATCAGTCCATACGAGATAATCTCGAGACCACATGTTCGCCTGAGATAATGTAATTATTTCGTTTTCGCACCAGCACCTGGCGTTTCGATGGCGCTGATGTCTACCAGATTCGAGGGTTGCCCCCGATAACGGTAAAAGCGTTTTCCTTTGTTCGGATAGTCTACGACATCGTGGGCCAAACGTTCTCCTACCACG
>JBLHWG010000388.1:0-4072 GCA_047629055.1 Halioglobus sp.
ATAGTGGTATTTACTTCGTGGAATGATTGAAATCCAACGCCACAGTGTGTGTTCTTGAGCGAAGAAAGGCTAACGCTAAGTCTGGATTGTTGAGCGATCAGACGATATAGTTTACGGGTGCAATGACACGTAAACGCTGCCCGATATCACTGCGAAGACTGGGCTATCGTGATCCAGACACTGGCAAGCATTACGTATTTCTGACGAATAACTTTGCACTGCAGACTAGTACGATTGCAGCGATCTATAAAGCCCACTGGCAGATCGAGCTTTTCTTTAAGTGAATAAAGCAGAACCTGAGAATCAAATCTTTCATGGGCACCAGCAAGAATGCCGTGCTGACACAGATCTGGTTCGCACTATGCAGTTATCTGCTGGTAGCCTTTTTGAAGTTCCAGTCCAAATCGACGCGATCAATACAGCAGATACTGAGATTATTGCAAACAAATCTATTCGAAAAATGGTCCCTTGATGATCTGATTCATGGGCGTCCAACGGAGAAAATACCTATCAACGATAAACAGTTATCGTTCAGCCTGAAGTTAACGGAACACTAGTGATTTCTACTCTTACGCAAACTCTTTCTCAAATGCTTCGACTGCAATATCTCGATCATACTTTTCAATGAAATTTAATCGAGCGTTAGCTCCTAGTGTTTCACATAAGTCAGAATTGTTAGCAAATTCCAGAATTTTGTTGACCAGCGTAGCTTTATCACCCAAGGTTACCGAAACTCCGCAGTTGCATTCCTGCAGCACCAAAGGAATTTCACCTGCAGAGCTCCCGATAAATATACCAGGCCTACCCACGGCAGCTATTCCATAGAATTTGCTGGGGACAATCAATCCTTCTAGTGCCGGGTTAAGAGAGATCAAATGAACGTCCATCGCACTTAGACTTTCACCTAGCTGCTCACGAGGCTGATACGGCTTAAACAGAACAGTAGACAACTTTCGATTAAGAACCTCCTGTTCTAATGCTACACGCTGCACTCCTCCGCCAATAAAGAGAAACACAATATCTTGCCGGTGGCTGAGCTCTTCTGCAGCATCTAAAATTGTATTGAATTCATGCGCGCGTCCAAGATTCCCCGAATAACCCACTACAAATTTATTTTCTAGATTCCACAGTTTACGTAGTGAGTTTTCTTCACGGGGGATTGGTTTGATCAGCGCACCGTCAGCCCAATTCGGAATAAGACGTATCTGCTCCAACGGCACTCCCTGTAATGCTACCTTTGCAGCCATCAACTTACCCAGAACCACGTTCATATGGGCCATACGCAAGGTCTTATTTCGTAAAAACTGGAGCAAGTTAGATATCGGCCACCGCATGAGTTTTATCCCCAATGCCGAAGCCACCTCTGGAAAAAAATCCTGCAACCAGTTAATTAATTTCGCACCTCGCAACCGCGCTATGGGTGCAGCAATGATGGAAATTAAAGGCGGATCTGTTTTCGCCACCACAATGGTATTTGCATCGGTTCGCTGCCATAGCATCCATGCAGCCGTCGCATAAAAAGTCAGATAATCAACGGCACGCCCCACCAGGTTGCCCCGTCCAAAACGACTGGTCCAGACTCTATGCACACTCACACCGTCTATAATTTCAAAAGGTGGCAATTGCGCGGCTGGATCGTCATAGCGTAAACGACTGGTCACAACTTCTACAGCCTTGTCAGACTTGGCAAGATCAAAAGCAAGATCACTCAACATCTGGCTTGTCGCAGAATGATCTGGGAAGAAAAAGCGGTTTACAAAAACAATTTTCTTGCCCGCCATTAGATCAAACTCTGGCCTGCTGCACGTTATCCACGAACCACGAATACGCGTCCCTCAAGCCCTGCTCCAGGCTAATCTGAGCACGCCAACCCATCGCTTGCATTTTGCTAATATCCATTAGCTTCCGAGGTGTTCCATCAGGTTTTGTTGTATCAAACGTCAACTGGCCATCAAAGCCGCTAACTTTGGCAATGGTTTGGGCTAATTCTCGAATCGTACAATCAACACCCGTGCCTACATTAATATGGCTATGCATCACTTGGGTTTTAGCTTGATAGGCCTGTAACGAAAGTTCCATAACGTGGACACTCGCTGCAGCCATATCATCTACATGCATAAACTCTCGCATGGCATTGCCACTACCCCATATCACTATCTCCTTATCGCCTCGCTCAACCGCTTCATGAAAACGACGTATCAGCGCAGGTATGACGTGACTGTTCTCTGGGTGAAAGTAATCGTTTGGCCCATACAAATTAGTGGGCATAACACTTCTATAATCACGGCCGTATTGCCGGTTATAGCTCTCACACAGTTTGATACCTGCAATTTTCGCTATTGCATAAGGCTCATTCGTTGCCTCTAAGACACCGCTCAGTAACGCCTCCTCTTTCATAGGCTGTTCTGCGTACTTGGGGTATATACAGCTAGAGCCAAGAAAAAGCAGCTTTTGTACATCACACAGATTCGCTGCATGAACAACGTTGGCCTGAATCATCAGATTCTCATAGATGAAATCGGCGGGATACGTGCTATTGGCGTGAATACCTCCCACTTTGGCTGCGGCGAGATAAACCTGATCGATACCCTTGCCGTCGAAGAAAGCTTGAATGGCCGCCGAGTCCAGCAAATTCAACTCATCTCGAGAAGTGGTCAGAATATTGGAGTAACCCAGCACCTGCAGTCTTCGCACAATAGCGGAACCTGCCATTCCTCGGTGTCCAGCAACATACACACAGCGTTCTTTAGTAATAGCGTTCATTTGTTTTTAAGCAAGACGACGGAGTATCGCGACCATGTTGGCGTAAGAAAGCATGCTGCTGCGCTATCTTTAGGTCCTCGGTGATCATCTCGGAACACATCGCTTGTGCTGTAATTTCTGGCACCCAGCCTAATTTCGTTTTGGCCTTTGTTGGATCACCGAGCAACGTTTCAACCTCAGCAGGTCTGAAGTACCGTGGATCGACTCGCACAACGATATCCCCAACA
Source organism: Halioglobus sp. (assembly GCA_047629055.1). Taxonomy (GTDB): domain Bacteria; phylum Pseudomonadota; class Gammaproteobacteria; order Granulosicoccales; family Granulosicoccaceae; genus Granulosicoccus. The sequence goes on from JBLHWG010000388.1 coordinate 2,991, forward strand.
TTCAACGCGGGCGCCTTATCACCTTCGATTTTTGCAATAATGGCTTGTTCTTTTAAGCCACGTCCTTCAAAGCGCAACGTAATCCCAAGCTCAGCTGCGGACCACTGAATAAAATCACGCACGGAGTACTGCAGGCCAGTCGCAATGACAAAATCATCCGGCTCATCTTGCTGGAGCATCATCCATTGCATGCGTACATAGTCTTTTGCATGACCCCAGTCGCGCAGTGCGTCCATATTGCCCAAATAAAGGCACTTTTCAGTTCCCTGTGCAATGTTGGTTAATCCACGCGTTATTTTGCGAGTAACAAATGTCTCACCTCGCCGCGGGGACTCATGATTGAACAACACACCGTTGCAAGCGTACATGCCATACGCCTCTCGATAATTCACTGTAATCCAGTACGCGTATAGCTTGGCAACGGCGTACGGGCTTCTCGGATGAAAAGGCGTTGTTTCTTTTTGTGGGGTTTCCTGAACCAGGCCGTACATCTCAGATGTGGATGCCTGGTAAAAACGTGTTTTCTTCTCCAATCCAAGAAAGCGAATTGCTTCTAACAAACGCAAGGTGCCCATCGCGTCTACATCTGCAGTGTACTCTGGCGAATCGAAGCTGACGGCAACATGACTTTGCGCGCCAAGGTTATACACCTCGTCTGGCTGCACTTGCTGGATGATGCGCGTCAGGTTTGACGAATCTGTTAAATCACCGTAATGCATTACAAAGCGTTGACTATCAACATGCGGATCTTCGTATATATGATCCACTCGCTGGGTATTCAGTAATGAAGCACGTCGCTTGATACCGTGTACCTCATAGCCCTTCTCAAGCAACAACTCCGCTAAATACGAACCATCTTGACCCGTTATACCGGTCACCAATGCTTTTTTATTGTTCATTATTGCTAACAATCTTTTTGTTCATTATTGATCAGAAGTCTCTTGCGAGAGTGGAGTGCTCGCAGTGCATTGGACCAGCTGACGTGTTAGTTTTTCCTCAACCGGAGGAGAGCCGGCATGAAGAAAAGCAGACATACAGACGAACAAATAGTTAAGATCCTGCCAGAGGCTGACCAATCAACG
>JBLHWG010000389.1:0-4004 GCA_047629055.1 Halioglobus sp.
AATTTGACCGTTCTTGAGTGCACTAACTGCGTTAGAGAGTTCAACCTCTGCTAGTTCTACTTTGCCTTCCAGGCCAAACAGCTTCAGGTATTTCGCACCTTCTGTAGCACCGAATGAGCCTTTGCCCAACAATATAGTCTTACCTTCCATGCCCACAAAATCGGTAATGCCGCTATCAGCGGCCATCACGAAATGCATGGTGAGCGATGGTATCGGGAACAAGGCACGGATCTCATCAAACTTAGGATCGCCCTTGCCCTTGAACATGGCTTTACCACCTTGCGCCAATTTGACGAGTACCGGGGGTGTAGTAAAGACATAGTCACCACCTCGGGCTCGCACCTCCATAACATTTTGAACCGAGCCCTGACTCTCTTCGACAGTCACAATGATGTCGCCGTTGGAACCCGACTTCATAGCCTCGGAAATCTGCACGCCCATCTGATAATACGATGACGTGGATTTAGCTGACTTAAAGGTGATGCGCGTTTCTGCGCTGGCGGGTATGGCTACCGCGAAAGCACTTGCGACTAGAGCCGCCACGCCCAGCTTTTTAACTAATTTAATCATTAAACAAAATCTCCGTTTTTAAGCCACTGATTGAGCACCCAGTGTAACCAATCAACTCATCATTGGACAATGTATAAACACGCATTATATCGTTAGTTTTAATCGTGCTCAGTTCGCTGCGTTAGCTTATAAAGCCGTGAAAAGCTGATCTTTTCACTTTGGCACTAGCTAGTGTGATGGTGTACAGATCATTTCACCTATGGCATGCTAAAAAATCAACAACAAGCGGTTCCCTAATTAAGACAGACCTCGAGGAGAAAGAATGAAGGCCTTTTTATTGAAAAGTGTTGCGATTCCACTGACAGCAATTGGCCTATCGGCCTCTAACGTTCAAGCTGCTATTTAATGGCCACAATGTGTACCTCGAAATCGTTTAGAAACAAGGATCTTGACCTGTGTCTGGCCCAGCCTGAGTGCGCCGTTATTTCAGATACTGTGGCCACCGCTAACGATGGCATCCTTAAGGATCATCTCGGATCACTTAGCGGCTATGGCTGGGCAGCATGCTTCCCTTTGCACTATGTTCGTGATAGAGCCGTATTATCTTTGGCTGAGGGTCTTCGTAAAATCACCTCCATTCCAGCAGAACGACTCGGCTTAGCCAAACGCGGAAAACTGCGCACTGGCTACCACGCAGATATTTGCGTATTCGATGCGGCAAACATTGCCAGCAACGTAACAGCGCGCCACCCCCGTCGCTATGCAACAGGTGTTGTCCATGTTGTCGTGAACAGTCAACTGTCACTTCGCGATGGAAAGCGATTACGCGTAAATGCGGGTCAGGTTGTTCGTGATTTTGCTGCTTAGATATACCATTTCCGGAGTTTTTCTTTGCTTATAGCTGTTGATCTAGATGGAACATTGCTTGGTCGAGGTGGCCAGGTGTCTGCACGTACCGCACAATCTCTCCTAACCGCCAAATCTGCCGGTCATAGCCTTGTAGCTGTCACTGGCCGCAGTTGGCGAACCTGCGTTGATCGCCTAAAACCCGCTACCGCTATCGACTACGTTGTGTGCAGTAACGGTGCCTATGCGTACGACATTAAGGACGAAAGAATACTCTGGAGTCATCCAATCGACCCGGTTGTGTGCCTAGAGGCGATGCGCAAAATTCGTATCGAATTTCCAAATGTTGGATTCGGCTGGGAGAGTGCTACCGGTTTTAGCTATGAAAAAGCCTTCCTCAAACAATCAGATGATCCCTCCACATTGGAACACGGCGGTAGTGGTGGAGTATTGGGGCAAAGTGATTTGTATAAAGTACTGATTCGCGTACCCTGCCTTTCGGGTGCAGAGTTTCAACAAAACGTGACTGAACTGGTTGGTGACGTATTGGAAGCATCAACTTCTGGCGCACCTTTCTTGGACGCAACCGCTCTACATGTCAATAAGGCTTCCGGACTTGAAGCAGCGACTTTGCATTTTGATGTTCAATCTTCTGAAGTGGTTGCATTTGGCGACAATCTCAACGATATCCCTATGCTAACGTGGGCAGGAACAGCTGTAGCTATGAGCAATGCACACCCTGAAGTTTTGCAGATAGCCGACGCGATCACCGTGTCAAATATGCGTGATGGCGTTGCAGTTTATTTGGACAAGTTCGTGAATTGCGACTGAGGCGCCACTCTACAGATTTTCATTTTGACGCGCTATTTCAGATTAACGCACGCACCGAATGCCGCTCATGACAGCTTACGTGCAATTATCTGCAAATAGCGTGCTGTGTGCTTGTAAGGCGTACGCTCACCCATTGCAGTTTCTAGCGCTAGCAATTTATCGAGCAACATCTGCTCACCACCTGGCCCATCAACGTTTGCCACTACGTCCTTACGGCATAGAAGCCCGTAGTCGCCAAGCACTTCAAATCCTTGCTTGCGCAGCCACTCTTGTAAAAAAGCTGCAGTAAAGAATAGAACGTCAGCATCAAACACACGCGATGGTCCTCGTGTGCGCTCCAGCAACATTGGTAGTTCTTCGGCGGTGTGGTTTTCCACGTCAATTCGATACGGTTCTGCATTCCAATTTCTGACAACCAACGACAACAAACCGCCTGTTTTCAGCGGCGCAATCATGGAAACCAGCAGCTCTTCCCAAGCTGGGCTGTAGTGGATAACGTTGTGACAGATCAATAAGTCGAACGTGTTCTCCTCAAACAGTTCGTGAATGCTACGAATGTCGTGTGCGTGTGCGATGATCCGATCTTCCAGGCCACTCGCCTCAGCAACCGTTTTCAGATCATTGAGCATTGCCATAGAGCGATCCACGACGTCAACATGGGCTCCGGACTCAGCTATCGGCAGACTGGCATTACCGTTGCCACCTCCGGCATCAAGGACCCTGAGACCACTTAATTCAGGTATATAACGGGTGAGGTAAGCATGTGACAGACCGCGGCGTAAACGCGCACGCACGGTCAGTTGTTCTTCTTTCCACCGAGGCAAGCCTGACTCGAATGCAAGTGTTGCGCGGGTTTCATCCAATGCATCCCCCAGCCCCAACTTCCCGGTTTGCAAGGCCTTACCGATCAGCACACCCGTTATTCCCGGTCGGTTGTAGCAGGTAACGACGTCTTCTAAGTCACGCACTTCTCCACCGACGATCACATCCATGCCTGATAGCTCAGCCAACTCGCACGAGTTATCGAGATCGGTACCGCTCATTGTTCCGTCAGGTTGTAGCCTTGTATGTACCAACGTTGTAATACCGAGCTGATTCATCTGAACTGCAAGCGTTAGTGCCTCCAGCCCACCAACCGCTTCCCAGTCTCGGCCGACTACAACACCGTCGGAACTGGCAGTGATTGCAAGCGCAAAATGCTCGCGTCCGTGCTTAATGATGGCTTCCGCAACAACCTCAGGGGATGTGATGGCCAACGTTGTGAGGAGCACTCGGCTAACACCCGCTTCGATCGCCCTGTCGATGTTCTCCGCACGCGCGAGACCACCTCCATACTGGACTTTGACAGGAAGTTGACACAGCTGCTCAACCAATGCCCAATCGTGCTTGGCCGCAGGATCAAAGGTTGTATCGACGTTAATAACGTGAAGCCATTGCGCTCCATGCTCAATAGCGTGGCGGGCCGCAGCTAACTGATCAGTATCGTCGTCAAGCACTGGTTCATCGCTGGACGAGTCAGCGGACAGATCTACCAGTCGACCTCCTGACAGATGTAGCGCTGGCAGAATGTCAAAATTTCGAATCGGGTTTGTCAAGATGAAAATACTCTGGTGCTGGGTTCACAGGTCCCTATCGTATACAAGAATAGCACTCCCCATGGGCCTGAGCACGACGTACAGCATCGTTTTCGGCATCTAGTTGTACTAATACTATGCTGTAATTAAATTGGGGCGTTTGTTTTTCTGACCATAACTTCTAAACAGCTGTTAGAACCCCTGGCCATTATCGATATTTGGTAGGAATTCTGTGGATATCAG
>JBLHWG010000390.1:0-3998 GCA_047629055.1 Halioglobus sp.
AGAAGGCGAAATTCCATTTTTTGCAGTCGATGTATCGGCTTTAAATGATGAGGATTCCGCAACACTGTCTGGCTTAGCAAAAGACAGAAGCGGCACTTCAAGAGTGGGGGAATTTAAAGATTTAAGGCAGACGGGTCCCGCCTTATCATCCCAGGACGGATCACTACTCGCCTATTCCCGTGGTTTGATTTTCTGGAATTCAAACACCGCATTTTGCACTTGCTGTGGCGACTCAATGACAACGAGCAATGGTGGGCATGTGAGGAAATGCACGCACTCAGACTGCAGCTACGTTGCATTTCCACGTACTGATCCTGCGGTTATCATGCTAGTAACGTATTCACCGCCTGATGGTGGCGAAGACTTGTGCTTGCTCGGTCGCAGCCCAAACTGGCCGGATGGGGTGTTTTCCACGCTAGCAGGATTTGTCGAGCCCGGTGAATCCCTCGAGGCTGCCGTGCAACGCGAAGTACTGGAAGAAGTGTCGGTTCACACTGAGAATGTCCGTTACGTAGCATCTCAACCCTGGCCATTCCCACGCTCAATCATGCTAGGGTTCGAAGCCGTGGCCACCACCACAGCGATACGCTGTGATCCGGATGAAATCGCCGATGCTCAGTGGTTCACGCGTGAGCAATTAAAAGGCTTTGGCAACTGGGGAGACGATGCTGCAGGCAACAAACTGCCGCGTCCAGATTCCATTGCACGGTTTCTGATTGATCGTTGGGTAAAAAACTCACCTGCCTAACAAGTAGGCTACTTACTCAAACTTTCGGGTGCCTTCAAGTATTTCCTCGATTACTAACGTCGCCAAATAATGTTCGGCCTGCCGAGCTACTCTCATTTCGATTGCCCTGAAGGCTTTAAGGAGCTTCGATTCCAAGTCAATATCAAGATTTCCAGTGGTTATATTATTACCACTCCAACGGAGATGATCAATCGCATTAACTATGATATCTACGAATTTGTTCAACCGGATGCATCTGTTATTGATGGGATTAGAGCGGTGATGAAAACTCTTGAAGCACCGAAAGCTACCGACTCAGGGGTCGTTGTTCATGCCATGGGTGGCGCTGTTGCGATCATGTCAAACTATCATGCTGCCTTCTCCGCTAGCGTACAGCTATTTAACCCTGACATAGAAGCTCGATACCCTTTCGACGAATCCCCTCTGTACTCCTGCAACCAACACGACTGGGGCCGTGCACTGGATAACTATTGGCAGTGAAGTCAAAACCGGACGATTCATACTTTGGTACTGAGGATAAGCGAGGCTACTGGAAACCCAAGGCGCTGATCCGCTACCCGGACGTTTTTGTTTGGCCGGCGCAGATTGTCAACTTACTCAAATGGTTGCCAAGCTATCTGTTTCCTTGGGCAATAACGTACGGCTTGCTGGCATTTTTAGTTTGGACTTTTTTGACCCCGTCACTCGAGCAGATGCAGAGTCTGTCGCTCGACTGGATACTGTTCATCTTTGTGCGAAACGCTGCGTTGGCCGTTCTAGTGATAGGCGGGCAGCACTTCTGGCTATATACCAATCGTGCTCAAGGAACGGCGTTTAAATTTAACCGCGAATGGCCCGACGAACCTAAACAGAAGTTCACCTTTGGTACACAATTACGCGACAATATTTTCTGGACCTTTTGTAGTGGCGTGCCGATCTGGACGGCCTGGGAAGTTCTGACATTATGGCTTCACGCCAATGGAGTGATTGCTGGACTCAGCATAGCTGCACACCCAGTCTGGTTTTTCGTGCTCTGGTTTTTCGTACCCCTGTTACACGAATTGCATTTTTACTGTGTCCACCGGTTTATTCATTGGCCACCAATTTATAAGCGTGTGCACCACATCCATCATCGTAATATTAACCCTGGCCCATGGTCGGGTATATCGATGCATCCTATTGAACATATACTCTACTTCTCTGGCTTCCTCATCTATTGGATAGTGCCTGCGCATCCGCTGCATCTTATGCATTACAGCCTTATGACAGGTCTGTCACCGGCTCAAGGTCATACCGGGTTTGATCGAGTGCTGACAGGCAAACAAAGTGCACTCCTTCTTCCCTACTACGCACATTATCTACATCATCGTCTGCTTGAGGTGAACTATGCCGATGGAAACATCCCACTCGACAAATGGTTTGGCTCGTTCCACGATGGCTCGGCTGAGGCGGATGAGTCATTACGTGTTCGGCGAAAGAAAATGAAGTAGCAATGGTGTATTTTGCCTTTGCCACATTCAAAATATGGTGGTGAAGAAACAAGGCAACAATATTCAAATCACAGTAAGCTAGTAGCTAGTAGCTAAAATTTCACCCCGTCTACGCCTTTCTTGACTTTATAATTGACATAGCGTTGTCGAGCGCACTAGACACCTTCTTGTACTCTTGCACAACTCGTATTCTTTCAGATCTTTCACGTCTGGCAATTTTTTCTGCGAACTTTTGCCCATTGCGTGCATCTCGCATGATTTTAATCGCGTCGCGAGCAACAACACGGCTATGATCGTGCGCTTTGCGTTCAGTATTAATCGACGCATGTTGAGCGATAACAAGTTTTTGCAGCCTGGCTTTGTCCCTGTGCAGCGTTGTAACAAGCTCGGATATTTCATTTGAGCTCATCTTGCTTATCTGTGCAGAACTCATGTCAACGATTGTTAGTGTCGAGTCTATAGGTGATGACACATCAGTTATCAGAGGGAATCTTGTGATCTCCATATCATCCTCAGACAGTGAGTAGTCAGAATCTCCCAGATCGTGAGAATCAACAAGATCTGAAACTCTGTCTAATTGCTCTTGAATCTCAGCGGGAGAATCAACATCATCAGCTGAATGAGCTGCGTCAATCTCGGTTGTGGCGCGCTCCTTAATAAATAGGCTTGGTGCTGAAGTCGATGTTTCTGAATTAATGCCTGTTGAGTACGAAGCATTGGTAAGATTAATCACCCGTAGGTTTTCCGCCTCAGGCATAGCGGTATTTGCATGAACCAGTTGCGAAGACTGCTTCCTTTTTACTTTTTCTGTAGTTTCAAAATCTGTGTGTCTATTATCGACTTCATTAGTCTTTTCCGCTACAAAAAATGATAGATCAGGCTCATCTAAACGTCGATTTCCATGATGCAACGTCATATAGAAATGGATAAGGAACACCGGCACAATCACGATTGCGCTATAGAGCAGTGCACTGTAGAGGTTGTTAAATTCTGTAAGTGGTAACACAAACGCTGCCAGGGTCGCTATCGGCATTACAATGACCGTCAACCGACCAAGTAATCTTTTTCTGTACGCCCTGCTTTTAATACTTTTGGCATAATCTGGTACTTTTTCAAAAAATGGATAGAGGATGCCCAAAGCAAATGCTAACAAAGGTAGAAGAAACACAAAATCGAATTTCATTATATCGCTGCCGTGCTAGTTGATTGGATACCCCTTACTTAATGTGCAATTGGTCCCGTGGAAAATGTTTTTAACCAGTTCCGGCATGTTTTGTACAAAGCCCTGATTAATGACCAGTAAATATCCTTATTCACGCTGCGCCCGATCGATCGCTAGACTTAAGTATGAATGAGCCAATATTTAACTAGAAGTGGCACGAGCAGAAAGTGTGAACTACGCTACAGAGTTGGTTGGATACAATACGCAGTGTGTGAGCCAATATACGTTCTACCCAGTCGATATGACATTACGATAAACTATTCAGATCTCTTAGTTGCACAGTATTTAGAAGTCACAAAAACTCCTTTTCTTTGACGTACCGCAGTTGCAATATTTAGAAAAATATGGCTTTATCTGCAGCGGCAGAAGTGTCACGGTACTGCCGTGTAGCGCGACAATCTGGTGCTGCGCATCAGCATGAGCGCGGATAAATCATGTCAAAAATCTCCTACTGGTTTTCCTCACCAGCTGCTTTTTCAATAGTGTCTAAGAACACTTCAAATTCTCTACCCTAAAGTCTGGTTCGCGACTTGCTTAATGAACAATACTACTCGAAAGT
>JBLHWG010000391.1:0-3973 GCA_047629055.1 Halioglobus sp.
TTTATGCCCGGCATGTTTTCGCCCAAAGAGGCAGAGGTGCTCGCCGCAGAAGCCAAAGTGGTGTACGCCTCCCAACGAAAAGAAGTGTGGCGTGAAGAGTCGGGTGTCGCCCGAACCGCATTTGCAGCCCACACGTACAATGAAGGATTTCGTCGCCTTGGTGCGCACCCGCGATTAATAGAGCCCGTTGAACAGTTGTTGAATGGCCCTGTCTATATGCATCAATTCAAAGTCAACGCAAAAGTGGCGTTTGATGGCGATGTGTGGCAGTGGCACCAGGACTATGGCACCTGGAAGCGCGATGACGAAATGCCAGAACCACGTGCAATGAACATCGCGGTATTTCTGGACGACGTCACTGCCGCTAATGGACCCCTGTTGTTCATTCCCGGCAGTCACAAGCTAGGAGTAGTCGAAGCCGGTCACGATCTGGAAACCACATCGTACCCGCTATGGACACTTAGCCGTGAAAAGGTAAAAGAACTGGCGGAGCAAGGTGGTTGTGTAGCACCTACCGGTCCTGCTGGCAGTATGCTGGTATTTTCTTCCCTGCTGGTGCATGCAAGCCCGGCCAATATTTCACCGTTTGATCGAACTATTGCGTATCTGTCACTGTGTCATGTTGACAATCACATCCGTGCATTTAACCGTGAAGAATGGATAGCTCATCGTGACTTCACGCCCATAACTGCAATGGACGATAACTGCTTGAGCGAACTTGTCGATAAACTGGCAGCGACCGGATAAACTGAATGTATCTATATAATGAGCTGATGGCACGTGCTGATGCCAACAAGCCAGTTCGCACGGGACTCATCGGTGCCGGTAAATTCGGCAGTATGTTTTTATCGCAAGTGCCCACCACACCCGGACTTGTTGTTAGTTGCATTGCAGATCTGGACCCTGCACGTGCACAGCAAACCTGCCGCAATGTAGGCTGGACTCAAGAGCTGATTGACTCGGTTAACTTTACGGATGACGCCAACGCGATGATGTCCAGCGGAACCGTTGATGTCGTCGTTGAGGCTACAGGCAACCCTGCCGCTGGCATTGCCCATGCGCGCGAATCCATTCGCAACGGTTTGCACATCGTAATGGTCAACGTAGAGGCCGATGTGCTTGCAGGTGCCCTGCTCGCACGTGAGGCAAAACAGGCTGGAGTGGTTTACTCGATGGCCTATGGGGATCAGCCAGCCCTCACCTGCGAATTAGTGGAGTGGGCACGCTCTTCTGGGTTTGAAGTCATCGCTGCAGGCAAGGGTACCAAGTATCTGCCTGCCTATCACGCCTCAACCCCCGATTCGGTATGGGACCACTATGGGCTGACCAGTGAGCAGGCTGCTGAAGCAGGTATGAACAGCCAGATGTTCAACAGCTTTCTGGATGGCACCAAATCTGCGCTGGAAATGGCGGCTATAGCCAATGCTGCCAACCTGGCCGCGCCCGCAGACGGCTTGCTATTTCCACCAGCCGGCATGGATGATCTGGCTCATGTACTGCGCCCGAAAACCGATGGTGGAACGCTGGCCAGTAAGGGTCAAGTGGAAGTCGTAACGTCGCTTGAACGTGACGGACGGCCTGTGTTCAAGGATCTGCGCTGGGGTGTCTATGTCGTAATAGAAGCACCCAACGATTATGCAGCAGCGTGTTTCAGGCAATACGGTATGAACACAGATTCAACCGGTCAATATTCTGCGATGTATAAACCCTTTCATTTGATTGGTCTTGAACTGAACATCTCTATATTGTCAGCGGCATTACTCAATCAGCCGACCGGCAGCACCCAGGCATTCAATGGCGATGTAGTAGCCACTGCTAAAAGAAATCTTAAGGCCGGTGAAATGCTTGATGGCGAAGGTGGCTATACAGTGTGGGGTAAACTCTACCCGGCTAAAACATCACTAAAGATAGGCGGATTGCCAATAGGCTTAGCCCACAACATGAAGTTGAAACACGATATTGCTATAGGACAGCCAGTTTGCTGGAATGATGTCGAGGTGGATGAGAGCTTGCTGGCAATACGTATAAGGCGACAGATGGAAACAGAGTTCGCCTGAGTTGTGACGACTTGATAAAGTAATAAAACATTACCTAAACATAGTTGGCCAAACGCCAATGCATACATCCAGAACTCTTGAGAAGACTTGGTCATGACTTGTACTATTCATCACGTTAACTTACCTGCCAACGATGTCCGTGCTTCAGCGCGCTTCTATTCAAACATTGTTGGCATGGCGGAGGGTAGCTGGATTTTCCCGCCTGCTGAACAGGTTGGCCATATCAGTGCTGATCCTGAGAAGCTGACGCTTTTCCCGACCTCTACGACAAGTGATGGTGAAAACGCGGGCCTGCATCTTATTCGCCCCGAGCCTGCATTTGCACGCAATAATCAGCTTGATCACAATCCGTCAATCGGTGGCCATGTGGCGTTGCAAGTCAAGAGCCTTGACGTGGTCATTAATCGGCTGAAAGCAGCAGGTATCCCCTATTCACTCACTGGTACTTTTGCAATACCGGGTATGCGGCATTTATATGTTTATGACCCCAGTATGAATTTGATCGAGATTAATGAAATGCTCTGATATTTTTCTGGACAACAGTAAACTTGTACGAGCTGCTACTCAGGTGAGAGAACATCGCATTTAAAATACAACTCATCACCTTTAGTCAGTTCCTGCGCCAGCTTCGGGAGTAAGTTAGTCATTTTTTTAAACAGTGTCCACGGCGGATTAACGACAATTATCCCTGATGCAGTCATGCCTCGTTCAGCAGAGTCCTTGGCTACACCTAGCTCGAACCGCTGAATATTTTTAATGCCACTTTTTAAAAGCTTAGTTTCCATGGCCTCTATCTTGCGCCTATCCACCACTGGGTACCAAATGGTATAAATGCCACTACTGAACTTTTTATAACCACCCACCACGCGCTCAATCACACGCTCATAATCAGATTTAATTTCATAAGACGGATCAAGCAGAACCAAACCACGGCGACTACTGGGGGGCAACAATGCGTTAAGCCCTTCAAATCCATTCTCACAACGTACCTTTATCCTTTTACTTTTAACCGTGTGTTTACGTAATAACTCATAGTCCTGTGGATGAAGCTCAAACAACCACGCACGATCTTGCGCTCGCAGAAAATATTGCGCTATCGCTGGGGAACCTGGATAAACGCCTAAGGTATTGGGCGGGTTTTGCGACTGTATCACCTCAAAATAGCGCTCCAATTCCGGAAATTCATTTACGTTCAATCGACCTATGCCATTGGCATGCTCCTGAAGTCTCGAAGCATTCTCAGACTGAAGGTTATACAAACCGGCACCAGCGTGTGTATCGATGTACTCGAACGGCTTTTCTTTCTGAATTAAGTAATCCAGTATTTCAACCAACACCACGTGCTTAACAACGTCAGCAAAATTACCTGCGTGGAAAGAATGACGATAACTTAACAAGGTTTGATCTCTAAAATCGCAAGTGAATAGAGCGGCAGTACAATTCTACATTGATTCAGTTCCTATCCAGAGAACACAAAAATTACCCCAGCACTATGGTTGAGCTTGAAACGTGTATTTTTTGTGTGACTGGCTGGCACAGAATTGCAGAACCAATACATGCCCTGTATGTATCTTGATGCTATACAGTGGCCTAATGCAGCAACTAACACAAACGTTAAAGGTACAAAATAGGTTCTTGAGCATTTGAGTATATGAACAAAGACAATAACCTACGAGGCATTCTTTTTATGATCGCCTCAATGGTCGCCTTCTCGGTAGCCGACACATTGGTCAAGCTTTCCACATCATCAATTTCACCTGCTCAGGTGTTGTTTTTTTTACTTGGTGGCGGATTGATAATATTTGCGCTAATGGCAAAGCTGCAGGGCGATAAATTAAATGATCCGAGGGCGTTTTTACCCATTTTACTGCTTCGATACTTCACTGAAATTGCGGGCATGGTGGGAATGGTAATGG
>JBLHWG010000392.1:0-3963 GCA_047629055.1 Halioglobus sp.
AAGCCTACCGCGCGTATCTGAGATCTGGCCATTAGGGGCAGCCGCGTACGCTGGGACCTGCGGTACTTGGCCAGCGGAAAGCAGGTCAATAATAGGGATTATCTTTATGGTCATTGGGCACTCGATGTGAATAAATTGGTTATTATGCGATAAGTCATGACGAGCAGCTATAGTGCGATAATCCACCGGTTTCAAAGAACTCAAGCGGCTTCAGCCGATAGTATTTTGCTTCCACTTCAATTGATTGCTCGGTATATGGCTGCGTCATTACTTCCTGCAATTCTCGCACTAAAGAATAGTTCCCTATGCTCGCTTGCTGATACGCAGGCACAAGAAACCACTCTCGCAAATTATATTTTGGATTGACGAGTTTCATCTGCTTAGAAAGCTCATCTTGAGAGTGAGAACGAGCACTATTTACTTCGGTGGTGGCAGCATCGGTGGTACTGGCGTTAAGATATTTCCATATTTCGAGCCATGCTGACCAGCGCTTGTCCATCGCTTCGGGATCTGCGTTATACGTCGCATTTTTGTAGAAGCTTTTTTTGAGTGGGCCAATATCACCAGGCACCGTTGATAATTCGCGGAAGAAAATGGTGTAATCAACCGAGGTTTGCGCCATCAGCGTTTCGAGTTCGCGGAACAATGCGGTGTTAAACGTATGCAGTCCAAGTTTTTCAGCCCACATTTTCTCCATTTTTGTCTGCATCACCGTTGCAAAACCAGTGCGAATATCGTCGAGATTTTTTATAGCATCCTGATGCGATGCCACTAGCGGATGCAACGCCGTACAAAACATGTAAAAGTTTCGTTCCGCTGCTATGGGCTGATTCATAAACGAAAAGTGATGCCCACCCCCTGTCCATGGTTGATATTGCGGGTTGAACACATCGCAAAATCCGAAGGGGCCGTAGTCTAGTGTAAAGCCTCCTGCTGCGCAGTTGTCACTGTTGAAGTTGCCTTGACAATAACCGACACGGATCCAATGGGCAACCAGTGACGTCAAGCGATTGCGGAACTCGCGCGCGAGCAACACCACTTTTTCAGCCGTAGTGAGTTTTTTATCGATGACGTCATTGTACTCACGCTCGATCAAGTGCAGTACAATCATCTCAAGCTCTGCCATTGCTTGTGGATGTTCCTGCTTACGGACACGGCGACTGAACAGCTCTAGCTGACCCACTCGAATGAACGATGGTGCGACACGTGTGGAGATTGCGACCGCCTCAGATATAAGCCTATCGGGATCCTGTGAACGTGAGCCTTCAGAGTACCACGGTCGGTTAACCTGCTCGGTTTTCGACACGTATAAGCTCAGCGACCGCGATGAGGCTACTCCAAGTGCGTGCATGTGCTCTTGTGCTAAAAACTCGCGAACACTTGAGCGCAGAACAGCGCGACCATCAGCGCCACGGCAATATGGTGTTCGTCCTCCGCCTTTCAGTTGCATTTCCCAGCGTTGACCGTCAATGACAGCCTCAAGCACAGACATTGCGCGACCGTCTCCGTAGCCGTTGCCCGTCTGAAACGGGCACTGTTGATAGTATTCGCGACCGTAAATAGACAATGCATAGCCCGTCGCCCAACCAACCTTATGCAGCGGCTCTGGAACCTCTGTTAGGTCGCCAGAGAAGAGTCGAATGAAGTCAGCCTCCTGCGCCATGCTATCGGAAAAACCCAGTTCACGGAAAAAGGTTTTACTATGAGTAACATACTCGGGGTTTTCGATAGGAGTAGGATTGACGGGGACATAGTGCCCGGTAAATACTTGTCGCGGTTTATGGTCTACGCCATTTAATGTCGCATCAGGATCGCAGTTGAGCGTATCCATTAACGAGTAGTTTGCCCGCTTGGCGAGATCGCCTAGCGTAACTATGGTTGGAGTAGTTTTCTGGAGCAGTCGATTTGTCATAGGGCCTTCTCATAACGTGGGTAAAATGGTTGTTTTCCCGCTGAGTGGTTGGTCGTATCGACAACTTCCTCGATTTCCGGAGCGACCCTTTTCAGCATGACGTCGAAGCCCTGTCGCAGTGTTACCTGAGAAGATGCACATCCCTGGCAGCCACCACTCATGCTGATATAAAGTTTTCTTTGACTGATTTCTACTATCGATATCTTGCCGCCGTGGTTAGCAATGGAAGGATTTATCTCCTTGTCCAGCAGTACCTGAATAACGGTCATCAGCTCTGTATCTGATCTTCTTTGTGTGCCAGTATTAATATACATCTCCAAGATAGCCGGCACGCCAGTTAATAGTTGTGCGCGGATGGCTGAGCCGATGGCGGCTTTTAGTCCCATCCATGAAGTTATTGGGTCTTTGCAGATGGTCACCACGCTATCGGCAATTAGCACATTGGCCACGCCTTGCAGTTTAAACAGTCGTTCGGCTAGCGGCGATCCGGCTGCTCGCTCTATGTTGTTAAAAAAGAAAGAACCACTAGGATGTATTGTTCTGCTGACAATGAACTTGCACGTATCTGGATCGGCGAACGAAGTCTCTGCGCGAATGGTGACGGGTAGACCTGCTAAGACATTAGACATTTTCAACACTCTTCTCAGTATTACGCGTGCCTAGTGCACGTAGGTTTTTAAATGTATATATCCCGCTATTATGACCATCCATCCAAACGAACTGAATCGCATAGTTGCCTATGCTCATGACCTGTCGCGGGCTCACATCAGATCGTATCGTTTTTGGATCGAGGAGTTGACGTCCACTCATCTCCTCGACGCAGGCGGCACACTGACACGCTAAGCGCAGATCCCGCACGTCAAAATCATCACGATGACCATCTTCCCACAGAATGGATAAGGTACGCAGATCGTGACGTAGAAAACCAATGGGTGTTTGCTCCGATCCAGCAAGCTTGGCCGCGTCTTCAATCCAGTCTGGTGCTCCCTTGTTACTGTCCCAATGCCACACAAAGGGCTTCAGCACTGTGATCGCCGCTTGAACCTGATCCACCAGTGCCGTCGCGATAGCGGAATACACCTTCGCGCTAACAGACATTGGCTGGTCTGCCGCGATCGGACTACCCTCATCACCACAGGTCACGACATCAATATCAAGAGGTAAGGCACCCAGAAATGGCACACCAAGCTCCTCGCTCATTTGCTCACCACCACCGTGACGGAAGATATCCGTGTTTTCACCACAGTGAGGACAGGTAAAAGTGCGCATGTTCTCTACGATTCCAAGGATGTTGACCTGAACTTTTTCGAACATCCGCAAGCCTCGGCGGGCGATCTTTAGGCTCACGGTCTGTGGTGTTGTCACTATCACCACGCCCGACAGCGGCATACTTTGTGCGAGCGTCAATTGGGTGTCTCCGGTACCGGGCGGGAGGTCGAGGATTAAATAATCCAGCTGTCCCCATTGCACGCCGCCGATGAACATCTTCAGATACTTTCCTACCATAGGTCCGCGTAAAATGGCTGGGTTGTCGTCTCCGGTAAGCATGGCCATCGATACCACTTTCAGACCGTGTCGTTGTGCAGGGATCATCTTTCCGTCTGGTGTCATCAGCGGCTGTTCATCTGTCTCAATACCGAGCATGCCGGGAATACTTGGCCCAAGGATGTCTGCATCAACGAGTCCTACACGCGCCCCGAGTTGTTGTAGCGCGATCGCAAGATTAACGCTCACTGTAGATTTCCCCACGCCGCCCTTACCGCTACCCACAGCAATGAGATGACGTATCCCAGGCATCTTGTCAGCGCTAGCAGCCGATTGAGGTGACGCGTTCGATATTTGCTGTTGATTATGGTCAGTAGTGGTCATGGTTGAATTCCTAGTATTTTCAATTAACGGTGAAGTAAATAACTGGGAGTTCTTCTGCCAGAAAAACAACCAATTCCAAATTTTGTGCCTATTACGTATTATCAAGATATCTCCCTTCATGCAAATGTTCAACTGTGTACGGTGTAATTTCGGTTGTCATAACAATTCTCCTGCATAATGAT
>JBLHWG010000393.1:0-3921 GCA_047629055.1 Halioglobus sp.
GGTTACTAACTGTGTCGAGCTCCCATACCTGCATTGCTACAGGTTTGACGCAGGCTTGCTTTGAAGCTGCAACGGAATGTGCTTCCAATTCCCGGTCAGTATGATCTGAAGCTAGCCCCAGATACCATCTATCTTGTTGGCGCAGAATAAGTGGTTCTACTTCTCCTGAACTAGCACTACCCAAAACCTGAATATTAGGTGATTGCGTGAGCAAGCTATCAGACACTCGGTAGTAGAGAGGCACGGCTGAGGGTGGCGCAATACCGAGTTGACCAAGTTCCTTGATATGATGATTAACCGCATGACTGTCTCGACCGGTCCACCCTGCAACGATCAATTGATCAATAGCACATTTTAAACGTTCTTCACCGTTAATAAATATCATTGAATTATATTAAAAATTATTGGGTAAATACAAAGCGATTGACGGGAACATGACAAGTAGAGCAACCATGACAAGCATGGCAACAGCGTAAGGAATTACGCCTATCATCACGTCACTGAATTTGCCGCTTTTTCGGGCTGCCTGCACCACGTAAAGGTTCAAGCCTACAGGTGGTGTGATTAGAGCCATTTCTACTAGCATGATCATGAGTATGCCAAACCACAAAGGGTCATACCCTATCTGGATGATTATCGGCACAACAATAGGAATGGTCGCCACCATGAGTGACAAGGTTTCTATGAAAAAACCTAAAACGATATACATAAGAATGATGACGAGGAGTGTCTCTAGTTGCCCCAACCCTAAGTGTTCTAAAAAATCTCGCAGAGCGCCGCTAACACCTGAAGCGGTTAATACAAAGTTCAGCACATAGGCACCGATCACCACCAGCATAATCATTGATGTCGTGCGCACTGTGCCTTTTAGGCTTTCTATAATCATGCTTACCGACAAGGCGCGTTGGCCACCTGCGATTAGCATTGCCATGGCTACGCCTATGGCCGCAGCCTCAGTTGGGGTTGCCCAGCCGGCATAGATTGCACCAACAATTGAGCCAAACAACACTAGCAAAGGAAGTAGGTCTACGAGCCCGGTCAGCTTTCGGCGCCAATTGCTACTGCTGCCGGGCCCACCTAGTGAGGGATTGATGATGCACAGAATGGCTGTTACCACCATGAACAACAAAGCCAGCAGTAATCCAGGGACCAGGCCCGCAAGAAATAATTTGGGTATCGAAGTCTCTGTCAAGAATCCGTAAACAATCAAATTAATCGAAGGCGGGATCATGATGCCCAGGGTTCCGCCGGCAGCTATCGCGCCAGAGAATAATCTGGGGTCGTAGTTAAGTCTCTCGGCTTGTGGCATTGCCACCGAGGCAACGGTTGCAGCCGTCGCCACAGACGACCCAGAAGTTGCGGAAAACAGGGTAGCTGTTGCAATGTTCGCGTGAATCAATCCACCAGGAAGCCAGGATACCCAAGCCTCCAAAGCGGCGTAGGTACGTTGAGCGATGCCACTTCTCACGAGTATTTCGCCAAGCATGACGAAAAATGGGATGGCAATGAGGGTTGCACTGTTTGAGGAAGACCAAATGACTTGTCCCAATCCGCGCATGAGAGGGAATGGACTAAACAGCGCATCAATGCCGAAAGCCAATAGGAACAGAACAATACCAACGGGAATGGACAACGACAGGAAAATTAATAATCCTGATGCTGTGAACAGAATCATACGTCGTCGCCTAATCCAGCCGTGCGGTTGATTGCTTCATAGTCGCTTTGGAAGGCAGATATTATCAGTACTAGAGTCATTAACACCGCCGAGACAGCGAAC
Organism: Halioglobus sp.; assembly: GCA_047629055.1. Classification (GTDB taxonomy): domain Bacteria; phylum Pseudomonadota; class Gammaproteobacteria; order Granulosicoccales; family Granulosicoccaceae; genus Granulosicoccus. The sequence goes on from JBLHWG010000393.1 coordinate 1,778, forward strand.
CAGAGCCATCCAGCCATCCACATGGATTGCGGTATCCATAAAGGTGTCTCAAGAGTTGTATTGGCTGTAGAACTGTTCTCGATCGATTTTTCAAGCACAGGCCAAACACGATAAGCTATGACGATTGCAGTACCTGCCAAAGACAATAGCGCAATGGCATCGAACAAGGATCTTAATGGCGGGTTGCATCTTGCTCGGACTAGATCGATTCTTACGTGTGCAAGATTCGTTAGCGTGTAGCTCATACCCCAGCTGGTCGCTATCGCCATTGCATAGCCTGATAGCTCATCAGTGCCACCGAGGGAGTTACCGGTTTGTCTTAACACAATGTCGACAATCGTAACCAGTACACTCACTAGAAGAAGCCCTCCAGCCATTACAGCCAGGCCATTGTTCAGCCGCTGCAGTAGAAGGAGGGCGTTATTCATTATGGAAAATACCGACTTAGTTCAGTGGGATTTCTACACCTGTGGTTTTTCCAACCGTGTCATTCCAACGTTGAGCCCAATCATCACCTGCACGTTCCGCCCAATCCGGAAGTACCTTAGAAACCAGTATTTCACGAGCAGTTGCAAAATCGGCGTCGCTAACATTTACCAGCGTCATGCTGTGCTTCTCACCGGGGCAATCACCTTCGCCCGTGAGGCACGCAACATCGGTAGCCAATGCAGTTTGTGCTGTTGCCCACGCAGGTGCTTCCAGTTGCTCACTGACCTGAGTTTGAATCATCGATTGCTCATCTGCGCTCAAGCTTTCCCATTTATCCATGTTCATGGCCGTAACAACAGGATCCCATCCGCCTAAGGGAATGGGCAACAAGTGAGTGGATACTTCCCACCAACCTGCACTGTAGCCGGAGCCTGCACCAGTGACTGCACAATCGACAACACCTTTTTGCAGTGCACCTGGAACTTCGCCAAATCCTATGTTGACCGCTTCTGCACCCAGAGCCTCAAGTAGCTTGCCGGTCAGACGACCAGACGCTCTGATCTTTTTACCGGATAGGTCCGAAAGTGACGCTATTTCGGCGTTGCAGAAAACAACTTGTGGAGGGTAGGGAGCAATGCCCAACACCTTTGCATTGAAAACGTCTTTGTAGATGTCATCAACTAAAGGGCGAGCTGCTTCTATCATTGCTTTGGCCGACGCAGCATCGGTTGCGATAAGAGGAACGTCTAGACCTTCGAGCGCAGGCGAGTCGGATACTGCGTAGTCGGCAACCGTCATGCCAACGTCGAAAACACCTGTGCCGAGCATACGGAAAACATCGCCGCCCTTGATGCCCATTTGATCGTGGGTAGTCAAGTTAGCCGTAAAGTTTCCATTGCTGGCGGCAGGCAATTTTTCAGTCCAGAATGGAGCTTCATAGAGTTTGTGCAGAGGTAGACCGCTCCAGCTTCCAACGACGGACAGCTCTTGTTCCGCAAACGCTGCACCGCTGAGGGCTGTGCATCCTAATGCGGCCCCTATTACTATCTGGCGTACTCTCATTAGATTTCTCCCTATTCATTATCATGTGGATACTGTGTTTATGTGTTTGGTGCACCGAAGCATCATCCTCGAAGCACATACGTGCCCGAAAGAATGCAATTGCGCGGGTATAATTGCAAGTCGTATATTGTTGTACGTTTCGATAAAAATATCTTATCTCCTTGGTGGCCTGAATCCTAAGCTGGGCCAAAACTCTCAGCGTAAAAACGGTACCAATTGCGGCCCATAATTCCGGCAACTTCATCTTCGTTCATTCCAACGCCTTTCAATCCTTGCTCGATGTTTGCAAAATCCCGATTATCCTTGAACCAAACAGGCATAGGTGGAAAGCCTGGCGCCGCGGCTGAGCCCTCGCCGTAGTCGATCTCCTTTGACCATCGTCCAACACGCATCCATTCGACTATTGAATCGGGCTGGTCTTGGCACAGATCTGTGCCAAGACCCAAGTGTGTCGTCCCATAACGCTCTGCAGTGCGTGCGATCATTGTGCAGAAGTTCTCCAGCGTGCATTGGGTCTTGCCTTGTAAGTGGTGCGGATAGAGAGAAAACCCAAACATGCCTCCATTACTAGTCACAGCCTCGATGACCGACTGACGCTTGTTACGTAAGGCTGGTTTCCACTCGTGGGGATTTGCATGAGTAATCGCTATGGG
>JBLHWG010000394.1:0-3883 GCA_047629055.1 Halioglobus sp.
GCAAGACGAACGCCCTGACTCCATATCGTGACGGTTTTCTTCTCTACGGCCCCAGTATCAGGATGCGGCCCTACCGATGTTTTCGACGTTAGCGATGCTCAGCGCCACAACCTGCGCTCAATGAGCAGCTGATGAGGATAACCATTTGCCTACAGTGGGTGCAACTTCACTGGAATGTTCTTGATCCCCCTAATGAAGTTGTTGGGTAAGCGTTCGATACCGCCTACCACTTCAACGGTGTGGAAGCGCTTCATGATTTCTTCCCAGAGGACTCGTAGTTGTAATTCGGCGAGTCGATTACCCATGCAGCGATGGACGCCGAAACCAAATGCTACGTGGGAGCGGGCGTTGGGCCGGTCGATGATGAGTTTTTCCGGGTCTGGAAACACTGATTCGTCTCGATTACCGGAGAGGTACCACATCACAACCTTGTCATCTTTTTTGATTTGCTTGCCGCCGAGCTCGATATCCGCCAAGGCGGTTCGGCGCATGTGGATCACAGGTGTTTGCCAACGGATCATTTCAGAAACCATATTAGGAATGAGAGCAGGGTTGTCTCGAAGCTTCTGGTACTGATCGGGATATTCATTTAGCGCCATCACGCCGCCACTGATGCTGTTTCGGGTTGTGTCGTTGCCGCCAACAATGAGCAGCAGAATGTTTCCGAGAAACAATTCAGGGTCTTCGTTCATCTTTGCGGTTTCAGGATTGTTTTGCAGCATGGAGATAAGATCGAAGCTCTGTGGTTGTCCTGCTTTTGCCATCCATAGTTGGTAGAACGCGGCAGCCGCCCCCATCAATTCTTCGTAGCGTTTTCCCATGTCGATGTTGTCGTCGCCCGTGATCTCAGGCACTGCGGTTGCAAGGTCAGACCAGTACACCAACTTGTGTCGTTCTTCATAGGGGAAGTCAAACAGCGTCGCCAGCATTCTTGCGGTTAATTCAATGGAGACTTCTTGCACCCAGTTGAAGGTTTCACCTATTGGCAAGTTCTCGAGAATATCAACGGCGCGCTCTCGAATGATTGGCTCCAGTTCGGCCAGGTTTTTTGGCGCGACAGTCGGCGCTACTGCAAGTCGCTGGGGCATGTGTTTTGGCTGGTCAAGCTGGATAAAGCTTTGTCCCTGCATTTGCCCCTCTTCTGCTACATAAGGGTCAACGATGGCGATGCCACCTTTCTCTGATGAAAATACTTGATGATTTGAATCAACAGCTTTGATCATCTCGTGACTCGAGACGGACCAAAAGGGTCCGGTGGTGCTGTCCTTTTGATAATGAACGGGTGCTTCTTTTCTAAGGCGGGCAAACAGGTCCTGCCAGGTGTCATTCTGATATAACTCTGGGCGACTGACGTCAATTTTGTCCAATGGAATGCTGTTTACATCTTGCTCTTCGCTTACGCTCATCTGCTTACTCCTAAGTAACAGTTGTAACTTAAGTGCGGGCAAGAAAGTAGTCAAGTGTTTACTTTTCATGCGGATGGCTCTAACGTTGAACTCATGCAATCAGTCCAACCCAATCGCACAGACCCGCGGATAGCGCGTTCGGAGTCGTCCATTCAACAGGCGCTAATCGAACAACTCCAAGCTGGCCAGGCGTTCGGCTCTCTGACAGTGTCAGAAGTTGCGGCCATTGCAGGCGTAACCCGAAAGACCTTTTATGCACGATTCGGTTCTTTAGAGCAGCTTGTCGAACGCATGGTGTTTGAAATATTCAGTGAAATTGCTACTCGAATAGACAACAAAATGTTGGTGCTGCCGATCTCCGATAACACGTTGTCAATGATGGTGTTCGAGGCGTATGAGGCGCATCAGGATACCCTCGTTCCATTGATTCGTTATTGCCCAGCAGGGTTGTTTGTGGAACCCGTCAGTACAGTCCTTACAGATGTTTTGCATCAAGCGATTGTTGTCAATAATGCGCCCCAATTCGATGAGGTGGATGAAGCTTATCTTGTATCGACGATGGCGAGCGTGATTCACGGCGTGCTTGTCGTGTGGGTGAAGCGTGGTTTCGTTGATTCTCCAGAACGTGTTGCGAGGTTCGTAGATACTTTATTGGTGGAAGGTATACAGCGAGTATTAATACGAGGTGGCGCGTGAGGCACAGACTCTGGGAGATAAGTAGATATAGAAAATGCCCAAATTGAGGTAATAGCGTTAACCTTTGATGCACTAGTAGACGGTGCTGAAGATGGGCCGCTTTTAATTTTGCTACACGGATTACCCAGAAACTGTTGGGAGTGGCACCAGCCGATTCTTCAACTGCCGCTCATTCAGTACAGGTACCGGTGGCAGTTTAAAGCGCATCGGATCAACTGCTTTTATATCAGGGAATTCCTCGGCATTAATGAATCGATCACTCCAGTTAGTAGTGGAAGTCCTGGTTTCGACTGCAGACTTTCGTTTCACAATAGTTTTGTCGTTAGATTTCGCTCGCGGCATCATGCAAATAAGGCTGGCTGCGCGCAATAATTCTTGGTTTTTCTCTGGTTGTTCCTGCCCCGGGGCACTGCAATGAATAGTTCGCGAATCCCAAAGCAGTAGGTCGCCCGGTTCAAGTGCCGGCATAATGGGATGGGCATTTTGCAACTTTGGATCATCGTTGGGGAATCTGAAGTGATCAATACTTGGATGAATTCGTGACAGGCGTTGTTCATAGTCGGTTGGAATATCAGCAAATCGCTTGTGGCTCCCGGGCACAATGACGTTGCCGCCCGTCGCAGGCGTTGCTGGCAGCAAATTCACCAGTCCTTGAATACAGTGTTTGCCAGGTCTACCGATTGGATGCTGGTCGATATGGAGCCAGCTGTTGCCTTCGTTGGTGCGCCAGGCGGGGTCATAGGTCCAGGGGCGCCAGATCGTCACACCATCGAAGCTGACGAGCAGGTCTTCGTCGTCCCACATTTGGGCGAAGGCAGCATGTACGTTTGGTATATCCCGTATGTACCATTGTGCAGCACAGTGACCGATGCCGTGGCCTGGCAGGATTGCGCCATGTACAGCGGTAGGCCAGCGGCTGTCATCCGAGGTTGAAATGTCGTTTCGATCAACGCCGGTACCTAGCTCTTCGAGATAGTCCCAAAGTAATTTCAGTGCTGTAAGAGTCGCTTCAGTAGACAGAGCACTAGCGAACACGACGAAGCCGTGTTCTTCTAGATATTCGGTTGCATAGGGATTCCTATGTGGATTTTGAATCTGGTAGTTTCTACCAGATTAGTACGTCGCAAAGCGGGAGTAAAGTCGCTTGGAATACGGAACTGAGTGCGACGCTTAGCGCGCTGCTTAGAACTTTTTGACCCCACCAATTCCGACTGGTGCACTTCTACCGCCAGCCCTCGCTTTGCCCACAACATCGCGTAGGGTGTATGCAGCGTTCAATTCTTGTCCAGTGGACTTTGGACCTAACTCACCGACACGCTGGTACTCGCCGCGATCTGCAGCTAGCCTAAAATCTACTGTAGCTCCCCCTGCTTCATCTACTTGGCCTGTTGCGCCAAACCCGTGTCCCTCGTTTGTTTGAGAGGCGTTTGTTGCTTGGAAGCCCATGCGGTGAAGCAGCTTAGGGCTTGCACGCAGTAGGACTTCTGGGCGGACAGACAACATCCAGTTCTCCTGCTGTCTCAAAAAAGATCTCACCATCCCGTTTAACATGACAATACGAGGAGAATCTGTGTGATTGATGCCGGTGCCATGCAATAAGCGCCCATCAGTGATGACCATGGTGCCGGCTTTAGCATCAATGTTGATGGCGGGAGGCAATTTACCAACGGGAGTTTTGTTTCGCGCTGCTTCGGATAAGACGAGATGACTACCGGGAATCACCAGAGTCCCTCCATTAGTTTCATCAATGTCAGTCACCGTTGTCAGGATATTGATCGACA
>JBLHWG010000395.1:0-3820 GCA_047629055.1 Halioglobus sp.
TATTGATAAGCTCAGACTGAATACAACAAACCCCGACAATGCGTAACGTTGGATCAATAAGGCTGTGCACTACAGCGCCTTGCTACCCAAGGTCAGTGATCAGACTCAGCGACGGGTTTACAAAGATGAGGATGTGCTAATGCCCCAGAAAATAGTCAGTCTGTTTGAGCCACACACCGACATCATCGTAAAGGGTCTGGGTGACGTGCAGTTCGGTCACAAAATCAATCTGGCCACCCAGCAAGATGGCTTTATCACCTACTGTAAAATCGAAGAAGGCAATCCTGCAGACGCCATGCTGTACATGCCCGTACTCGACGCAAGCCGGGCAGACTAGCAAGAGGGTTCCCAACTCACCGGTTGCTGACGGTTGCTATGCCAGTCGAGCGAATGTGGCGTCAGCCAAGGAGTTGGGCGTGAAGCGAAATGTCTTCAGCAAACCGGTCGGACTGACGCTGGGTGACATGGGTGTGAAGAAGAAAACCTCCGATCTGTTGTGTAACTTTCGTGCAGGTATTGAGGGCAACATATCAGAGTTCAAACGTGCGTTCAGTGCAAACAAAGCCACTTGGAGAGGCCATGATGAATTCAAAGCCTTCGTCTGGTCATCGGTGTTGAGCTACAACCTGATACGAGTGGTCCGGTTTTCATCTGCCTAGACTGGCAAGCAGTCGTGAGAGGTGTAACATTTGTACAAACTCTGGCAGTGCGATAGGCTGCTATGCCTAAAAACGAGTAAAATAGAGAAAATCAGCCCATCTGGCGATACATCATTGGCAATCGCATCCCGACCGAACATTGTGCCGCAACTCCGATCAGCACAAATTGCTGGCCAACCAAAAATGCATCCTTTGTGGAAGGGCACTAACTAGCTAACGATTGAGGGTAATCTGGCTGCGGGTGGTGTGTTACGGCTGCGATGTGACGTAACCTTGCCATCAATAATAGTCATACCTATGCCTGGAAGGTTGCCTTGTTCAATACTCTCCAGCATGTCCTTTCCGGGCGAATGCTGCGCTTGATCTAGAATGATGAAGTCTGCTGACATTCCAATTTCCACTATTCCTGTATCTAGTTCACGCATTCTGGTGGTATTGCCTGTGGCAAAACAAAACGCGATGTCTGCGGGTACATTGCCAAGACTGGATAACATTGCAATCATTCTCAATATACCCAATGGTTGAACACCAGAACCAGCCGGAGAGTCGGTGCCCAAAATGACTCGTTCAGACTGCTCGATTTCAAAGGCGGTGCGCATGGCTAACAAGCCTGCTCTCTCATTGCCGTTATGAACTATTTCGATACCACGGGTGCATCCTTCACACAAACAGATGATTTGGTCGTCAGGCAGTGCAGTGTGTCCGCCATTAATATGACCGATAATATCGGCGTCTGCCTCTAGTACGATATCTGCATCAATGAGGCCGGATCCAGGTATAGAAGGACCCCCTGTATGAATAGTTGACTGGATGCCGTACTTACGCGCCCATTTCACCATTTGGGCTGCAGTTTCCCCAGCTTTTACAGTTCCGAGACCGACTTCACCTAATAGTTTTACGCCTGCATCAGCTAGGTCTTTGAAGTCCTGCTCTTCCATGCCTACTTCAAGTATGGGGGCGCCTGCGTGCATTTTGACGCCGGATGGACGAAAATTTTCATACCATCGTTGTGATGCTATAGCCATGGCCTTTAGTCCAATAATATCTTTTGGACGTCCGGGCAGGTGTACCTCACCGGCCGAGATCATGGTGGTGACTCCACCGTGCAAGCATGAGTCAATCCAACCTATCTGCTGCTGCCTAGGCGTGTAATCGCCGATCACCGGGTGAACGTGGGAGTCGATCAGTCCGGGGGCTAGCCAGGTGTCATTTGCATCGATAGTGCAAGTAGCGTTATCGGTATCCATGTCTTTTTCATAACCGATCTCACTAATTCGTCCATCAATAGCAATAACGCAATTGCCGTCCAGTTGAGTTGCTTCTAATTTTCCTGACAGAATTCTTCCAATATGTTTTATAACAAGTTTTTCTTGTTGTTCAGTCATGGTGTCTAATCTCCGAATAAGGGAATTCGTTTAACCGTTTGTTACGAGTTTTGTAGCTTTTTCAGTAAATTCACCAATCTTGACCATTCTGTCGTAGATAATTGGCGAACCGTTTGGCGTGTAATGTTTTGCGCTACTGGAATGGCCCGTTCAGTAGTTCTAATGCCCTTTTCTGTGAGCGAAATGCAAAGTCTGCGCTTGTCAGTCGTGTCAGATTTCGATTTGACTAGGCCTTTTCGGGTCAGTCTGTCTACGACACCATTTGTGGTCGCTGCATCCATGCCTACTTGGCGCCCAAGCTTATTCTGTGACAGTTGGCCAACCTCATAAAGTCTGGCAAGAACGGAGAACTGAGTTGGCGTAAGCGAGGGCATGTGTTCTGAGAATATTTCCAAATGTCGCTGGTTGGCTAAACGTAATAAATATCCTATCTGTTCGTCAAGCTCATAACTTACCGAGTCTTCTTCTCGTACCTGTTGAGAACTAAGCGCTGAGATATGTTTGGGTTTATCAATAAACTTGACCTTCTGAGTGAAATCGGTATAACTGTTCGTGCACGAACAGTGTTCCCACAATACGCGTAACTCTGAGTATTGGCAAAACACTTTGTTGTTGACCCTAACCTGAACAATAGAGAACCGCATTACTATGCCAGATGTTGTAATTCGCAAGCTAGGCGTAAACGTGGAAGAAATATTTCACGAGGGAGGCGAGCCAGCGGCTGTGCCGTTGCGTCGAGCGGTTGCAATAGCGGTTATTCAAAATCCCTTTGCAGGTAGATACGAGCCTGAAATCGAAAGCTTTATGGTCAAGCTCAACCCACTAGGATTACGCCTTGCGAATCGCTTGGTAAAAGTTTTGGGTGGTGTACAAAACATACAGGGTTATGGCAAGGGTGCCATTGTTGGTAGTGCGGGTGAGTTAGAGCACGGTGCTTTATGGCATGTGCCCGGTGGTTATGCCATGCGAGAAGTACTCGGTGGTGCCAAGGCGATTGTGCCGTCTACCAAAAAAGTCGGTGCACCGGGAACGCGTCTTGATATACCTGTAACTCACATACAAGCCTCTTATGTTCGCAGTCATTTTGATTCAATGGAAGTCGGGTTGAACGATGCTCCGAAGTCGGATGAACTTCTTCTGGCTCTTGTCATGACGACAGGTTCCCGAATTCACGCAAGGGTTGGTGGGCTAGAAGCGGATTCGATAGAAGGTCAGGATGGCTTGCGCTAGCAGTAGCGTACAGTCAGGCCATGGGCCGCAAGCTTGGTTGCTTGATAAAAGTACTCGACTGCATTTACAGCATGGTCCCATTGATTTATTGGTGGATGCCAAAGGTTCTTCCACTGATGTGCAGAGAGCGTTTGAGCAAGCATTCGTAGCGTTCGGAAACATACTGGATATTCTCGCGGCACAGTTACCTTTACTGCGAAAGGCCTACACGCCGCAAAATGATCGAGAATTTATAGGGCCAGTTGCTCATAGAATGAAAGAGGCAATAGAGCCTTATACTGAATTTAACATTACGCCCATGATTGCAGTTGCTGGTGCAGTAGCGGACCATGTCCTTAGCAATATGGTTCTAGAGTGCGACCTTTTACGCGCACAAGTGAATAATGGTGGAGACATAGCGCTCTATCTGAACGGTGAAAGTGAGCTGAGAATCGGCGTTTGTACCAACCCAGAATCTACACTCCATGAGGACGTAATTACGCTTAAATCTGAGTATGGTGTAGGGGGAGTTGCAACCAGTGGTTGGAAAGGGAGAAGTCATTCTTT
>JBLHWG010000396.1:0-3569 GCA_047629055.1 Halioglobus sp.
AACGCGCGCACATCTGGAAGAAGATGCCGGTAAATCTGTGCATGATTTGTTTGAAGGTTGTACGGGCATAGACTTAAATCGAGCGGGTACACCGCTACTCGAAATTGTATCCGAGCCCGATATGCGATCAGCCACAGAAGCAGTTGCTTACGCTAAATATATACATTCATTGGTGCGTTATATTGAAATATGCGACGGCAACATGCAGGAAGGCTCTTTCCGTTGTGATGCCAACATCTCAATGCGCCAAGCCGGTAGTGAAGTGCTCGGTACACGCGCAGAAATTAAAAACTTGAATTCATTTCGGTTCCTCGAACGCGCTATAGATTTTGAGGTAGAGCGACAAATCGATATTCTCGAAAGTGGTGGGAAGGTAGTCCAGGAAACCCGCCTTTATGACGCAGATCGTGATGAGACACGTTCTATGCGTAGCAAAGAAGAAGCGAATGATTATCGCTATTTTCCTGATCCGGATTTACCCCCTTTGGTGATTGATGACTCGTTTATTCAAAGCGTCGCGGCCACCATGCCTGAGCTGCCAACGAAGCGCCGTGCACGATTCGTTACCGAGCTGGATATACCTCCAACGGATGCCCAGGCTCTTTGCAATGACAGACAGACAGCGGATTACTTTGAAGCAGTTCTTTCCGGACAAACGTTTGCTCCTCGCCTTGTAGCAAACTGGATGCTGGGTGAATTGTTTGGACGAATGAATAAAGAAGATGTAGAGCTGGCGGATGTTCCTGTCACAGCGCCACAACTAGCTAAACTGATCAGCCGTGTGGACGACGGTACCTTGTCGGGCAAGTTAGGAAAGCAAGTATTTGATGCGCTCTGGATGGGCGAGGGCGAAGTTGACCAGATCATTGAAACGAAAGGTCTGAAGCAGATCACCGATACCGGCGCTATCGAAGCCATGATTGATGAAGTCATAGCAGCCAATCCTTCTCAGCTAGCCGAGTACCGAGCTGGCAAGGAGAAGTTGCTATCGTTCTTTGTTGGGGCTGTTATGAAGGCATCTCGTGGAAAAGCGAATCCTGCTCAACTCAATCAGATACTGCGCGAAAAGCTCAAAGGCTGAGACTCAACCACTGCCTTCAACTAGTCATAGTCCGTATTCGAGATGATCATTCGGTTACTAGCTTGGTGTGGACGTTATGGCAGGTGGGTATTACCGCTGGGGCTGGTGGCAGGCGTTGTATTGCCTTGGGCCGCTGCTCCCATGCGTGTAGCAATACCGGGTTGTATTGCGGTGTTGCTGTTTTTGGCGGTAATCAGACTTTTCCCTAATTCAGTTGCCATGAGTGAGGGTTTGTCTCTACGCCAGTGGAGCCTCTCTTCAGGTGTCGTACTGGTTTCCCAATTGCTCCTGCCTCTGCTGGTCTATACCGCAGGTTTGTTTTTAGGAGTTCCGAGTGTGTGGCTATTGGCAGCGACGCTGGTGGCTGCAGCTCCACCTATTTCAGGTAGTCCCAATCTTGTCATGCTACTGCGTGGGGACGGAAATTTAGCGATGCGCTGGTTAATGGTTGGCACAGCGGTTTTACCGCTAAGTTGCATACCGATTCTGTACCTCTTGTTTCCAGGGCAATCTGCCTCCACCATGGTTCTTCCGTCGTTGATCCTTCTCAGTTTAATTGTCGGGTCGGTTGTCTTAGCCATACTGGTATTACGATTTTCTAAAAAAAGACACATTGAGTTTTCATCGGAAGCCCTAGACGGTGCAAGCGCCGTTGTGCTTGCGGTCATGGTGATAGGTTTGATGTCAGCGGTACACAAGCCGGATACCACGATGCTAGCTATCGGCAAAATGCTTCTTTTGGCAGTTGTTATTAACGGCGGACTTCAGGTCTTGGGTGTTGTTATCGCCAAGCTCTTCAAGTCAGGAAGGTCCACTACCATCACGCAGGGCGTGGTGTTGGGAAATCGAAATATTGCGTTGTATTTGACAGCACTGCCTGCTGTACAGATAGAACCATTACTACTTTTTATTGCCTGTTATCAGGTGCCGATGTACTTGACGCCTTTGATTGGCGATGTCTTTTACCGTCGTCTGGAGTGAATTGATATGCGAGAGCGCGATAAGCAACAGAAATTTCTGGTTGAGTCGTGTGATGTCCGTGGGCATCTGGTGCAATTGGACCAAACCTGGATTGATGCGATAGCCCGCACGGACTATCCCGCGCCGGTTCGTCAGATACTGGGTGAAGCGTTTGCTGCAGCTTCCTTGTTAGCAAGCACTATAAAGTTCGATGGCAAGATGACTATGCAAGTTCGCGGCAACGGCCCCATTCATCTGTTGGTTGTACAGATCACCCATGACGGTTCGGTTCGTGGGCTGGCGAGATGGGGTGATGTTCCACGATCCACTCAACTAATGGAAGCCTTTGGCGAAGATGCGCGCATGACCATCACTATCGAGGCTCATCATCAGGCTGAACCCTATCAGGGTATTGTGCCACTTGAAGGTGAGTGTCTGGCAGATGCACTACAACATTATTTTCGCACCAGTGAACAATTACCCACACGCTTGTACTTGGCTGTTAATGAAACAAGTGCTGCAGGAATTCTGGTGCAGAAACTGCCCACCGACGAGGCTACAAGCTACGATGCCGATGGATGGCACAGAGCCACTGTGTTGTGTTCTACGCTTACCGACGAGGAACTGTGTACAGATGACAGTCACACACTACTGCACCGGATATTTCACGAAGAAACTGTAAGATTGTTTGAACCCTATGATGTGCGCTTTCGCTGCAGTTGCTCGCGCGAACGTACTAATGGAATGTTGCTTGGATTGGGACAGGAAGAAGTGGACGATATAGTCGTGAAGCAGGGCAAAGTGGAAATCACCTGCGAATTCTGCGACGCTGCATATAACTATGATGCGGTGGATGTGGGTGCTTTGTTTGCTGGGGCAGCCCTTGCTGGGCAATCATCTGGAGATGATTCTGACATCGCTTCAGGGATAACCAAGCATTAGTGTCGAGAAATTGACGATAATCTGGTGTCAAGCGTAATTAAGATAGATGCGATTGAATTCCGGTAATAGTACACAACGTACTCATAATTGATCACGATTGAAGTCTTGTCTGGCTGGTTATACTTTTCCCTTATGTGAAATTCACGCTACGGATAGATATGACATGAATTCTCGAATTGATAAATCCAGCAGCTCGAACAGATCCACAGATCGTCTTTTGCAAGCGGTCTGCGTTTCATTGTTTTTGGTGGCGCAGGTAATGACCCAGGCAGTTGCTGCTCCTGTCGTTACGGGTAACGAAATTTCTTGGCCAGATGATGGCTGGTACCAAGTTCAGAACACGACGGATTATTCCTCGGTTTGCGAGGGCGGGCGCTCTTGCACGGTTGATCCAGGTATCTATGTTGTTATCAATCATTCAACGGGAGAGCGGTTCAGATCAATCCTCGTGGGTGGCGGTGATGGTTCTCCGGTAACGGTTGAAGGAGGCGTCATTCGATGGCCTGATGATGGTTGGTATCAGGTGCAGAACGCTATAACGTATGTAAGTGTCTGCGAAGGGGGGCGTTCGTGTCAGCCTGGTCCT
>JBLHWG010000397.1:0-3323 GCA_047629055.1 Halioglobus sp.
GCTAGGGTGGTGCTGCCAATAGGTAATCATACTGCCGAGCAGATCAGGTCTTCTTAAAAACGGACTGTCTGCGGGTGTGGCGCCACCGAAAGTCACATGATTTCCGCCACCTGTACCTGTGTGTCTGCCATCCACCATGAACTTTTCAGCTGACAACCGACACTCTTTGGCAAGGTTGTAGAGAGTCTCTGTTTTATCAACCAGTTCCTTAAAGGTTTTGCTTGGATGAATATTGACTTCGATGACACCGGGGTCAGGAGTGATTCTGAAGTTTTGTAGTCGGGGGTCATGTGGCGGCTCGTAGCCCTCAATGATCACGCGTACATCAACTCGAGTAGCAGCCTTCTCAAGAGCCGCTAGTAAACTGACGTAGCTGCCAGCACTGCGAAGCGGTGGTAAAAATACGTAAAGTTCTTTATTGCGAACTTCCAGGCAGAGGGCCGTGGGAAATACTCCATTTGCCGCGTCAATTTTCTGCTCATTAGTAGGCTTCTTGAGATCTGCTGGATCAGGTAATTCGTCTTCAGGATCAAAGGCGTCTTCAGGGTAGGCCTGAATAGCTTCATCATGCGCATCAAAAGGGTTGGGCAGTGAGTCGAGTGGCAATCGCAAACCAGCTGGAGAGTCTCCTGGAATTAAAAATAGTTCGTCTCGCCTAGAGGGCCATCGGCAACTGATCCAGCCTTTGCCTGTGTGGCGAAGAGGAAGTACCCAAGCCGTTGGTTTATCCAAGCCGTGGCTGAGCTTATTGGCCAGCGCTTTACGTGCTATGCCATCGCTAAGTGATAAAGACTCCAAGGTTTCGGAATCTGGCAGCATGCTTTCCAGATGAAGATGATGTAAAGGGTCTTCATAGAGTGCGCGTGCGCATTTTCCCGACAAGCCGAGTTCAATAATTAACGCACCCATCAGTGCTGATACTGATTTCGTAGTTGCAGGTTTTAATTTGTCGTTGGACGCTAGCTGGCCAGGCATAGCAAGTCTTTCAGTGTCCCCCCAAAGCGGTTTTCCATCGGTACGCCAGTAGCAGGTTAATGCCCAACGTGGTGTGGGTTCGCCTGGGTACCATTTGCCTTGAGCAAATTGCGGTATTCCGCCTTTGCCATAGGCTTCTTGCATGCCAATCATTAATTCGCTGGCGAGCCGGAGTTTATTTTCCCCCAATGCCGCTGTATTCCATTCATCGCCTTCCATGTCGTCGATGGATACGAACGTTGGCTCGCCTCCCATAGTCAGACGCATGTCCTGAGCTTCAATTCGTTCATCAACTTTTGAGCCCAGCTTCAACACCTCTTTCCATGATGTATCGCTGAGTGGTTTTGTAACGCGAGGTTGTTCGTCGATTCGTGTGACAGTGTTACTAAAACTAAATTCGGTTTCACAAACATCGGTGGCTCCTGAAATTGGAGCAGCACTTGAAGGTGCGGGAGTGCAAGCCAAAGGTATGTGTCCTTCGCCTGCAAATAAACCCGATGTTGGATCGAGTCCGACCCAACCAGCGCCCGGTAAGTAAACCTCTGCCCAGGCATGTAAGTCTGTGAAGTCGACAGCGGTTCCTGCCGCACCATCACCTATTGGTTTTTCATCAGGGGTGAGCTGAACCAAATAGCCAGATACGAACCGAGCCGCGAGTCCGCACGCTCTTAATGCTTCAACAAGCAACCAGCCACTGTCGCGACAAGAGCCGCTTCTGCTTGTGAGTGTTTCTGCAATAGTCTGTACACCGGGCTCCATCCTGAGTCGATAGGATATGTCTCTTTGTACGCTTTGATTCAGATCAACCAGCCAGTCATTGATAGGGCCATTAGTAGGTTTGTTCCTGCTAAGCCATGTATCCAGTAGAGGGTCCTTATCCATAGATAGGAGATACGGCTGTAACTCGCGTTTGGTATCTGCGTTGTATCTGACTGGAAAGTCTTCTGCATCAGGCTCCACGAAAAAATCGAATGGGTTGATTACAGTAAGATCTGCCAATAAATCAACTTCAACGCGAAGCTCCTTTGTTTTTTCTGGAAACACTAATCGGGCAAGATAGTTGCCGAAAGGATCCTGCTGCCAGTTGATAAAGTGCTCTTCGGGAGTGACTCTAAGAGAATACGACAGTATGGTGGTTCGACAATGGGCGGCGGGTTTGAGCCTGACGACTTGCGGCCCTAACGATATGGAGCGGTCGTATTGATAATGCGTCCAGTGATTGAGTGCGACAGTGATGCCCATTACTATTTTTGTTCCTGGGTCTGTTCTTGAGTTTGTTCTTGAGACGGGAAGAACTGCACACCAATTTCGTTGCCAATCTCTGCTAAGGAAATTTGCAACGAATCGATAAATTGATGGAGCTCTGATTGATTTTCAGCGAGTTGATGTACATCTGCGGCGTCTACCTTTTCGAGTAGGCGCTTAACTTGAGATTGTAAATGCTGCTTGTGAGGCAATCGTTGTATAAAGCTTTCAAGGCGCTGTACGCAGAAACGAAACGACTTGGGATGGTCAAGATTCTTTAATACGAAATCTAAAACGTCTGGCCCATTAATAGGGCGACGAACTTCTGACATGTACATCTGGAACGCCTGTAGCGATTGTAAGATTGCGATCCATTGTGAATTTTCGTAGGGCGTCGGATTGGATTTGTTTTCAGAATTTAATAGGTTCGCAGAGCGGACATCCAGTATGCGTGAGGTCATATCCGCACGTTCCAAGAAACACCCGATACGCATGAAAAGAAACGCTTTGTTATAACTCATGCTGCCGTTTGCAGCACCGGCGATCGCGAGTAATTGGTGTTCGATGCTCTGAAGAAATTTTCTTCTTTGCGTAGAATTTATGCTCTTTCCAGATACGTCCGCCGCTGCTAGGCAAGCCTCGTTGATCAGTTCGTACATAGCTTTTGGCAGTACAGAACGACAAGCCCGCAAATTGTAACGGGCGCCACTTAGTGCGCTGACTGTAGAGCTAGGGTTGTCCAGATTTGTAACCAGGAATTGAACTATGTTTTGTTCGGAGGCCTCGTCAAATCGATCTGCAAACAGCTCTTCGTTGCTGTTGACGGCGATTAGCTGATACCAAGTTGAGCTGCGATCAAATTCACTCAAATCCATGAGCATGTGATCGTGGACAGTCATTGTGCGCGCCATATCTTCGGCACGCTCCAGATATCGACCTAACCAGTAGGTGTGATTGGCTACTCTCGATAACATTTTGTCTGTGTCCTACTAGCTAGCGGCGTCGGCGGTCGCGCGACCGCTTGTATCTACAATCCAGGTGTCTTTGCTACCCCCACCTTGTGATGAGTTCACCACCAATGAGCCTTCGACCATGGCGACACG
>JBLHWG010000398.1:0-3296 GCA_047629055.1 Halioglobus sp.
GGAGTCTGTTAAGCGTCACTTCCGTAACTTAGGTGTAAACACGCAACAAGATTCATTCACAGTGGCAGGTATTGGCGACATGGCAGGTGATGTTTTCGGCAATGGCATGCTTCTCTCACCTCATTTGAAGCTGGTAGCAGCATTCAATCATCAACATATCTTCATAGATCCCGATCCAGATGCAGCAGCTGCATTTGCTGAACGTCAGCGCCTGTTCAATCTGCCGCGCTCCAATTGGCTGGATTACGAAAGTAAGCTGATTTCCAATGGAGGTGGAATATTCAGTAGAGATGCAAAACAGATTCAACTATCGCCAGAAGCTCAGCAGATTCTGGGGACTAGCGAAAAAAACCTGACTCCCACAGCCCTGATATCCATAATTTTGCAAGCCCCTGTAGATTTACTTTGGAATGGTGGCATAGGCACTTATGCTAAGGCCTCGTCAGAAACACAAGCTCAAGCAGCCGATCGAGCCAACGATAGTTTGCGCATCAACGGTAAGCAACTTCGAGCAAAAGTCGTCGGTGAAGGAGGCAATCTTGGCTTTACACAATTGGGTCGCATATAATTCGCACGATCCGGAGGACTCATCTATACCGATGCTATTGATAACTCAGCGGGTGTTGATTGCTCTGATCATGAAGTCAATATCAAAATCCTGACTAACGCCATTGTTGCCAATGATGACATGACATTAAAACAAAGAGATTCACTTTTAGAGTCAATGACTGAAGATGTTGGCCTGCATGTCTTGAGAGACAACTATCTACAAACTCAGTGCGTGGATTTGTGCGCTGTGGACGGTGCTCTGGCGTTTAATGAGCAATCGAGGTTCATGCAACACCTCGAAGCTATCGGCCGACTCGATCGAGCCATCGAATACCTGCCAGACAGCGAAGAAATCGCGGATCGTATGGCTAATGATCTAGCCTTGGTTAAACCGGAAATTGCCGTACTAGTGTCCTACAGCAAGATGGTCATGTTTGATGAGCTCATGGGCTCGAATTTTACCACCGACCCCGCGCTGGAAGCCACACTGATGGACTATTTCCCAACAGCGTTAAAAACCGGCCATGAAGAGCAAATCAAAACTCATCGGCTGCGCCCTGAGATAATCGCAACAATAGTCACTAACGGTGTCATCAATCGATTAGGACCAACGTTTGTTTTCCGTATGCAACAGGAACTCAATGCTAGTTCTGAAGATGTGGCCACAGCCTTTGTCATTGTCGAAGATATTTTTAACTTGCGTAACTTATGGTCCTCAATAGAGGAATTAGACAATCAGATTAATAGTAATGAACAGTATCTCATGCAGATTCTGGTCAGAGGACTGGTCGAACGGGCCACCCATTGGCTTATTAGAAACCGTAAAACCGAAAATACCATCTCTGATTTAATTTCACGATTCAAACCAGGGCTTGCCGAACTGATTCAAGCCATGCCTGACTGCTTATCCCCTGCAGAGCAGCAAACACTGGATCAACGTGTCAAACACTTCACGGATGCCGGCGCACCTGAACAGACGGCTATTGCCGTAGCGCGAGTTGTACCTTTATCCTCGTCTCTGGATATCGTGGAAATAGCCGCTTCGATAAATCAGCCGGTTGCTAATGTAGCGGCTGTGTACTTCGCCCTTGGGCAGCACCTGGAACTCAGCTGGTTGCGCGAGCGAATAGGTACTCTCGTCGCTTCATCGCATTGGCACAAACTTGCCACGGCAGAACTTCGAGGGGATCTGCACTATCAACAGCGGCATTTGTGTGCAGAGGTTGCGAACGTTACAGACGACGCATTAAGTCCGGAAGAGCGCGTACAGCAATGGTCGGATAGAAACGCTTCTGCCACTTCGCAGTATCAGGCGCTAATAGGGGATCTCAAGGCAACACATTCAGTTGACTTTGCCATGCTATCGCTGGCAATAAACGAAGTTCACAAATTACTTAGATCCGATCGACCATTAGCATCCTAGAAAAATCACCACCCTACAATTATGACGCTATAAACCGTGTGCTATAAATACTGATAACACACACTCTCTCTGCAACGAACCCTGGAGTATTACCACTTGCCTATCGCCAATCTTATACTGATGCTGCTGATAGGCATCGTTTTCGGTGGAGTTGCATCGGTTATCCTAAGAGGTCACGGCGTTCTATTTATCCTGAACATCCTTTTCGGCGTTATCGGTGCCTCACTGGGTGCCTTCTTTCCAGTATTGATTGGCCAGGCAATAGGCGTCGAAGTGAGTGCTTCAGATTATCTGCTTCGAGCTTTGTTTGGTGCATTTCTATTGGTGCTTCTTGCCAGCCTGTTTCGCTCGGCCAAGCTAAAAGGGACGGACTGAAGCGATGAATACAACAGGCAAATTTGAATGTATAAAACTCGGCTTTGACGACGGTGTTGCTTGGTTGACGCTAAGTCGTCCAGAAAAACTCAATTCATTTACAGCTCTAATGCACGAGGAAGTGGCAGAAGCACTTTCACGAGTGCAGCAATCAACCGACGTGAGGTGCCTAGTCATTACCGGCGCCGGACGTGGATTTTCAGCAGGACAAGATCTGGCGGATCTAGACATGTCAAACTTAGGTGATGTGGTGGAAAAACACTACAACCCGCTCCTGAGAACAATCACCCAGCTTCAAATCCCAGTGATTGCCTGTGTTAACGGAGTCGCTGCCGGTGCTGCGGCCAACTTGGCGCTAGCCTGCGATATTGTGCTTGCCGCCCGTTCGGCCAAGTTCATTCAATCATTTCATATGCTCGGTCTGGTGCCCGATGGTGGTGGAACCTGGACGTTACCGCGCCTGGTCGGTTTAGCCAGAGCCACCGCACTATGCTTAACAGGCGAACCAGTCTCCGCTGAAAAAGCTGAGCAGTGGGGCATGATCTGGCGATGCGTTGATGATGATGAGCTTGTGAGTGAAACTTCCGCACTGGCTCATTCCTTTGCTAAGAAGGCGACAACCGGCCTTGGGCTCACCAAACAGTTATTGCGCTTGTCTCAAACTCGAACCCTCGATGAGCAACTTGATCTGGAACGGGATTACCAGCAGGCAGCCAGTCAAACACAGGATTTTGCAGAGGGCGTTGATGCTTTTCTGAACAAACGTAAACCAGTTTTTACTGGAAAATAACGCGCCGAAAACTTGCTAACTCCGAACCCGTGCATTGTCTGAATCATAAGGACAGGTGGGAATCACGGTTGCTGTGATCCATTCGCCGAGCAAATCTAGCTGCAACTCCTGACCAGCCTCGGCGTATTCTGGATGAACAAAAGCATAAGCCAAGTTCAT
>JBLHWG010000399.1:0-3145 GCA_047629055.1 Halioglobus sp.
GTCAAAAGCTGGATTGGGAAGTTGAACTGGGAATTATCGTTGGCAAGACTGCTCACTATGTCGAAGAGGCGGATGCCATCAGCCATATCGCAGGCTATTGTGTCGTTAATGACGTTTCCGAACGCGCGTTTCAACTCGAGAGTACCGGTCAATGGGTAAAAGGTAAAAGTCACGATACCTTTTGTCCCGTGGGGCCAGAATTAACCACGCGGGATGAAATTCCAGACCCTCAAAACCTGGATTTATGGCTGACAGTGGATGGAGAACGCGTGCAAACAGGGACGACCTCATTAATGATCTTCTCTGTTGCGCACGTCATCAGCTACTTGAGTCGCTATATGACCCTTCGCCCGGGGGATCTTATTATTACCGGTACTCCACCAGGCGTGGGCTTAGGATTTAAGCCGCCTCGTTATTTGAAGAGTGGGCAGGTAATGGCTCTGGGGATCTCTGGGCTGGGCGAAATCTCGCAGACCGTAGTGCAGCATCCGACGCTCGATTAGAACTTCAGCACCAAGGTGTTTAGTGAACCGACGTTTAAATGGTGCTGTTGAGAAAATTATGTATTCTCGATGGTGCTCAAAGAAATACATTCACGGGGAACAGTAATGAGTAGTAAAGAGCGTGTAGGTTTTATCGGCTTGGGTGCCATGGGTGTAGGCATGGCTGCGAACGTCATTGGTGCCGGCTATCCGCTAACGATTATGGGTCATACTCGTCGCGAGCCTGTTGACAGACTACTAGCGTTGGGTGCCAAGGAAGTGACTAGCCCTGCCGAGATGCGTGCTCACTGCGATGTAATCATCCTGTGTGTCACAACCTCTGATGCCGTTGAAGGTATCGTGACTGGAGACAATGGTCTGTTGTCCGCCGATGCTTCCGATAACCCGTTTTTACTTATCGATTGCGGTACTTCGCGACCAGACTCCACGTTAGCAATGGGAGCCTTGTTCGCAAAATCAGGTTGCAGCATGATGGATGTGCCGTTGGGCAAATCTTCGGCAGCGGCAGAATCTGGCACATTGAATATGATGGCGGGTGGCGCAACGGCCGATTTCAACCGCGCCAAGCCACTGTTGGAAACCATGTCTGAAAATCTGTTTCATGTTGGTGAGCTTGGCATTGGCCACCGAATCAAATTGATTAACAACGGGTATTCAATGGCCACTGCGTGCCTTGCTGCCGAAGCGATGGCCACGGCAAGAGCGGGTGGTGTTGATCTCAAGTGGGTTCGCGACGTTATGTCTGCTGGGCCAAATCGAAGCGATTTCTTCGAATGGATGATGGCATCGGCTGTTGACGGAGATGAGACGAAGCTTGCATTTGCACTGAAAAATGGCTTTAAAGACATGGGATATTTCAACGCCATGGCAGACGAGGTTGGTGTTGATGCAACAATACCCAGAGCGGCGCATAAAAGACTTGAAGCGGCTGTCAACGCAGGTCATGGCGATGATTACATTCCTGCGCTCATGCGCTTAATTCAAAAGTAAATTATTCTTTCCTGTGAATGAGATGTCTATCTATGGTTGAGTCAACTCCAATTCAGTGGCTTGATGGCAAGCAGTCAACCAGTCAACCGCTGTTAAGGTTGGCTTCGACTGATAATGTTGCTGTTGCCTTGCGTACTTTAAAAGAAGGAGAGATAGTTCCTCTGCCTGGAAGTCCTGATAATGCTAACAGGGATGTGTCTTCAGAGCTTCATGTTAAAGCTCGAATTATGAAGGGCCACAAGGTGGCACTGGCACCTGTTTTACAAGGTGCTCGAGTGATCAAATATAATCAGCTGATTGGTATTGCCAGCGTGGATATAGAAGCTGGCGAGCATGTACATACACACAACTTGTCATTCACGGACAACGATGCTGTGCTTGATCGAGAAACAGATAGAGAGCCTACTCGTGTTGAGTGTACTGATACCTTTCAGGGGTTTTTGCGAGCAGATGGTCGGGTCGGCACACGCAATTATATTGCTGTAATCAGTAGCGTAAATTGTTCAGCAACAGTGGCTCAAAAAATCGCTGCTGCATTCGAAAATGGACGGTTGGATAACTTTGAACAGATTGATGGAGTTGCCGTTTTTACGCATGGAACGGGTTGTGGAATGGATGCGGCTGGTGAGGGCTTTCAGAACTTACAGCGTGTGCTAGCGGGATATTCACGACATCCGAATGTGGGTGGTGTACTGCTGGTAGGCTTAGGCTGCGAAACCAGTCAAATAGCTGGAACACTTGAATCGCATCACTTGGCCAGTGGTCCGTTGCTACGAACCATGAATATTCAAACCACAGGTGGTCATCTTAAAACTATTGCTCGCGGTGTTGAGTTAATTGAAGGCATGCTTGATGAAGTTAACGCCATAAGTCGTCAGACGTGCCCTGCTTCAGAGCTGACAGTTGCCTTGCAATGTGGTGGATCAGATGCCTGGTCTGGTATTACTGCAAATCCGGCCTTGGGTTATGCGACAGATTTATTAGTAAAGCAGGGCGGTACGGCCGTACTTGCCGAGACGCCTGAAATTTACGGGGCTGAACACTTACTGACTCAACGTGCGGCTGATGATGAAGTTGCCTCTGAGCTTATGCAACGGATCGCCTGGTGGCAAGACTACGTCAAACGAAATGATGGTTCTCTGGACAACAATCCGTCCCCTGGAAACAAACTAGGCGGGCTAACCACAATTTTAGAAAAGTCACTCGGTGCGGTTGCCAAAGGCGGTACCACGACACTAAACGGTGTCTATCGTTATGCGCAACAAGTCAATCGTAAAGGTTTTTTGTTTATGGATTCTCCGGGTTACGATCCTGCCTCAGTGACCGGGCAAATAGCCTCCGGTTGTACCTTGGTTACGTTTACAACAGGTAGAGGATCAACGTTCGGCAGTAAACCTTCTCCATGTTTGAAAATTGCGACAAATACAGACATGTATAGACAACTCAGTGATGACATGGATATCAATGCCGGAACCATCGTCAGTGACGGTGATTCAGTGGCAGATGTCGGTCAGCGGATCTACCAGCGTTGGTTAGAGGTTGCCTCCGGAGATGTCACATTAAGTGAGAGTTATGGCTTGGGTGATAACGAGTTTGTTCCCTGGCAGATTGGAGCGACGATGTAGTTCTAAGCCATGCAAACACTCGTATTA
>JBLHWG010000400.1:0-3070 GCA_047629055.1 Halioglobus sp.
CGAAGGCAAACTGGTTGATGTCACACCGATGCCTGGCGCATTTGTCGTTAATCTGGGAGAAATGATGCAAACGGCCACTAACGGCTATTTAAGGGCCACCAAACATCAGGTCGTTAGCCCACCCGTCGGCAAGCAGCGAATATCCATTGCCTATTTTCTAAACCCACGC
This sequence comes from Halioglobus sp., assembly GCA_047629055.1. GTDB lineage: Bacteria > Pseudomonadota > Gammaproteobacteria > Granulosicoccales > Granulosicoccaceae > Granulosicoccus. The sequence goes on from JBLHWG010000400.1 coordinate 170, forward strand.
CTGGACGCCCGATTCGAACCCGTGGAATTACCCCAAGACCTTGCCCTTAAGGCCACAGGGACACAGGATACAAATCCTGAGAATAGAGTCTTTTCAATGTTTGGCGTAAACACATTAAAAACTCGGCTACGTTCACATCCAGATGTCACATCGGCGTTTTATTCCGATGTCGACCTGTCAGAGCTTCAGTAGCATGGCTAACAATATGAATCCCGCAGGTGCAAGTATCGCACCCTGGACAGGCACAACAGTCTGGGAAAAAAACAGTTTTAACCACGACGATCAATGGTTAATAACACTATCTCCAGATGAGATAGCTGACATTGATTCTGTGATTCAAGAGTCAGTGTTATCAAGCAAACCCATAAGAGAACTGACTAAGGATGACTTTGGCTTCACATCATTTGGTCAACGGTTGTTAGAACTGCGCGCTGACATTCTCGATGGCACAGGCTTCTCCGTTTTACGAGGACTGCCCGGTGACTGGAGTGACGAAAAACTGATTCGTACCTATTGGGGTGTCGGCAGATGGTTGGGAGACCCCGTCTCGCAAAATGCGCAGGGACATTTGCTGGGACATGTTATCGATCGCAGATCATCACCGACTGCAGGTACCCGTATTTATCAGACTAATCAGGCACAGCCTTTTCATTCTGATTCCTGTGACATTGTGGGACTACTCTGTCTTCGCAAAGCAAACCAAGGTGGCGCCAGCTATATTGCAAGCTCAACGGCAATTCACAACAAAATGCTGTCAACAGACATTGAGGCCCTACAGTCACTCTACGGCGAGTTTCAGTGTGATCGCTACGGTGAAATACCTGACGGCAAACAACCCTCGTACGCTGTTCATGTTTTCAATGACGTGGAAGGTAAGTGCGTTTGCTGCGGCATGGATCCTGATATTCGATCCGCCCAACGACTTAATACAGTCACAGCATTAACACAAAAGCAAAATGATGCTTTGGATCGCTTTCAGACTATTGCACAAGATCTAGCCTTAAGCATGTCATTGCAGCGAGGTGATATCCAACTACTCAACAATCACGTCGTGGTCCACGCACGTGAACAATTTCAGGATGATGAGTTACTGGATAAAAGACGCTATCTCGTTCGTCTTTGGCTCTCCGCGTCCAATGGAAGAAAGTTACCTGCCTTCATGAAAGAGCGTTGGGGCAATATCGAAGTGGGAAGCCTGAGAGGAGGCATTAACGTCTCAGGAGTTACACCTACGGTTACATTAAACGCAGGCTAATGAGCAACAGCCTGATAAGCCGCTCGCGATGGAACATCACAAAACCCTAAGCGTTCGATATCACGAAGATAGATTGCCCTCAAGTCAGGGCGATTCAATTTTTCAGCAGTGTGGACAAGAAGATGGTAGAAAACATCGCGCTGCGCGTGGCTACCTCCCATAAGGCCTAGATCGTGCCGAACGCCCCCCAGTAGCTCCAATACCTGAGCATGGTCATGTCTGCGGTGAGCTATTAAAGCGAGGCAAATGGGAATTCCTATTGCGTTGTAAGCGAGTGCGACAGACCCCTGCTCCGCTGCGTATTGAGCAGACATACTGGCAATAAGTTCGCTAGCTTTGTCAAACTGACCCGTTGCTGTAAGCACCATCATGTCATGCACATTGCCAAATGCGTTTCCGTGATTATTAACCCGGCTTGCACACACGTCTGCCAACGTGCTCCACTGCGAGCTCACATCCACACCGTACAATTCCAGTCTTAGCAATAACGAGGCAAAGTTCTGTATATCAATGGGTGCGGCCGGGGACACTTTAACCAGTTCAGATTCCGGGTTTCGAACTTCTGATGTTAATAATTCAAGTATACGTTCGTGCTCACCCAGCTCGAGTAAAAACAAACACACATGCCACCACAAATGATGGCGCATCTGATTGCCATGTCCCCAATGCACACTTAGATCTTCAAGCCAATCTACGCCGCGTCGAATATCTCCTTTCATTAACAAAGTATGTGCAACAGCATGAGCGCCCCAAATATCAGAAGGATCGATTTCGAGCGCTGCTCGTCCAAATCGTTCTGCCTCATCCAGATAGCCAGCCTCTTCGTTAGCAAAAGCTCTGTACGATAGAAACGAACCATAGTCGGCCGAACTTTCTTGCCAGAACGGCGCAGCACGTTCAGTGATGTCTCTCATCCAATGTGCTTTGCCAAGCCAGAATATTTCATCTTGAACAATTTTATGCACGTAAACATCCGTCGGAGATTCATAGAGCATTTGCTCAAGGACTGTCGCACTTTCGATACTTTTTCCCGCTCTAGACAGCTTTAGCGCAGACAGAAGCTGAGCTTCATACCCATTGTTGGAAGGTAGGCGTTCCTCAACTTCTACAATCAACTGGGACACTGTGTCGGAAACTGTGTTCTCGCGGACGCTTTGCAGCATCCATGCTTTGACCAATCGAGCAAGTGCATAGCTGTCATCAGCTGCAATGGCCGAATCAATATAGTCCATTGAATCAGAATGGCAGCGTACGCTTCTGGCAATTCCTGTCAGGCATTGCTCTTTTGCAGTCATGGAGTTCCTACCGAGGCTATTCAACGAAGAATTTTGGTTCAAAGAGGATCTCGCTAATAATACCGCACTATTAACTCCTTACAAACACCTGTTAGCTGAGTACAACAGGACTCTTGTACTATGACAAAACAAGTAGGTAGCTGCATCCACCATTTGGATCAAATAGCATAACAACGGAAAATTCGTATCATGTCGGAAAAAAGCAACCGCCAACCCTCTCTGGTGACACTGGTTACTCAGGCACTTCATTACGTTGAAGAGGAAACCGGCGCCGTCGTTCCATCAATTCAGCCAGCAGCAACCTACGCTCGCGACGAAAATTATGATGTTCGTAAACCTTATTGGTATCGA